>JAKAXK010000152.1 GCA_021827145.1 Pseudomonadota bacterium
GATCTTTCGTGCCGGGCGGCAGCCTATCCCCGACGCAGTCCGGCATCGCCTCGCAATGGATCAACGCCGACACGGCTCCGTATCCCCTGCCCGCGATCCCGGCGACCTCGAATCCCTCGCCGAGTGCGATGCGCTACGATGCGGCCGTGCGCGTCGATACCGCGCGTCTGGCGGTGCCCCAGGAGACTGAGGCGATGATCGTAGCGCTTCATACGGCGTCTTTGAACGTCGGCACATGGCCGTCTGATACCTGGGCGGCGATGACGGATAAGAGCGGTGGGGTGCCGCCCGGGGTCGTGAACGGGCACATCTCGGACAATGCGTTGACGCGCTTGCAGGTCGCCGCGCGCTACGCCAACCCTTCTTGGTACGCGGGCCTTGTCACGAAAAACACGCAAGGCCTCCTGCGCGAGGTCGCGCTCATGGATGCGGTGCGCATGCACATGCAGTACACGGAACTCCGGCTGACGGAGCGCATGGCGATGATGATCTCGCAGATGGCCGCCCAGCAGGCCAATAGGGCGGCGCGGACGGATGCGGGGGTGCGGGGATGAATAGGGCACGGCTTTGGGACCAGTTCCGTTGCTTATTCCTGCCCCGCAGTCATCGCCGACGCATCCGGCAGGGCAAGCGCACTCTAAGGAAGATCAGGCCATGGCTTCAGGAGCCGGGAGGGGCACCGCGAGCCTTCGGTTACCTGCGCAAGGTCGATCCATTGACCTTCGAGGAACTGACGCTCCAGTCGTTTGCAGATATGGGCTGGCGTGTCCGGCGTGGCACACGCTACTCCGGCGACGGTGGCATCGATGGGCATGTGCGTCTCCCCGACCAACGGCGCTGGACGCCCATCCAATGTAAGCGCTACGCATCTGCAATCAACCCTGCCCATGTGCGGGCCTTCGCTGAACTGGTGTTCCCCCATCAAGGCTTGTTTGTCCACACGGGCCGCACGGGCGACCAAAGCAGGGTCGCGGCCGTGGGGGTGGTGTTTATCAGCGGTCAGCGCCTTGCCGACCTCGTGGCCGGGCGCCTTGAAATCCCGTCGGGATCAGGACAACAGAAGAACGCAGCATAAGGAGACTGAGATCATGACCAAGGCAAGCATAGGGATACTGGGACTACTGATGATGGGCTGGCCAGCACTGGCACTAGCCACAACCGCTAGTTGCGGCTGGATGAATAACGCCACTCAGACCGCCACGAACGCAAATACGGCCGTCGCCGCCCAGCAGATCCGGACGGCTAATGCGCCCATGGCGAGCGGACCACTACAACAATGTCTCTCACAGATCCAGAACCTGGGGGCGGCGTTCAATTTCGACTTCCCGACGAACCTGTTTGGCTCTTTGCTGAGCCAGGCCTGTACGATGGGTGCAAGCACGATCAATGCTGCGACCAACACCTACATCAACCAGAACATCCAGTATCCGGGGATTGTGCAAGCCGGGGTTGGGGCCGGGCAGAGTGGGCTCAATTATTCGGTCAACAATAACTCCTCGGCGATGGCTAACACGATCTGGAGCCAAGCTGTTGGGCCGGGCATTCCTTAAAAAAAGGGGGGGCTCATGAAACTGGAAAAGCTAGGAAACATCTGCAAGGTCGTGATAGCGGGCGAGGTGCTGGCGGTCTCGTCCTCCACATATAAGTGGCGGCGGACTGTGTGGACGATCGTGATCTCAGGAGGGTCTGATCCGTTTTCCTTGATTGTGGTTGACGAGGCAGGGGCGCGTGTGGCCGAACGCCTCGAGGTGGGGGACTTCGTCGTCGCGGAGGCTACGCTGATTCCGAAGGGCGCACGATGCGAGATCCGCGCACTCTTGATCCAGTCGAACCGGGAATTACGGTTGCCTGTGGTGCCTGCGAAACCCGGACAAGTCGCCGACCGTGTCGGGGATGATGCGGAAGGCCTGAACAGTGAAGGACTTCCATGGGAAGACGCGGTTTGAGTGTGTGTTATTGTATACCGGCAATTCCATAGGTATTGACATATTAAGTGGCGAGGTTTACGGTTGAGTCCGCTTCAAAAACCATGTCCCGGGAGGACAACATGCAAAAACAAACGCAAGATTGCGCATGCACGTTCGACTACTACGCGGATGCCGATGGCCCGGAATGTGTTGCGGTCGCAGACTGGCGGGCTGCGGTACGCAATGCGGGATGCGATGCGCCGATCGAAGAGGTCAAGGCTTTGATCGCCGCCACCCCGGCTTGTCTGCCGATGCACGGAACGGATGCAGATCGCGCGGAGCGCGATCTGCTTATGCAAGCGCTAGAAGCTGGGGTACCGGCCATAAACCTGTAACCACTACAAGGGCCCCGCAAGGGCCCTTTTTCGTGGACATGGCGAAAAATGGCCGCCTGAGAAGCCCCAGAAACCACGATCTCACCCCTACCCGCTACCCTAGTACCCCCAAACTTAAGTCTTAGGCCCGGCATCCGCGCTCATTCTCCATTCGTCTCCGTGGTCCTGCAAGCGTCACCTCTCGCCCCCATGCCGGGTCCGTTCGCGTCTCCCTTGCATCCCCCGCGCCAACGATAAAGCCGTTGTCACGGAGTCTGCCGGTCGCCAAAAACCGCTCACTTCCCCGGCTGTTCGTGAGGGGCGAGAGCCGACGCAAGACGCAGGACCACAACAGGAGACGACCATGAATACGAACAAGCGCAAGACGGATGCCAGAACCCAAGTCAACCCCGAGGGGTTCAAGCCTCAACAATCCGCAGGGGTGAAGACCGACATTCACCAGCAAATCACCGACCAGATTCTAGCCGCCATGGAGACCGCGCGCACAACAGGCCGCAGGCTTTGGGATAGTCAGCCATCGTTACCGCTAAACCTCACCACGGGCAAGCCCTACCAGGGCATAAACACTCTCATCCTTTGGGCCGCAGGCCTCCAGAACGCCTACACCTCCCCCTGCTGGCTCACGTACAAGCAGGCAGCCGACAAGGGCGGCCAGGTACGCAAGGGTGAGCACGGCACGCATTGCGTCTTCTACAAGCCATGGGAGGCGGAATCGACCAACCACGAGACCGGCGAGACCGAGATCGTCAAGGGCGCGGTTCTGAAAGGCTTTACCGTCTTTAACCTCGACCAAGTGGACGGAATCGAGGCCCCGGTGCGGGAAGTCCGCGCGCCCTTCCAGGCCATCGAGGACGCAGAGCGCATCCTAGCCGCCAGCCCCGCACCTATCAAGACTGGCGGGACGCAAGCTTGTTACATCCCAAGCCGCGACGAGATCCACCTACCAGCCCGCGAGGCCTTCATTAGCGCCGAGGCGTTTTACAGTGTCGCCCTTCACGAACTGACCCACAGCACCGGCCATGCGTCGCGCCTGGCCCGCGATTTTAGCGGACGGTTTGGCGATGCCGCCTACGCCTTCGAGGAGCTGATTGCGGAGATGGGGTCCGCGTTCCTGGCCGCCGACCTGGGGATCATCGGCAGCACCCTGGCCGACCACGCGGACTATCTGTCGCACTGGGTCGCGATTCTCAAGAGCGACAAGAAGGCCATCTTGACGGCCGCCGCGCAGGCCTCCAAGGCGCACGCCTTCATTAAGGGATTACTGGCCGACCAGGGGCAGGAGGCGGCATAAACACCCGCGAGCCGGGCGCTTGTAGGCGCCCGGCGACACACCGTGGCCGCAGAGACCAAAACGCCAAAAGCCGCGCGAAGGAGTGGGTTGGGGCCGGACCTTGGCGGATGGGGCTGAAGACCGGAGGGGCAGGTACGGCGCCGCCGACCACTCCGGTAGGCCACTGAGTAGGCCAACCAGAGGTAGGCCAACCAGAGGTAGGCCAACCAGAGGTAGGCCAACAGGCCTGCACCGCCGACCCCCTCCCACCGTGCCCAAAAATGCCCCTATTTTCGATGACGCATCATTGAAATTGCTTGAATAAATATGACGCGTCATCTATAATAGGCACAGAAACACCATAGGAGCCACCACATGAGCAAGCAAACCAAGGGGGCCAGGAGTCGACATGGTCGGCGACGCAAAAACCAAGGCCCCACGGCGCGGCCGTCCCGCCAGCCCGGTGCCGCGTGCCATCCGCAACGCCGAAGCGGCCCGGCGGTATCGGGCACGCAAGAGGGAGGAGAAGGAGGCGCGGCAGGATCCACGCCAGCCGGTACGGTCGGCGATTATCGACTTGTCAGCGGTGGCGGTGTGGCGACGGGGCTGACACTACCCCAACCTCCCCACCAGATCCTCGGCCCGCAGATGCGTATACCGTTTCAGCATCTGTAAGGTCTTGTGCCCCGTAATGGCGGCCACCTCCATAGGGTTTAACCCCTTCTCAAACAGCCGGGAGGTGGCCTCGTGGCGTAGGTCGTGGAAGGTGAGGCCCTCGATCCCGGCAGCCTTACAGACGCGCTCGAAGGCCTGACTGATCGAGTCGGGGCGCATGGCCCACACGCGCCCGTCGATACGCCTTGGCAGGCTATCCAGGACCGCCAGCGCCGCTACGGACAACGGTACCCGTCGAGGTGTGCCGGTCTTCGTTTCCGGGATCAGGAGCACCCGGGCGCGCCTGTCCAAGTGTTCCCAGCGCATGGCGGCGATTTCCCCGCGCCGCATGGCGGTCTCGATCGCCCACGTGATGATCGGGCCGATCTCGCCGCCGTAGACGTGGGCGGACGCCAGGAGGCGGGGGAGTTCGTCGTCGACGAGGCGGCGGTCGCGGCCACCGGGGAGCTTGGGGCGCTGGCCCTTCACGAGGTCCACAGGGTTCGTCAGGGATTCCATGCCCCAGGCGGTGCGGGCGGTGTTGAATAGGTGGGAGAGCAACGCCAGATGAATGCGGAT
>JAKAXK010000153.1 GCA_021827145.1 Pseudomonadota bacterium
TTATGGAGCGGTTACCCAGGGGCGCTGGGCCAGGGCCGCCAGCGCCGTTTGCAGCTCCCCGGGCGCCGGTGGTGCCGCCAACAAGGGTCCTATGACCGCAAAGCGCAGCCGCGCCCATCGGTCACGCTTTTGCGTGCCGTCGTTGCCTTCCATCTCGCGTCTCCTCCCCGCCGATGCCAGCCCCAGATGGCTCAAGCGTCGAGCGTAGAGAAGGGTCGGGGGCCGTGCCAGCGGCATCCTCTGCGGGGATCGCGCGGTCCCTCGGATTACGCGCCCATCGTGGTGCTTCCCAGGGGGCTCAAGAACACCAGGATCTGCGCCATGCGCTCGGGACAAGTCGGGGCCCCAAAGCGTGCCCACAGGCTCTCCGGCAGGCGCTCGGATGCCACCGGCGACAGGAAGCGGGCGCGCGCCGATCGCCAAAACGGGGTGGTCGGAAAGATGTGGCGCCACCACGTCCGCCACCGCGAAAGCGTCCGCGGGGAGACCGCGAGCCGATCGGCGACGGCGCGGGCGGCAATCCCTCCTTGCGGCGAGACCAGCATCAGCGCCAGGGCCACATACACCCGGCGCCCCAGGAACCGCACCGAGGCCGGGGTCGTGCGTGTCTCACACCACCCACAGGTAAAGCTCAGTCGGTGGGCATACTCGGCGCGCACCGCCACCGGGCAACCGCGCGGCTTGCGGGGGTAATCCGCGACATGCAAGGGTCCGGCGCAGTGGGGGCAACGGCATCGCCGGGCTTCGGCGGCCAGTTCGGCATCGATACGCGAGAGAAAACGAAAAAACGCAGGGTCTTGCAACAAGTTATGGCACACTGGTGGGGTCTCCTTGGTCTCGAAACCGGAGACTCCCCCGAGGAGGCCTTGGTGATCAAGATCTCTGAGGGGGACTTCCCTTATGTCCCTCACGAAACCTGATCACAATACCCCCTGGGACCATCAGATACAGTGGCCGTGCTCACCAAGGCTTAAAGAAGGCTACGACCGCCGGCGTTGGAATCGCCATGCTCCCTAATGCCCTCATTTGCGAGGACTTGCGCGCGGGCCAACTGTTCCACCCACTTCCGGAGTATCAAATGCCGTCACGGCCTGTGCATATCGTCTACCACCAGGATCGCTATCGCCCACCTAAGCTGCGCAGCTTCGTGGATTTCCTGATGCAAACGTTTGGACGGGAGATCTAGACATCTACCGGGCGGGCGTTACTAAAGTACCGGAATGCCAGGGCGGACCTGCAGCGTCGCCCCCACGCGAATGTCCCGCCTCAGGAACCACACGGAAGCCGGCAATCCTCGTCAGCAGGCCAGCATAACGCCTGAAATGTGCACGTGCGGCAGCAGAGAAATTCCTCGAAGGCGTCAATGTGACAGCGCGCATCACGCCGATCATGCACCACACGGTGCGCGCAATGATACTCTTCCCCTGAATAAAAAAAGGAACGAGGCGTGACGCTTCTCGCGACAACCTGATAATTGCTCTTATGCTGCCCCAGGTCATGGCAGACCTTCCAGTCATGGAAGCGGCAATTCGCAACGGTCGCTTGAAGACCTAGGTAGTGGGAGCTAATCCCGGTCACCAACAGGAACTCGTTCGCGTGACTCGGCGTGGGCTTTATTAGTGGTGCGCGTCCAGCCTGCGCCATTGGCGGGCGCACCGTAAGCGCCGGCAATTGCTCAAGCGTCCCGCCGAACCCGGGAAACCCCTCTATGCCGACGGGTACAAAGGTGGTCTCGAGTTCCGCGCCTACGGTCTGCAGGAGGTCGTCTGAACAGACAGTGACATTGCTGATGTGCTGAGCAAGACGATGGTCCTCGTAGGGGAGGACAAATCCCCCATGAAGGTCACCCATGACTGTTATAAAGCGGCCGTCATGGCATCGCAGAAGTAGTGCCGGATAAACCGTTATCTGGGGGCGGGCGTCAAAATGAGCGCCCGTTTTTCCGTAAGCTACCCATAGGGCGCGAAAGGTCTGTGCGATATCATTGCCGGCTACATGGGCCCGCAACTGCGTGGGCCTGAGCCGCTCCGGCGGCTCACAAACAAGCGCAGTTCGGGCAAGCCAATCGTGGATTTCATCGGATTTCTGGACAAGATCATCTTCTCGGAAACACAGAATGCCCGAGTCGGCCGCGCGGCCACGCTCGAGAAAAGCCAAGACGGGGTCGCAGAATATGACAAGCCACCGTCCTGAGGTGATCGCCACGCGTTTGACGCGATGACCGCTGTTCTCATAAACGCTGGAGACGTAATCCCGAAGCTTCTCAATCCACTCCGCCCATTCTCGCGTGACGGGTGAAGAAGCCACATCACCGCCTTCCTTAATGTGATCTACCGCGCAGGCAACCACAGTCGCATCATCAACGCTCTGGGTATCCGCACCAAGATTGGCAATGCTTGAGCTCGAAAGAGAGACAACGGGCTTGCCCTCCGCTTTGGCCTCGACGATGAGCAGTGGAGTCTGTGACTGAAAATCTTTGCCAAGATAATCGAGATAGAGCGTCCTTTCGCCTTTAACCCTTACCTCTTCCCACATATCGCGGTCTTGCTGCGTCAGGGTCCAGCCAAGCCCTGTGAGCATGCCGTCGATAACATCGCTCCGGGTTTGATGCTCGCGACGGCTTCCATTGCCAGCACCGATATCCGCTGATACTCCGTGGTTTGCCGTAAAACCTTTAACCAACGTCTCAAGCGACTCCTTGAAACGGGCCTTATCCCGCACATCACTCATCTCAAGAGATCGGGAAGCCGGTACACGAGCCTGCGGGCCGCAGGCCAGCCAACTTCGCTAAATACGTCCAGGCAAGCGATGAGGGTGCGGCGGCGGGCGTGGTCGACGAATATCTCCCGATTATCCGCAAGAAACCGTCCGATCACCTGAACGAAGCGATCTGCTCCAAGCAATTCGAACTGGTAGCCATACTGCTTACCCGCTTTCAGAAGCGCATGGGCAACCAGATCGAACGCCAGCGCGGGGTCACCAGGGGCAAGGAAGTCTAGAAGGTCGATCAGATGATGGATCGTCGCAGGCAAACCCACGTCTCCGATACGGTGGAGTATATCCGCGATATCGGTCAAAAAGGCCCCTTTTGCCTCCAGTTTATCCAAGATAACTTGTTCTGCGCGCGAGCCACCACGAAAAGCACCCGAACCAAAATAAAGCTGCTCTGCGATGCTGTTGATAATTCCCGCGTTAATCTTGCCTGTCTCGTTGGACATGGGCGACCCATCACTGACGGCGGCGAGGTAGCGTTCAAGCTCGCTGGCACTGGCGTTCACGGCCCAGACCGCAAATTGCTGGGCGCGCTGACGAATGGCTCTGTCGACTGGGTTGTCGTTTCCATATCCAAGAACGAGCGCCCCGCGAAGAGTGGCAATGGCCCGTGACAGTTCAGGTTCGTGATCAGGGATACCTGTAAGCCAGTTCTGAAGCAAGCGTCTCGCCTTGAGCCGCCCATGCGAAACCCACAAGAAGGTGACCAATTCGGCTAGTGCGCCTAGAAGAGCCGCCACTGGTGTTTCCTTAGGGTCACCTGCCCGAGCAAGGATACCTAGAACCAGCCCCTCCACTTGGTTCGGGTCGGCATGAAGGAGCGGCCCTAAGCAGTTTTGCACGAATAGGCGGAGCACCGCCCGATTCGGTTCGGTCTCGGCTACCTGTTTGACCAGGCGCCACATCTCCGCACGGTCCGTCTTCCATAGAGCTGTCAAATTCTCGGCAACGAGTGAACGAACCGCGGGATGCGGATCACACAGCAACGCATCAAGACTTGGTAGAATGCGTTTGGCCGTTTGGGAGTCGACCTGGCACAATCTGATAGCCGCTTGCCCCGCTTCGATGCGAGCGACAGGAAACCCCCAGTTCTGATCTTGTTCAAACCGTACCTCTTGGTCTGGCGCGGCTTCTGGTGCGGGATAATTGGTCAATTCCAGCGTTAGCGTAACCAGATCCCCTAAAACAGTCGGCTGTTCCCGCAAAGGAGCGGATTCAAGGTTAGCCAAGGCCTTCGCGCCAGCAGCAGCAATCCCCATCGCAAGATCCGTAATAGCGGGCGCCGTTCCCACTGCAAGGCTGCCCTTTGCTGCCTCCATGAGCCCCTGCAACGATGACATCGTCTCACGAATATTACGGATGGGGACCGACGGTGCCCCTCCAAGTCCCAGTTCGGACCTGATTCGATTGGCTTCCGCCCACAAGTCTTGATTTGCGGGTAGCGCGACCTCTACACCTTGATGCCGAAACCAATCGGATGCTTCAAAAGCGTGGGTCGACACCTCAATCCGGAACGGCCGCGAATTCGGCACGTTTCCGCCCGCATCCGTTATATGGTTGCCCAGAAAGGCTCGGGCTTCGGCCGTCGTAAGTTGCTCGCGTCCGATAGCCCCAAAAAGGCGGAGAAGAAATGTGTTGCGTTGCAACTCCGCATTTTCATCGTCCGCGATTCTGAGATCAAACGCGGCTTGTTCGAATCTCTGCCTCTCGGGCACCACCTCACTCGAATACTGAGCGGCAATGAGGTCAATGGCGTCTTTTTGCGTATCCATGCACAGCAAGAATGGTGACTGCACCGCATAAGGCCATAGCAGCGCACCGAGATCGGCGGGACGCTGCGCACCAACCATAAAAAGACGCGCCCAAATGACGGCGAGCACATTTGTTTGGATAACCAATCTAGCCAGCTCACAAGCATCCGATTCGGGCAGCGTCCGTAGACGTTCCACGAATGCCTTCAAAAGCGCAGCCAAGTTGTCGCCGTGCTCTTCATTGGGGTTCCAGGCCCAGTGGCGACTGTCATCCTCAGC
>JAKAXK010000154.1 GCA_021827145.1 Pseudomonadota bacterium
ATTCTGCAATCATCGCAGTAATGTCGGACCGGCTAATCGGGCTCCCGTTGTGGTGAGGTTGGTCAATCTCGGCATGGGTAGAAATGACTGTGAGCGGGCCCACCTTGAGGCTCGCCTCTTGGGCGACAAAATCCATTAGACGGCCAAGACCAATCAGGTTGCCCAGCAGCTTTTCGATGTAGAAGTGATTGCGATACATAGCTGTTAACGCCAGCGTCTTTTCTGCCCCAGGAATCAGTTTAAAACTTAAGAAACTGAGGCACTGTCCACCATAAGGTGAGTTATCGACATCCCTGACCGGATCGAACAGTGACAACTCGAACTTGTTTAGTGCCCGTACATCCTCATTGTTGAGACGTTCAACGATATCCCAGAGCTGATTCGGTGCTTCGCCTTCAGGCACCGGATATTGGATCATCCGCTCAAAATAATAACCAGACCAGCGCTCGCTTCGCCGAACCTTCCTCAGAACCTTGTCGCGGAAAATATCGAAGAAATCAGGTGCGCCGTAGCGCCGATAAAGGCCGACGGGAAAAATGGTGTTAGCGACCGCCTCCACCGACTTCTTGCAGTCAGACAAGAACTCATCTACAACCGCAATACGGGGGTTCCCCAGTGTCGCATGAGCAATCGGGTCTGTAATGTCAATGATAACATTGTAGGCCTTGTGCCCAGGTTCAAGATCAACGGCGCGCACCGCTTCGCGCCAAGCGCTCGCGCAGTCAGGCTGCGACGGGATCGGCAAGTACATCGACCTCCTCCAGCAGGATCGCAGCCGCATAGATGCGGGGGGCAAGGAAATTTATTGTAAGCCAGCCGTACCCCGCGTCCCCCCAGCTCGGCCCCCAACTATTGCGCACTAAGATGGCTGGCTGATCGTCGACCTTCCCGTGGCCGACCGCGACGACAGCGTGGCGTCGGTTATGCACTGGTTCCTCGTCAGGCGCCGGATCGATGACGCCCTGTGGGTTAGGTTGATAAAAAGCGTGCGATAGCGTCGTCAGCACGATTACGGGGCGCTCTTGATCCAATTTCTTGATGATGCGCTCGATAGAATGGTTGATAGTGGCGCCATCACGGCCGAACAGCTCGCCGATCTCGCTAGGCGGCGTCCATAGCGCTACATCGGTGGGCGTTGCTGATAAATAGGGCCAGCCGCTCTCTTCGGGTTGACCGTCCATGCGGAGCGCTTCGAGTATCGAGGACAAAAGCGCACCGGTATGCGGATTTCGACCGGCGCGCCGTTGCGCCTGGAAGAAGGCATATTCACATGATAACGGCACCCAACCTGCACGTAAACTGGCATGCGCATCGCTTGCTGCGAAGGCCAGACAGGTAGGGCGCGCCCCTTGATCGCGGGCAGTGCCGAAAGATCCACGCAGATCGACCGATATTTTAATGTTTCTCATACGGCTTCAAGCAGCATCCGCCGTTCAGCGCGCGAGAGCCCCTCTTGCTCCGGACCAGTGAGATCGACGTCCAAAGCAAGGGTCGCAAGCGGCGGGCAAGGATCCCATGGTCGGCGCTCGTCGATTGCGAGCCGTCCGCGATAGGTGTCCGGTGGCGTTGCTGTCACGCGTCTGATGACAGGACCGCCGACGCCTTCACCGTCAATCGCCCGCAAATCATCACGAACGACGGCAAAACCGCTCCTCTTGAGTTGGTCAATATCCCAGAGATAGCCCCCGCCGCTGTGTTCCTCGAGCCGGAGAACAAAGAGGTCGTTGCGGCTGCCGTCGATGCGGACTCCCACATCACGCTCGGTGAGTAGCCAGACGTCGCAGCGGTAATCCCGGGGCTGGCAGGACTCAAGCAGCGCGGCCTTCATCTCGCGCGGTTTGGTCTGAAGAAGCTCGCGGGCCTGCTTTGCTCTGATGAATTTGTGGTGGGCGAGCGTCCAGCAAGTAGCCTCGTAACTTGCACCAATCCGCAACGAAAGCTGGTAAACGGTACTTGGTCGCCGAAAATCGCGAGTGGTCCAGGCCTGTCGAGCCGCGTGCCAAGCGACGATCCATCGAGGCATCATGAACTCAACAGCGAATGCATCGGCCTCAACCTCCTGAAATTCGCCTGTCGGCTGTGCTTGCAGTGGCATCCGCCGCAGGATGCTGTCGTCGTCAAGGCTGGGGGGATGCTGCAGGTAAAAGTGGCCGAGCTCATGAGCCGCAGTGAACCGTTGAATGCTCATCGGACGTTGGGTGGTAACAAGGATGCCTGGTCCAGGATCGCTCAGATAAGCACCGAGGAGCCCTTGCAGGGGTCGCACGAGCAGCGGTAGTTCCAAGGCATGGATTGCGGCAAAGACGTCGACGTTGCCGCCAGTCGCCTCGATCTGCTGACGCAAATCAAGTTGCCGATGCAGCCGCGCCGCGGCCTTCGTGCCAGCGCGGACAGCGCTCCGATAATCCGCGGCCACCATAGATCAGCGTCGTGCCGCGCGCGATCGAGCACGTAAGTATTCAGCGAACCGCCCGAGCTCGGTGCGGTCCTGCTCCGACAGGTCCGCCGCCTTACGCGCCAGATGGGCCACATCGATTGGCAAGCTCGCCGCAGCGTCTTCCCCGGTGAAATAGCCCGCCGGCTGACGGTACAGCTTAGCAAGCCTGGCAAGTTCGATTGCCTCGACGCGGCGCTGACCGTTCTCGATATCCGTCAGGGCAGTTCGTGGGATCTTCAAATACGTTGCGACCTCTTCCTGCTTGAGGCCGAGATACTTACGAGCTTCACGTAGCCGGCCGCCCAGGTGCCGGCGCGCTTCGTCATCGTTATCCTGATGAACTGCAAGTTCGGTCATGATTCCGCTCCTTTCTTTCTCGCCCACAGTTTCTCTAAATTGGGCAAAAGTTGGCCGAGTGCACTGTCGACTGAAGTGTATCCACCTACCCGAACCACGCTCTCAGGCACTTCGAACCCGACAATCTCTTCAACTGCGCACAGGATTGAAACGACCACCAACGAGTCTATGTGAACCGATGCCTTGGCAATGTCTGCCCGTGCCACGGGCAGACCTACGCCCCTAATTGATGCCTCGATCTTTACAGCCTCGACCAATTCGTCGCGCAGTGTTGCCTCGACGGTAGTCGAGGGGAACGGCACAATCTTGGCAGGCGGTCGGACGAGTGTGAGAGCTACCATATCCGTGTCTTTTGGCGACTTGAATTAAGTATAATGTCTGTTTTCCCGACATGCAAGGGTTTTCACTGCCTTCGGACGAGGGGCGCGTTTAGAGCCCGACGCGACTTTGCCGGAAATATTTCCCGAAGAAATCGGTGGTCCGCACTTCTGCGCTCTCGCCGACTAGCGCATGCGAGCCGAACCAACGAATATAGTGAACGGCTAAATATGGAACAGCTTGACCGGCTGGTTGTGGCCGATACCGGCCATTTTAGTACAAGGCGTTAGGGTCTACTTTGGCCGATAACCGGCCTTTCGTGACCACCCCCAGTGGTTGATTCCTAGCCACAATCTTTCATGGCGTCCTTGAATTTCTTCTCGACCTTGATATTTAAAGACACAAAATATAAGCGGAGCACCCCACTAGTAACGGGCCCAAACGGCCTACCCCAGCATCCCCACCAAATCGTCTGCTCTTAAGTGCGTATACCGCTTCAGCATCTGCAAGGTCTTATGCCCTGTAATGGCGGCCACCTGCATAGGGTTCAACCCTTTCTCAAACAGCCGTGAGGTCGCCTCATGCCGCAGGTCGTGGAAGGTCAGGCCCTCGATACCCCAGCCGCCTTACAGACCTTCTCGAAGGCCTGGGAGATCGAATCGGGGCGCACATTGTAGATGGAATGGCCTATGCCCCATACCCGGCCATCGATACGCCGGGGCAGGACGTCCAGGACGTCCAGGACGCCCAAGGCGGCCGTGGAGAGCGGCACCCGGCGAGGCGTCCCGGTCTTCGTTTCCGGGATCAGGAGCCCCCGGGCCTTACGGTCCAGGTGGTCCCAGCGCATGGCGGCGATCTCCCCGCGACGCATGGCGGTCTCGATCGCCCAGGTGATGATATCGGCGATACCGACCCCCGCATGAGGGCCCGCGTCATAGGCCCGCGCGGCGGCCAGGAGACGGGGTTGCTCATCGCCGACGAGGCGCCGGTCGCGGCCGCCGGGGAGCTTGGGGCGCTGGCCCTTGACGAGGTCCACGGGGTTCGTCAGGGACTCCATGCCCCAGGCGGTGCGGGCGGCATTGAAGAGATGGGAGAGCAAGGCGAGACGTATCCGAATCGAGTTCGGGGCCAGCCCCCGCGCCTCTAGATCGCGGACCGCCTGCGCGATGTCCTTGCCCCGGATACTCGCCAACATGCGCTGCCCTAATGACGATTCGCGCCATGCCGTGATCGTTGACCGTTCACGATCGGCGCTGCGCTTATAGGAACTGATCTCGATCTCGTAGCGATCCAAGGCCTCGGCCAGCGTCGTGGATTCAGCCTCTATTCGGGAGACGAATATTCCGCGATCCATCTCCTCCTCGATACGCCGCGCCCACGCCCCCGCATCAGCCTTACTGTCGAAGGTCCGCGTCTGGACGCCATATCCCTTCCGCTTAACGATGGCTCGCCAAGATCCTGACCGTTTCTGAAGGCATGCCATCCCTGCCCCCGTTTTGGTTTCTGAAGTTACCAACAGGTTACCAAACTCGGGATGTTTGCGGGAAGACTTTTAGTAACTGCTTGATTTTATGGTGGGCCGTGTTGGGATCGAACCAACGACCACCTGATTAAAAGTCAGATGCTCTACCGACTGAGCTAACGGCCCCAAAAGCCGGTCATTATTGTGATTGCCGCAACCCCTGTCAA
>JAKAXK010000155.1 GCA_021827145.1 Pseudomonadota bacterium
CGACTCTTGCCGCCGATGAAGAGCGTTTGCGAGACGTCATGATGCGGTTTTCCTCCACTATTTTTTGGGTTGCGGGAACTTTTATGGCGCCACTCTGCCGTAGTCATGTGACATTCCAGGCCTCCGTTCGTGACGGAATTCTTACAGTTTGTGGGGGTGCGCTACCGGCGATCGGAGCCTTCTTTCTGGATCAGTTATCGTGATAGCATTACGGCTTTCGTGGTATTGTCGATATTACGTATATGGCGGGAATATGAGGATATGGCGTGAAGGAAAGGAGATATCTGGCATGAAAAGTGGCGCACAGGCAAGGCCCCGGCCTCGCAGTCATGAGCAGCTGCGAATCTGGGACGTGCCAACGCGAGCATTCCACTGGACCTTGGCGATCCTAGTGGGCTGGGAGTGGGCATCAGCCCATCTGGGGCACGGTTTCTTGCGTTACCATATGTGGGGTGGATACGCGGTACTTACGCTGCTCTTTTTCCGGCTGATATGGGGTTTTGTGGGAAGTCGGACCGCGCGCTTTTCGCATTTTCTATGCTCGCCTCGGCGGACCTGGGCGTACGTAAGATCGTGGCGTTCCGGCGCGAAGCCGGCCTACGGGCACAACCCGCTCGGGGGGTGGGCGGTGGTGGGCTTCCTGATCGCGCTGTTGACCCAAGCCGGCACCGGGCTATTCGCAACCGACGATGTCCTGACATCGGGGCCCCTGAACGGCTTGGTTGGCTCGAACACAGGCGATTTCCTGACGCATATTCACAAGCTCAACTTCGACATCATCCTGGCGCTCATCGCCACCCATGTGACCGCCGTCATCTTGCATAGGATGATCGGGGGCCACGATCTTGTGCGGCCCATGATCACGGGACGGGCATCGACGCATACCGCGACCGACGCGCCGCATGTGAGCTTCGCGCAACCGTGGGTCGGTCTGCTGGCGCTCGCTCTCTCCGGCCTTGGGACCTGGCTCATCCTGCAGATCTAGGAGCAAGTGCTGGCCCAGGTCCAGGCACCCGCGCAAGAGCGGTGCCAGGATCGCGCGACCGTCAACGAATGAAACGATGGTGGCAGGATCGGCACGACTCCGCCACGTGCTCGAGCGGACGCGCGGCACGCGTAAGCGGGCCCTGCGAGGTGGCCTGCGCCAAGGTGCGGGCAAGCGCCTCGAAGCGCATCACGGCCGCCCCGAAGGCGCGCGGATTGCGCCAAATCCGTACATTCGCCTTGGTGGCCCCGCGGTCGGACCCCGGCACGAATGCCACCCACGGGAGCGCGGCAAGCGAAGCGAGCGCTTGCCCCTCGGCCGCGAAGCGCGCGGGATCATAGGGTCGCTGGTGCCGAAGCGTCTGGGCGATGCGCACGAGGTTCCATTGCATCGCCGCCATCAACTCACGTCTATAGGCGATATCCGACTGGATACGGGTCTCGGCCGACGCAGCGAGGGGAGCAAGCAGCACGACGAGGCAAACGAGCGCTGTCGCCTTCTTCAATCTTTTCATGACAAGCCAATCTCCTTCAGGGGCAACGCCGCGACTCGAAACTGGGCCGGGCTGCGGAAGGATACAGAAGCCTCGTGACGTCTGGATGACACCTAAAGCCGACTGGGGCGGCACGGCGGGCGAAGGGCGCAATCTGAGGACGTCTGCGCCTGATGGCGGCGGGGCCACGCGGCCCCGGACACCGGGGCGCGCCCGCGCCGCTTCCGTTCACGGGGCTTTATACGCACCCGGTCAGGGCGCGGCCTAGGGCAGGCCGCGTACCGCGGCGCGGCAGATCGCGATCAGCGTTCCGGCCCAGGGGGCCGCCACCAGCATGGCCACGCCATTGACGCTCAGGAGCCACCGGAGATCACCCGCCTTGCGCAGCGGGGCGGCGTCCACGGGAGTGTCGAAAAACATGAGCTTCACGATGCGCAAGTAATAAAACGCGCCTATCACCGAAAACAGCACCGCGACCACCGCCAGTCCGTAGAAGCCGGCACTCACTGCCGCCTGAATGACGGCGAGCTTGGCGTAGAAGCCGATGGTCGGCGGAATGCCGGCCATCGAGAACATAAACAACAACATCATCCAGGCGTACCAGGGGCTGCGTTGATGGAGGCCGCGTAGATCCTCCAGGCGCTCGGCCTCGAAGCCCTTGCGCGAGAGCAGAATGATAGTCCCGAAGGCCCCAAGGCTCATGAACGCATAGACAATGGCGTAGAACAAGGCATCGGCATAGCCGCCGACACGCGCACTCAAAAGCCCCAGCAAGAGGAAGCCCATATGGGCTATGGCCGAATAGGCAAGCATCCGCTTCATGTTGGTTTGGGCAATAGCGATGACATTGCCAATACCCATAGAGAGGACTGCAAGCATCACGAGCATCTCCTGCCATGCCCCGGACAGGCCATGGAGGCCCTGCACCAACAGGCGCAGGAAGAGCGCGAACGCCGCCACCTTGGGCGCCGTGCTCACGTACAAGGTCACCGCCGTCGGCGCGCCCTCATAAACATCCGGTATCCACATGTGGAAGGGCACCGCCCCAAGCTTGAAGGCGAGCCCCGAGAGCACGAAAACGAGACCCAGCGTCGCCACCAGATCATGCGGGGGCACCGTGGCGAGCACACTGGCCACTCGTGCGATGCGAAGACTACCCGTCACGCCATAGAGCATGGACATGCCATAGAGCAAGAGCCCCGAAGCGAGAGCGCCCAGAACGAAGTACTTCATCGCCGCCTCGGTCGCCCCGATGGAATCCCGCTGCATGGCGATCAGCGCATAGAGGCTCAAGGATAAGAGCTCGAGCCCAAGATACAGCGACAAGAAATGCGCCGCGCTCACCATCACACACATGCCGACGACACCCGTGAGCGCAAGCACAAAATATTCGCTGCGGAACACCCCTCGTTCAGCGATATAGGCACGTGAATAGGCGAGCACGACGATGGTCAGGATGAAAATGACAATCTGGAAAATGGCGCTCAAGCGATCGCCAGCCACCATCCCATGAAAAATGACAGTGGGTGCGTCGCCCAGCATGTGGTAAGCCGCGAAGCCCGCGCCAACAAGCGTCGCCTGCGACACCCAATACATCAAACCCTTGAATCGTCGCCTCCAAAAAAGATCCGCCAGCAAGATCACGCAGGCCATGGTCAAAACGATGATTTCCGGCAAGACCGGTGTTATATACGCCATGGTGCCACCCTAAGGAGTCGCGCCGGCGAGATGAACGCCCGGCCGCAATAATAGATGATGCACCGACGCCGCCATCACATGCAGTAGGGGCGCCGGCCACAGACCCAAGACCAGGACGGCAGCGCCTAACAGGGCGAGAAACGAGAGTTCGCGACCCGTCACGTCCGAAAGACCCGCCACGGACGGCTTCGTGGCCGCCCCAAAGATCACCCGCTTGTACATCCAAAGCGTATACGCGGCGCCTGAGATGAGCGTGGTCGCCGCCAACACCGCGTACCAGAAATCAGCCTTGAAGGCGCCTAAAATCACAAGGAATTCCCCGACGAAACCCGAGGTTCCAGGCAGTCCGGCATTGGCCATCGCAAACAGCATCATAAAGGCCGCGAAGGTCGGCATGCGGTTTGCGACCCCACCGTAATCGTGGATGGCGCGCGAATGGAGGCGGTCATAGAGGACGCCTACGCACAAAAACAGCGCCGCCGATACGAATCCGTGCGAAATCATCTGCACCAAGGCCCCATCCATGGCGATGTCCTGGAAGAGGAAGATGCCCAGGGTGACAAAACCCATGTGCGCGATGGATGAATAGGCGATGAGCTTCTTCATGTCATCCTGCACGAGCGCGACCAGGCCTATATAGACGATAGCGATCAGCGACAGGGTGATCATGAGGCCCGCGAGCTCATGGCTTGCCTGGGGGACGATGGGCAGACTGAAACGCACGAACCCGTAGGCGCCCATCTTCAGCATGATGGCGGCCAGCACCACGGAACCGCCGGTGGGAGCCTCGACATGCGCGTCCGGCAACCACGTATGGACGGGCCACATCGGAATCTTGACCGCGAAAGCGATCAGGAAGGCCAGGAATATCAGGATTTGCGGGGTGCGTCCGAGCGGCAGGTTATAGAACGATGCGATATTGAAGGTCTCGCCCGCCTCGAAATGCAGGTACAAGAGGGCGATCAGCATGAGCACTGATCCCAAGAAGGTGTACAAAAAGAACTTGATGGTCGCGTACACGCGATTGGGTCCGCCCCAGATTCCGATGATCAAGAACATCGGAATGAGCATAGCCTCCCAGAAGACATAGAAGAGCATGGCATCGAGCGCACAGAAGACGCCAATCATAAGCCCTTCCATGATGAGAAAGGCGGCGAAGTATTCCGCCACGCGATCCTTGACGGCGGGTCCCGCGGCGATCATGACGACCACGCCTATGAAGCTCGTGAGCAGCACGAGTGGCAACGATATACCGTCTATGCCCAAGGCATAGTTGATGTGAAACGCGGGTATCCAGGGCACGCGCTCACCGAATTGCATGGCAAACGAATGGGCATGAAAAAGCCCCCACAGCGGGACGGTGGCAAGGAAGGTAATCCCCGCCCCCGCCGCGCCCAAGGGCCGCACGAGGCCGGGGGCACGCGAGCCGAGGGCCAGGATGACGAGGCCCGTGGCGATGGGCAGCCAGATCGCGATACTCAGGGCTATGTGTCGGTAAACATCGATCATGACAGGCCTTATCCGTGGTGCAAAAAGAACGTCATTAACACGAAGAGGCCCAGAATGACCGCAAACGCGTAATGATAGATATAACCGGATTGGAGGCGCC
>JAKAXK010000156.1 GCA_021827145.1 Pseudomonadota bacterium
CGAGCAGAACGAAATCTGGGCCGAACGCCGCTACCTCGACATGGATGAATTCCAGGAGTGGTGGGCCGGGCGACAACCCACGCACGCCGGGGGCAATATCGTGGCGCTGAGTTAGAAAAGGGACGTCATTACCGGATCGAATTTACAGCAGAGATTGGACTTGACCCACTTCGGCCACCGACTGCCGGATACAGGATTAAGCACCTATCGGCTATCGGACTATGGGAAAAACGAGATGCTCGCGAGGATAGATCCTGGCTAAAACCCCTGGTACGGTCCTCGAGGTGGTTACCAAGAATAAGAGGGCCAAGAGACGAGCGGGCTGCGCACGAATTGCGCAACCCGCCGTCGGACATGGTGGGCCCGGAAGGACTTGAACCTTCGACCAGAGGATTATGAGTCCCCTGCTCTAACCAACTGAGCTACAGGCCCGTAAGCGGTTTACATATCCAGGAAGCTGCGCAGGTGCTCGGACCGGCTCGGATGACGCAGCTTGCGTAGGGCCTTCGCCTCGATCTGGCGTATCCGCTCGCGCGTTACATCGAACTGCTTGCCCACCTCTTCCAAGGTGTGGTCGGTGTTCATGCCGATACCAAAGCGCATGCGCAGGACCTTGGCCTCGCGCGGCGTGAGGGTGTCCAATATATCAAGGGTCGCGGCCTTAAGGCCAGCCACGGTCGCAGCGTCGGTCGGGGCCATGATGCTCGTGTCCTCGACGAAATCGCCCAGGTGCGAGTCCTCATCATCACCGATCGGCGTCTCCATGGAAATCGGCTCCTTGGCGATCTTCAGCACCTTGCGGATCTTATCCTCGGGCATGTCCATGCGTGTCGCCAGCTCCTCGGGAGTCGCCTCGCGCCCCATCTCCTGAAGCATCTGGCGCGAGATCCGATTGAGCTTGTTGATCGTCTCGATCATGTGCACGGGGATACGGATCGTACGCGCCTGATCGGCGATCGAACGCGTGATGGCCTGACGTATCCACCAAGTCGCGTAGGTCGAGAACTTGTAGCCACGCCGGTACTCGAACTTATCGACCGCCTTCATGAGCCCAATATTGCCTTCCTGAATCAGATCCAGGAACTGGAGGCCGCGATTGGTGTACTTCTTAGCGATGGAGATCACGAGACGCAGATTCGCCTCGACCATCTCCTTCTTCGCGCGCCGCGCCTTGGCCTCGCCGATCGACATGCGCCGATTGACCTCCTTCAGGTCAGCGATCGGCAGTCCCGCGCGGACCTCGATGTCACCCAGCCGGGCCTGAGCTGAGGTGATCGCCGCCATATTCGCCTCAATCACCTCAGCGCTCCCCTCACCGCCCTTGCCGATCTTCTTGATCCAGCGCGGATTGGTCTCGTTGCCCGGAAAGCCCTTCAAAAACACCTTGCGAGGCAGGCGCGCCTTGGTGACGCAGACGTCCATGATAATCCGCTCCTGCTCGCGCGCCTCGTCAACCAACGCGCGCACATGCTCGACCAAGCGATTGATCTGCTTGGAGACGAATTTGATCTCCATGAACTCTTCGGCGAGCTTCTCCTGGCCCTTCGCTACCTCGGGACTCTTGAAGCCTTTCTTCTCCGCCGCCTTCACGATGGTAGCGTGCAGCTTGCGGATACGACCAAAGCGCTCGAGTGCCTCCTCGCGATCCGGGCCGCCGTCCTCGTCGGCGTCGACGCCGTCACTCTCGTCAGCCTGCTCCTCGTCCTCATCCTCGTCGGCGGCGACAACCCGCTCGGCCGGCGGCGGCGGTTCATCAACCGCGTGCGGGTCGACGAAATCCACGACGAGCTCGGTGAGCCGCATCTGGTCCTGCTCGACGAGCTCCATCATCCGCAATACCTCGGCGATGGTAGCCGGACACGCGGCTATGGCTTCGGTGCTTTGACGGATGCCATCCTCGATACGCTTAGCCAGGTCGATCTCGCCTTCGCGCGTCAAGAGCTCCACCGTGCCCATCTCCCGCATATACATACGGACCGGGTCGGTAGTGCGGCCGAATTCCCCTTCCACGGCCGAAGCGAGCACTTGCTCCGCCTCCTCCACCACCTCCTCATCATCGGGGGTGGGGGCCGAGTCGTTCTTCATGAGTAGGGTATCGGGGTCGGGGGCTTGATCGTAGACCTCGATGCCCATATCGTTGATCATGTTGATGACGGTCTCGATTTGATCCGCGTCATGCACGTCTTCGGGCAGATGGTCGTTGATGTCCCGGTAGGTCAGGAACCCTTGCTCCTTGCCCTGAAGGATGAGTTTCTTGAGCTGCAGGCGTTGCGTCTCTTGGTCCATTAAGGTCGCCCTTCGTGCCGTCTGGTTGAAATGGGACTCGAAAAATTAACTGGTAAGTATAGCAGGCCATCGACATCGCGCACCGACGGCTACTACTCTCCGGGACTACGACTTCGCAGATAGGCGACTAGCTCCGCCTGTTCGTCCGGAGTCAGATTCCCTTTACTAATCAAGAAAGTATGTCGCTCTTTGGCCTTCGCCGCGCGGGCCTGCTCGTTCAATGTTCTCATGATGTCGCGCATAACCCCCTCGTGATCGGGAAGCAACGACGGATACTCCCAGACGGCGAGCCGCGCCAAGATGGAACGGTGCGGGCTGTCGGCAAACCGCTCCAAAATGGCGCCCGTCGTAAGGCCCGGCGTCTCCCGCAGCAGTGCCACAAGCGCCGCCAGCACATCCATGCCCGGTCTCCCCGCCAGAGGCAGCTCCCCCACTTCCTTAATGAGGGCGGGGTACTGCAAAAGCAAGGCCACGGCTTGACGCACGAGCGAACCGCCGCGCACCGGGACCAGAGGCGCCGCACGTCGCATCTCTTCGGCGCGGGCCGGCGCCAAAACCTCCGCCTGCGGGGCCTTCAAAGCGCTCAATTCCGCCAAACGGCCGATCATAAGTTCGTAAAGTGCCCCTTTCGCTAACTTCGACAACAAGGGCTTGGCAAGTTCAACCAACCGCGCCCGCCCGTCCAGGCGCGAAAGATCGGCGCGCGCGCACAAAGTCTCGAAGAAGAACTCCGGAAGCTCGGTGGCGCCCCGCAGCCGTGTCTGGAATCCGGCCTGACCCTCGGCGCGCACCAAGGTGTCGGGATCCTCGCCTTCCGGCAGAAACAAGAAACTGACTTGGCGCCCATCCCGCAAGGCCGCAAGCGCCTGCTCCAGGGCGCGCCACGCCGCCTCGCGTCCCGCCCGATCGCCATCGAAGCAAAACACAATCTCCGGCGCATAACGAAAGAGGCGGTCGAGATGCTCGCGGGTGGTGGCGGTCCCCAAGGTCGCCACCACATGGGTCACGCCGAACTGCGACAGCGCGAGGACATCCATATAGCCCTCAACGACAATGACCTGTCCGGCCTTGTCGATGGCGTCCAGCGCCTGCGGCAGACCGTAGATCTCGCGCCCCTTATGAAACAGGGCCGTCTCCGGCGAGTTCATATACTTGGGTTCGCCTTGATCGAGCACCCGACCACCGAACCCGATGATGCGCCCCCGCGCATCGGCGATCGGGAACATCACCCGGTCGCGGAACCGGTCATAAAAGCCTCCCGCCCCCTCGCGGGCGATGGCGAGGCCGGCCCGCTCCAGCAAGGTCGGCTCGAAGTCCTGGGCCAGGGCATTCAGGAGGCCGTTCCAGCCCGGGGGCGCGTAACCCAGTTGAAAGCCCTTGGCGATCGCCCCCGTGATCCCCCGCCCCTTGAGATAGGCCTGGGCACGCTCGGCGGACGGGTGATGGCGCAAGGCCTCCTGGTAATAACGCGCCGCGGCGTTCAGCACGGGCTGCAGGTCCGGCCCCGCCTTGACCATCGGACGGCCCTCCTGCGGCATTTCAAGGCCAGCTCGGCGAGCCAATTCGGTCACCGCCTCGACGAAGCCCAGGCGATCGTAGTTCATCAGGAACCCGATCGCGGACCCATGCGCGCCGCAACCAAAACAATGATAGAACTGCTTATCGGCGCTGACCGTAAACGAGGGGGTCCGTTCTTCATGAAAAGGGCAGCAGGCCTTGTAATCCCGACCGGCCTTGCGCAAAGGCACGCGGCCGCCAATCAATTCGACGATGTCCGTACGCGCGAGGACCGCATCGATGAAGGGCGATGGTATCTTTGTTGCCACACAGGCCCCCCAGGCGCCCGCATAGGGAAGACAGACGCCCTTCCTTAACTCAAGCGCTCCTTGATCCGCGCGCTTACGGCCGCCATGTCGGCGCGTCCTTGGGCGCGGGGTTTGATGTGTGCCACCACCCGCCCCATATCCTTTATCGAGGCCGCCTGCGTATGCGCCAAGGCCTCTTGAATGAGGTCTTCGATCTCCTGGGCGGACAAGGGGGCGGGCCGGTAGACCTGCCATACGGCAAGCGCGACCTGCTCCTTTTCCACAAGATCCGCGCGACCCGCCGCGCTGAACTGCTCTATGGATTCCTGGCCCTGGCGCACGAGCTTTTCCAAGACCACGAGCACGCCGCTATCATCCAATGCTATGCGTTCGTCTACTTCGCGACGCTGGATAGCGGCCCGCAACATGCGGATCGCCTCAAGCCGCGGCGTATCCTTGGCGCGCATCGCCGCCTTCATGTCCTCGGCAATCTGCTCCTTCAGCGCCATGGATCCTTAGAATGGCCTGTTGGCGCGCTGGGCAACCCGGGCGATTTTCTTCAGCTCGCGCTTGCGCGCGGCTGCCGCCTTGCGCTTGCGGACCGCCGTCGGCTTCTCATAGAACTCGCGACGACGAACCTCGGCGAATACACCCGCCTTCTCACACGACCTGCGA
>JAKAXK010000157.1 GCA_021827145.1 Pseudomonadota bacterium
CGGCCGAGATCAAGGCCTTTCTCAATAATACACTGGACCCGGCACGCGCCGCTGAACTGCGGGACAAAATGCTGGCTGTTGGCCTGCCGATTTAGGCGTCGTCAGTTGCAATTAATGTGAGCACGCAGTTTTCGATTGCAAGCACGACCGGATGATTGCGAGCATAGTTGCAAATAATGTGAGCACGAAGGTCCGTCAGTTGCAGTTAATGTGAGCCGAAAAAGCCCATGGATTGCGAGCACGCCGTTTTCGATTGCAAGCCGGTAACAACTCAGAATTTCCTTTGAGCGGAGGTTTCCGCTTCCGCGATGATGGCGTCCATTTCGGCCATCACCGCGTCATGCGGAATGCCGGGTCGCTTATCTGCCAGGCTTGACGCAACCTTGGTACGCAACCAGGTTGTGTAACTCGCCTCCTGATCAGCGGTTTCAAATTCGGAGAGGATAGAAGGTAAGACGGCATGCATTCCAGGTACTCCTCTGAGTATCGATCATCAGTGCGGGACAAGCATCCACTCGACCCACCACTTAGCCCTTAACGCTTATACTAGACGGTTTTTGGATTGGCAGGAATCATCCTGCTACTCACAAGCATCCCGAGAGATGACAAGAGGCGCCTGCATCCGTAGGGTCCTGAAAGAACGTACGGGAATTCTCCCCATTACGGAGCATCTACCGGCCCATAGCGATGCTGCTGTCGGGTTTTCTGGACCTGCTGTCGAATGATTTCTGCCGCTTCCGGAGAATCCACTCTTTCGCGCCGTTCGCGGGTGGGTTTCTGACCGATTCTGCCCCAACAGCGGAGCAGCTCCCATTGTCCCCAGAGATCCTGCTGCAGACAGAGCCGGTAATAACGAAAGACCGGGGGTACCGCATCGGGTTCGACCTTCTGCCAAGTCACACACCACCAGTGGGACAACTCATAGACCGGATCGGCATCTGGATCGGGTGTGTGCATGACCTGCTCTCCTCCAATGATCGTAAGGCACGGGCGATCTCGACGGATGTACCGGGGTTTTGCTGCAGATGGGCGAACCCCCCATATCCTGAGCCGCCAGAGGATGGCGGGCTGGTGGGGGCCTTGTGTTCATTTTGACGGCAGCCGCGCCCGTTGCATGAGCTCCTGGAGCAACCCCCGTAAGATAGCGTTTTGCCCTGGATAGTCCCGTGCCCTGCGATAAGCGATCCCGATCTGTTCCAGTAACGCCGTATCGGACAACCGGGATTCATCAGAATTCTCCCCCCAGACCAGGGCGTGATCGCGTTCCCGCTTGCGTCGTTGTCGTTCCGCGTTAGTTTGCGCCATGATCTCCTGCCCGATTTGTTACGGTAACAGAAGCCTATACTGTGACAGTAACGGTTGCAAGGTGGGCTCACAAAGCGCCCTTGTGAAGCACAGCAGAACCTAGAGAAAGAATCCCGCCGTAAAGGCCCCGTATTTGCTCTAGAACAGACACAAATTTCATTCTGGTACATTTGCATCACCCAACTACCAAAAACGCGTTCTTCGCCAAATTTGCCTGCTTTTTGGAAAACTGGCGGGGGAGCCACTGCCGTAGGCAGTGGGGGGCGCAGTCCCCGAAGGGGGTCGATCCGGCGAGCCGAAGGCGAGGACAGGGGGACCAGCAGGGTCCCCGCCGGGGATGTTTGCGCCCGGCGCCGTAGGCGGCAAGTGGGCGCTCATTGCCATAGTCGGCATGTCATTTCGGTTTTTGCTTTTCCACCGCCGGAGACGTTAAAAGATTTTTTTAAGTTAAAAACCGCGCGCGCGTTACGGTTTTTCAACTAATTGCTATTATTGAGGTTTATGCTTGTTACGGTGGGTGAAACACCGTGCCTTTGGTGGGTGAAACACCGTGCCCATCCACAGGAAAAGGTGGGTGAAACACCGTGCCCATCCACAGGCACACCTCTTTTTAGTGGGTGAAATCACGATAGTTCGGCGGCGGTGGGTGAAACACCGATAGAGCGCTTGTGCATGATTCCGAATGACCGGCTTTATGACCGGCCGACAATACCTGCCAGCAACTTCTTGGCGTCTCTGGTGTGGAAGGTCACAGTGTCGTTATCGTTGAGAACAAGGCGGTACTCGGGCAGGCTGTTATCGGCCTCGATGGCACGCACGGCTCGCCGAAACTCCTTGAGGTTGGATTTGCTACCGGTCTTGGCCTGTAGCAGCTTAAGGCCGATCTTCCATTGCGCTTGGTGGCCACAGTGCTTTCGGGCTAGCTCGTAGAGCCGCCGCGCCATGGGCTTGCGTAGCCGGAAATAATCTGGGTGGATGGACAGGATCTCATACGCTTGGACGGCGTTGTAAAGCCACTCGGAGAGGGTCACGTCAACGGCGATCATACGCTCATCGCCTAGCGACTTCTCCACGATCCTGACGCGCTCAAGGATGCCGAAGTTATCTGTCACACGCTGACCACCTGTCCTGATGTCTGTCTTGATGCGCGTGCCCGCCAAACGGTCAAATGACTCTTGCAAGCGGCGATAGTCGTCGCCGCCAACCCCTCGGTTGGTAGTCACCAAGTAGTCGTAGACCGTGAAGCGCACAGTGCGGTTTTTCGCGTCATCGCGGCCACGATTCAGTCCTTCGGTCATTTGCGATACCAGATAGATCAACACATCCTTGTCGTGCTGCGTGGCGCGGCCGAGCACGGACGGCATGACCCGCACGGACTTATTACCGTCGCGGCTCTTCCATTCCCAAATACTCAAGTCTGGCTTGGTCGCTAGAGTGAAGATCGGCGCCTCCATGCTCGCACCATCGTCCTTCAAGGCATAATCGAATAGGTCAGCCAGGAAGAAGTCGCGGTTCGGGTGACGAATCCTGACAAGCCCACCCTTCGCCTGGTTATCGGTCGTCGGCGTGGCAGTACGGGTGCCGGCGCGCTGCCGATCCTTGAGGGCATTAACTTGATCCTCGATGGGCGCGGCATCGCCAAGCAATAATTCCGCTTGTCCGGTATTCCCACCACCTAGTTTGGCGCTGTTCCGCGCCCGCACAGTTTGGCCCAAGCGGACTAGCGATTCGGTCAGAGCATCGCCCAGTTGCACGGGGCCGTCGATTTTCTTTTTGATGCCACCCATAGACGCCTCAAATGCGCGAATGTGCGAATGTGCAAACACTCAATTACTCATCCCTCCGGAAGCTGGGTGACGTACTCCGTTAGCAGCTCCTTGATGGTCTTACCCTGCCTAGTTGCGTAGATTTTCAGCTTCGTATGCTGGTCGGCTGGAAGCTCGAAATTCACACGCTTCATGGCGGTGTCATCGGCCAGGCTAGCAAGAGTTGCGACCCGGCTCTTGGTGGCACTCGGTCGCCCGGCGGTCAGCGTTGTCTGTTTACTCATTAGCGTAAATCCTCAAATGTTTAAATGAGTTTTTGTTTAACCTCAGCAGCAAGGGCGCGCACTTCCGCCGCCGCGTCGCCTGTCGGTTCCGTGTCCATAACTGTCGTTCCCGCCGCAGCAGTGCTGGGATAGCTCACGCGTTGCGTGATACGCGACTCCAAGATGGGCAGATCATAGCCCACCAGAGCTTCGGCGACTTCCGAGCCGATGCGAGTCCCTTTGATCGCCCGCGACACCACAAAAGCCGCCCGTAGTTTGCCGTCCGTGACCTCTATACGCTGCTTCACCAGTTCCACCAGGTCAGCGGTCGCCCAAATGTCGTAGGGGCTTGGTTGAACAGGGATCAGGACGAAGGACGCTGCCTTGATCGCGGACACGGCCAAGTCCGCCGCTTGGGGTGCTCCGTCGATGACCACGAAATCCTTGCGAGCGATGTTCTTGATGTCCCGTTCGATGGTCGGCCGGTCAATGCCTACAACTGTCAAAGGTTGATCCTCGCGCACAGCGGCCCAATCGCGGGCACTACCCTGCGGGTCAGAATCAACCAGCAAAACATCTGCGCCATCAATCTGCAAAGCGCGAGCGAGGTGGGTGGCGATGGTCGTCTTACCGGACCCGCCTTTCTGGTTCAATACGGCGATGACGATCATGCGCACTCCTTTGTGTAAATGATGTTGTACTCAACACATCATACCGCAACAAACCAATGAGTAAAGACGTTTCCGCACA
Source organism: Pseudomonadota bacterium (assembly GCA_021827145.1). Classification (GTDB taxonomy): domain Bacteria; phylum Pseudomonadota; class Gammaproteobacteria; order Acidiferrobacterales; family Acidiferrobacteraceae; genus Acidiferrobacter. Next base: position 4,085 of record JAKAXK010000157.1, read on the forward strand.
TTGCTTCGCTGGCGGTCGATGATTAACGCGCTTGAACTTGGCCAAGCCGCGAACACAGTCAGGAGCCGCCTGCACTGGTGGATTTCAGCGCGGCGTATAGCGCCGTCTTGCCCACCTTGAGCCGTGCCGCCGCCTCCCTGACGTTCAGCCCATTGGCCAGGTGCTCCCGCGCCCGTTGCAACTTGTCGGCGGTGACGACCAGCTTGCGCCCACCCTTTCGCCCGCGCGCGGCGGCAGCGCTCAACCCGGCCCTGGTGCGCTCGCGGATCAAGTCGCGCTCGAACTGGCCCAGCGCGCCGAACACGTGGAAAATGAGTCGTCCGCCCGGCGTGGTGGTGTCGATGTTTTCGGTCAGCGACCGGAAACCGACGCCACGCGCTTCCAGCGCACCGATGGTTTCGATCAGGTGTGCCAAGGAACGGCCTAGCCGATCCAGTCGCCAAACGACGAGGACATCCATCTCCCGCAGATAGGCCAAAGCCTCTGCGAGGCCTGGACGATCCGTCTTGGCCCCCGACGCCGTATCCGTAAAAATCCGCTCGCATCCGGCCTTTTGCAACGCATCCGTCTGTAAGGCAGTGTCCTGTTCCGCTGTCGATACCCGCGCATAGCCGATCAGTGCCATGACCACTCCTTTTTGTCCGTCATCACGTCCAGATCGG
>JAKAXK010000158.1 GCA_021827145.1 Pseudomonadota bacterium
AAGCGGCCGGCGCGGAAATCGGCCGGCCGCCCGTGTGGGCTCTAGATCCCGCGCTCGCGCGCGATCCCTTCCACCAGGTCCGCCCCGAATACCTGAATGCAGGCCTTCGCCATGGCGATACAAAAGGCCGCCTGCTCGGGGTTCAGGTCGTCAAGATGGCACCGCCCGTCATGGGACTGGAGAAGCGCCAGGATGTGGCGCGGGTCGACGCCCGGGGCGACCTGGGCGAGCATGTCTGTATAGGTCTGTTGCATGGTTACCTCCCGATCTCGGCCAAGGTTTTGGGGGTCCAGTACAGGTCCAGTTCGGCCCCGGCCTCCACGAGCTGGCGGATGTTGATGTACCCGAGTTCCCGCTCGTGGGCACAGGCCAGACCAAAGGCCTGTTGGGTGCCGCCTGCCCGGTCCTTCTCGGTGATGTAAAAATCGAAAGCTGGCGTGAAATAGTGCAGGTGAGCAACGGCCTTGAGTCCTTGACCGTCGGTCTCATAGGTCTTGGGCATGGCCGCAATTCTGGCCGCCAAGTCCTGGACAAACTGGCGGAAGTGTCCCTTTTCCTCGCCCTGGCGGCACAGGTCCCAAAGGGTTTGCATCTGACCATGGGTTACATAGGGCTTTAAGGTTTCCATGGCCACAATAGCCTGCGATAATGGGATTTCGCCTACCCCTGCGGATTGCTGAGGCTTGAGCCCCTCGCCCTTGACCTGGCTTGTGTCTTCTGCCGCATGGTTGTGATTACGCGTTTTCATTCTTCACCTCCTGGTTTAGGTCCTGCGTCTTGCCTCAGCTCTCGCCCCTCACTGAGAGCCGCGTCAGTGAGCGTCTTACGACCGGCAATCGTAGTGACAACACGCGCTTTTGCGTGTTGGCGCGGAGATTGTGAGGGAGTAGCGAACGCAAGCGGCTTGGGGGCGAGACCGAGGCTTGCAGGACCGGGAGGTGAAGAATGGAGCGTAATCACATGCGGCGCCTTTAAGACAAGGTTTCAAGGTTCATTCGGGACCGGGCGAGCGTGTGCGAAGCACCGCGAAGCGCGCGCAGCACCGGAACCGGATGTATCCAATGCAATAAAAAAGCCCCCGAATTTGGGGGCTCTCCGTTTGAGGGTTGGGGAGGGTTATGGGGTATCACCCTCACCGATCACGGGCGCTGGTCCCTGCGGCCCCTGCGTGATGCGACCGACAAGTCCATCCCGCCCCTGCCCATTCTCCGCATCCTGCTCCTGCATCTGTTTTTGCTCCTGCATCTGTTTTTTTCGGGCGACAGGGATCAGGGCTGGATGGGTCGGATGCACCGGCACATAGTCGATCCGTGCCAGCACCACATCCGACGCCTTCCCGGCAATCCGGACGTAGGCCTTCAGGTCCGGGAGTCCGGCAATCTCGGACGGCAGCACGGCATGCTCGATGGCATGCTGCTCCGACGTGCTCGTCGAACTGCTGGCACCTTGCCCCATTGCGTTGCCTGACGATGTGGACTCTGAGGTGCTTGTGCGCGTCAGGTGGCGCGTGCCGATGAGGTCCGAGGCCCATTTTCCCGACTCCGCATCAGCGGTCCTAAACAGGACCTGACTGGATAGGCAGGCCAGGAGGCTGGCCGCCCCGTGTGGCCCATACGTCTCCTGCAGTTGCGATATGCTCTGCAAGCCCATCCACACCGACAGGCCATACTTACGTCCGCGCGCCAAGGCCGACTGAAACGACGGCAATGCTGGAAAGGTGCTCACCTCATCGACGATCATGAAGAACCTGCGGGCAGGTCGTTCGGAACTCGATAGGAGCGCGCGTGTGGCGATGGCGAGTGTCACGGTGACGATAGGCTCCATCTTATCCCGCACAGTTTCTCCCAACAAAATCCAGAGAAATCCGGCGGGCTTACCGCTATCTGCAAGGCGCACCTGTTCATCGACCCATCGGCGCACGGACCAGCCTTCATTGGCGGTCAGATCCCGCGCGACATCGCGCAGGATCGTTGCACCAGCGTCGGCGGTGCCGATCACGCTCCCCATCATCCGCTCGTTGCCCTCGCGCAACAGGGATTCGCCGGGCATATCCTCCATGGCCGCCGCCAGGGCCGCCTCATCTTTAAAGAGGCGCAACAAATCGCCCATGGAGCCGCCCGCCTCGACCGTGCGCTTGATCATCGCGGATAGTAAAACGCGCGCGTAGGCCGCCCACGTTTCGCTCTCGCCATTGGCCTTTTTGATGAGACACGAGGCCAGCAGGGCGGGGTCGGTGTCCACATTCTGGACCTCCGCCAGCGGACTCCAGTCAACCGACCTTGCATCCCACGGACACAAGATCGTGTCCCTATCGGGGTCGTAGAGTGCCTGGAAGAGACTGTCTTCCACGGCGGGGATGATGGCAGGCGCGCCAATTTTACGGGCATGCAAGGCCGCCGCACGCAACACCTGCGACTTCCCGGCCCCGGTCCCGCCGACGCACAAGATGTGTTGGGGAAGGACGGCATCAGGAATAACGGCCCGAGGTCCGATCCGGACGCCTGCCGGGCCTTGGGCTACGGGCGCCGGGGCACGGGCACGTCGGGCGGCGACACGCATTTCTTTGACGGTGTACCAGATCAGCGCGAGCGGGAAGAGTGAGACGGATCCGGCCAGGGTGTCGCTAAGTAGATACACGAACCGGGGAAACTCCGGTCCAAGCGCGACCTGCAGGTACCGGATCGCGCCGATTTTGGTGACCAAAATGCTGGCCAATGGCAACGCATGAAACGCCTGCCAAACACGTCCGGGCGTGAATGGGAGGGTTAGGGCCAGGATGACCGCCGTCAGGGAGAGTGCGACCGAGGCAAACAAGGCGCGTGCTACTGCCACCTTAAAATCAATACGCATCTGAAATCCTTTAGGGGGGGCAATGCCCCCCCTGGTTGATTGAAGGAGTATGAGTTACGCCGTTCGGACTTCCGTGCCCCCACCCTGGCCTTGGCGTTTGTTGCGCCATGCGCGCGCGGCCAGCACGATCTTCCCAGCAAGGGACCGGCGCGAGACGGTCGGGTTCGCAGGGTTGCGGCGCCAGGCCGCCTCAATCGCCCGATCCACCCGCCGAGCGGCGCGCTCGGGGAAGAAAAACGGACCGTCGGCCCATGCCACAAGAAGTTCGAGCATCGCTTTCAGATACCAAAAGCCCCAAGCGAGGCCGCCGAGAATAAAGAACATGAGCGCGTCCTTCTCGTTCGCAAAAGACATGAACCACGAGGCGCAACCGCCCACGAGCGACAGTGTGGAAAGCTTGATTAGGTCCATTTTTGCGTGGTTGCTCATCTCGCTCAATCCTTTCTCCGCGGGTTCCAACTGCTCAATTGGAATCGCTGAAAATGTGGCGAAATTCCAGAAAACTGGAGGGACGCCCGTCGCGCGGCTGAACATGACGTAGAGCCATTTCCAGGCGAACAGAAAATTGATCACCATCACGATACTGGCGATGATCGCAACCAGCCCGCGCATCGACCCGCCGTACTCGATATTGGACATCTGGGACCACAGGGCAATCGCGAGGATACCGAGCGGAATCCAGGTGACGCGCTTTTGCTTCTTCCAGGCCGCCATCCGCTCGTCGAAATCGACGCGCGTCTTCATATCGGCCATCGCCGCCCTGGTCTCTGCCTCGCCCGCAATCGCAACCGCGTTATGCTCCTTGATCGTGTCGAAGAGGCCTTTGTCAAATCTGTTCGTCGTCATGGTGTGTCATCCTTTGCCCCCTGTACGGGGGCGTCATTGGGTTAATGTGATTCATCTCTTACGGTTGGGCGGAAATCAGAGACCCGCCCCGGCATCACGGGCGGCGCGGCGCGCATCCCGGACATCGTTGCGAGCCTCTTGCGAGGCCTTCTGCCCGGCGTCGGCCTCCGCCTTCTCGTGCCGTTCCTTGGTGTCAGAACGGGTGTCCTTGGCGCCCTTGTCCTGGCCCTGGCCCGACGTGAACGACTTAAAAGCGTCGTGGAAATCCCGCGATTTACCGAGCCCCGCGTTGTGAGTCCCGACATGAGGCTGGGGGCGGGTAGCGGCCCGCGACTCCTCGCGATCGCGCTCCTCCGCGCGAGCCTTGATGCGGGCCATCTCGGCCTTTTCATGCTCGGCACGGACGGTATTGATCTTTTCGCGGGCCTTGGCGATCTGCTCGCGCAAGGCCTTCTGACCTTGCGTATCGAGACCGCCGGACTTGAGAGCGTCCTGCATCTTCTCGATGCGGCGCGACTCGTCTTTGATCAGCCGGGCACGATTGTCGTGGTCGGCCTGCTCGCGCATGCGGCGCGCGATGTCGGCGTTGATGTCGCTGCCCGGGGCGCCGGGAGTGTGGGGTTTGGTGATGTCTGCCATAGATACCTCCTTGGTTTGTGAGACTTGCGGCAAGTCCTTGAAAGGGTCCGTAAAAGACTCGAACTCGAGAACGTGCTGGGCGTGCAACACCGGCTTAGGATCCCGATGGGCTGGCGGGGTATAACGCTCTCCCCGGTCGATCGCATCCAGGCGCTCAGCGAAAGCCTGGCTATCCTGCCGACGCCGATCCGCCGGCGCCTGGGCATGGTCCAGCGCCTTTTCGACGTGCGCATCATGAGCACCGGGCGGTCGAGCCTTCGCGTACTCCGTCGATCGGCGAAAGGTCGCACTTCGATCTAGGTAGAGGTCTGGGTCGGCGACCGGCGCTGCCCGAAAATCCTTGATGAGGGACGCCGCCCCCGTTTTGTCAATCGCTGCCATATGACCTCCTCAGGTCTAGATC
>JAKAXK010000029.1:0-14881 GCA_021827145.1 Pseudomonadota bacterium
CGGCGATACCACACATACCGGCGCCGCCTATGCCCACAAAATGGATACGATGGACGTTATGCATACGCCGCCTCCAGACACGCCGCGACAATCCGTTCCGTGGCATCGGGCATGGCGCATGATCGACTCCGCTCGGCCATGCGCAGGCCCACCTCGGGGGCGCGCGCCAGACCTTCAAGCAGCTCCGCCAGATGCGATGGCGAAAACTCGCCCTGGGGTATGAGGAGCGCCGCTTCCCGATCAGCCAGAAAACGGGCGTTGGCGGTCTGGTGATCGTCCGTTGCGTGAGGAAAGGGGACCAGGACGGCGGCGGTACCAACGGCACACAACTCGGCGATCGTCATGGCGCCCGCCCGGCACACCACCACGTCCGCCCACGCATACTCCGCAGCCATATCGTCTATGAAGGCGGTCACACGGGCATCGAGACCGCGGCTACGATAGGCCTCCTCGGTGGGACCCAGCTCTCGCTGTCCCGTTTGATGATGGATGGCGGGCCGCCACGCGGGATCGATCAGGGCAGCGGCCTGTGGGAGGACGGTATTCAACACCGTCGCCCCCTGGCTTCCCCCCACGACCAACACGCGCAGTGGTGGTGCGCGATCGCGAAGCCGGGTCTCGGGGCGCGCGACGCGCAGTATCTCCGGCCGAACGGGATTTCCCGTATGAACAGCCCCGGGCAGGGAACGGAACGCCTCCGGAAACCCGCAGAGAACGCGATCAGCGAACAGGGCAAGCCACCGATTGGTGAGGCCCGCAAACGCATTTTGTTCGTGTACGACAAGCGGCGTGCGCATAAGCCACGCCATGATCCCGCCGGGACCGGCGACGAAACCGCCGAGTGCCAGGACCACATCCGGACGCCGGCGCCTGAAGATCTGGAGCGTCTGCCACAGGGCAATGAACAGGCGCGCCGGCAAGAACGCGAGGTCGCGCAGAGAGCCTCTCCGCAAGCCCTGGATCGTGATCCATTCGATAGGAAAGCCGGCCGCCGGTACGACGCGTGCCTCGAGGCCGCGCTGGGTACCCATCCAGACGACAGTGACGCCCTCGGCGCGCAAGGCCTCGGCCACGGCGAGGGCCGGGAACACATGACCCCCGGTCCCGCCCGCGGCAATCAGAACGCTCTTCATCGCGACGCCCCCCGCGCCTTCAGTTCGCGATCAATACGCAACAAGAGACCGAGCGCGACGCAACTCATCAAGGTACTGGAGCCTCCATAGCTCAAAAACGGTAAGGCAAGCCCTTTGGTTGGCAGAACGCCCATGTCGACACCCATATTGATAATGGCCTCCAAGCCGATCAGGATGCCGACCCCTTGGGCGACATAGCAGGCATAGAGATCATCGGCCCTGCGCGCGGCTTCAGCAATCCGGAAGGCGCGGATCACGAGCACGGCAAAAAGCCCGATCACGAACAGCACACCGAGAAACCCGAGCTCCTCCCCGATGATCGCAAACAGGAAATCTGTGTGGGCGGCTGGCAAATAATAGAGCTTCTGAATGCTGAGACCGAGCCCGCGCCCGAACCAGCCTCCGCGCCCAAAGGCCATGAGCGATTGCACGAGTTGATAGCCATCGCCCTTGGCCTGCGCGAAGGGGTGCAGAAACCCTATGACCCTCTGCTCACGGTAGTGAGACGCGAGGATCAGCACAGCGCCCGCGCCCACACCCGAAAGAACTACCGCCAGAAAGTGACTCAGTCGAACACCACCCACGAACAACATCCCGAAGGCAACGGCCCACAAAATCACCTCGCTACCCATATCCGGCTCGAGCAACAACAGCACGCCAGTCACCATGAGCAAGGTGGCGACCGTAAGGATGCCGTGCGTGAACTCACTCAAACGCCCCTGGCGGCGCACGAGGTAGCCCGCCAAATAGAGGACCAGGAAGAGCTTCAGGAACTCCGAGGGCTGGATATTGATGACACCAAGCGATAGCCAGCGCGCCGAACCATTGACCCGCACGCCAACATGAGGGATCAGAACCATGACCAGCGCCACAAGTCCTGCGATCAGCAAATAGGGGGAGATCTTGCGCCACACCGTCATGGGGATGGTAACCACCACCATGAGCGTCACGAGACTGAGGGCTGTGTTCACGCCGTCATGCCAAAGATAATAGATACTGTAACCGGCCCTATGGATCGAGACGAACGCCGACGCCGAGTACACCATGACGAGCCCGAAACCGAGCAGCGCACACAAGGTGTACAGAAGGACCGGGTCCAGCGGTGGTGAGCGGCGGGCGACGGCCGCGTCGTTCAGGTCAGCCATGACTCCCTCCTTGGCGCCCGATCACGAGGCGCAAAACCGCGTCGGCGAAGACTTCGCCTCGATGCGCATAATTCCGATACATATCAAAGCTCGCGCACGCCGGCGACAAGAGGACGTGATCGCCTGGCTCGGCATAGGCGCGTGCCGAGAGCACGGCCTCATCCATATCTCGCGCGTGAATGATCGGACACGAACCGCGAACCGCCTCTTCGATCCGCGCGGCATCGCGCCCTATCAAGACCACCGCACGGGCCTTGTCACGCACGACCGGAGCAAGTGGCGAGAAATCCGCGCCCTTGCCGTCACCGCCGGCAATCAAGACCACGCGTCCGGCAAACCCGACCATGGCGGCGGCGGTCGCGCCGACGTTCGTCCCCTTCGAGTCGTCTATCCATTCGATACCTTCGTGCCGACCCACCACCTCGGTCCTATGGGCAAGGCCCCGGAAGTGTGCGACCGCCTCCACCATCGCCGGGAGATCGCGGCTCACGGTGGTCGAGAGCGCCAAGGCGGCCATGACATTGGCAATGTTGTGGCGGCCAGGAAGTGGCACGGCTGCCACCGACATCAAAGGATGGCGGCCATGCGCGATCCACGGCTCGCCGGCATGGTCGATCAGACCGAAATCGTGGCCGATGGGCCGATTCAGACCAAACGAGACCACCTCGCGATCCTCGTGCGCCATGCTGATGACCCACGGATCATCGCGATTGATGACCATGCGCCCCATCCCCGTAAAGATGCGCGCCTTGGCGTGCGCGTATTCAGACAAATCCTCGTAGCGGTCCATGTGATCGGGGCTCACGTTCAAGACCGTGGCGGCCTGAGCGTTTAGGCTGGCAGTCGTCTCCAGCTGAAAGCTCGAGAGCTCGAGGACATAAACGTCGGGCGGGGGCTCGGCCAATAACGACAGTACGGGCACACCGATATTACCCCCCACCGAGACCTTGAAACCCGCGCCCTTGAGCAGATCACCGACCAGGGACGTGACCGTACTCTTGCCGTTGGAGCCCGTAATGGCGATAACAGGGGCGAGACACGCGCGAGCAAAGAGTTCGATGTCGCCCACGACCGCCACGCCTTGGCGGCGGGCGCCAACAATGGCCGGCTCCTTCAGAGACAGGCCCGGGCTTACCGCCAGCAGGTCAGCGCTGCCGAGGACCTCTTCGCGCAGGGGTCCCGTGATCACGGGCACCTGCGGGTGACGCGTGCGCAAGCCCTCCAGCAGTGGGGGTATGGGGCGCGTGTCGCATACCGTGACGTCATAACCCTGCGACAACAGATAGGTGACGCAGGACAGACCCGTCTCGCCCAAACCTAGAACGATCGCGTGACGACTCATGGCAGCCCCCCGAGCGTGGAGAGTCCCACCAATACCAAAACGAGCGTAATAATCCAGAATCGCACGATCACGCGCGGCTCCGGCCAGCCCTTCAGCTCGAAATGGTGATGGAGGGGCGCCATCCTGAAAATGCGCCGCCCGGTGAGCTTGTAAGAGCCGACCTGCAACATGACCGAGAGGGTCTCGGCCACGAAGACACCGCCCATGACGAACAGCAGAATCTCCTGTCGGATGACAACCGCGACAACCCCCAGGGCGGCGCCGAGCGCCAGCGCCCCCACATCGCCCATGAACACCTGAGCCGGATAGGCGTTGAACCACAGAAAGGCCAGGGCCGCCCCAATGATCGCGCTACAGAAAACCATGAGCTCCTGCGCGCCGGGGACAAAGGGGTGATCAACCTGCCCAGCAAAATGCGCGGAACCCGCGACGTAGGCAAGAACCGCGAGGGCGCCCGCGACCATGGCTGTGGGAAAGGCGGCGAGGCCATCGAGGCCGTCGGTGAGATTGACCGCGTTACTCGCACCCGTGATCACCAGGAAGGCGAAAAAAATGAACGAGACAACACCCAATTGGGCCAAGGGATGGGCCACCCAGGGAAGATAAAAGGCCGTATCGGGTCCTTTGTGCGCGCAAGCGAAGATCGCAGCGGCGGCCGCCACCGACGCCACGGCCTGGGAAACGAATTTGGCGCGCGCGCCAATACCGCGTGGATTCTTCGAGAGAAGCTTTACATAATCATCGGCCCACCCGATGGCGCCAAACAACAGTAAGGTGGCAAGGGCAATCCACGTGTCGGCGTCTCCAAGGCGCATCCAAAGGAGCGTCGATACTGTGATCGCAAACAACATAAGAAGGCCGCCCATGGTCGGCGTACCGGCCTTCTGATAGTGACTCTGCGGACCGTCCTTGCGGACCGTTTGTCCGATGAGCCGCGCCGTGAGCTTGCGGATCATCGCCGGACCCGCGGCCAGACCGAGGGCAAACGCCGTCAGAAACGCGAACAAAGCGCGCCAAGCCAGCAGGTGGGCGGTCGAGGCAGCCCCTAGGGCCTTAAGGATGAGCAGGAACATTCGGCCCTCCGCCCGCACGCAGAGCAGACGCGACGCGCTCCATGCGCATGCTCCGCGACCCCTTGACCAACACCACAGCGCCCTTGTGGAGTACCGCCTTCAGATCTCGCAACAAAGTTTCATGATCCTCGTAGTGACGCCCACCCGCACCGAATGCCGCAGCCGCCTCGCGGGCAAGTGGTCCTAGGGTCCAGAAATGTTCGACCCTGGAGGCGGCGGCCGTCGCGCCAAAGGTCCGGTGCATCAGAGCGGCCGCCTCCCCCAGTTCTGCCATATCACCCAAGATGAACCAGCGCTCGCCGGGCAATCCGGCCAGGACATCGAGCGCCGCGCGCGCCGAATCCGGATTGGCGTTGTAGCTATCATCTATCAAACGCGAGCCGGCAAGACCCGGGGCACTCTCGAGACGGCCCGCAACGGGCGCCGCCTGCGCCAAGCCGGCCGCGATTGCCTCGCGCGCGGCACCGAACGTCAGGGCGAGCGCCGTCGCCGCCAAGGCGTTTGCGACGTTATGGCGCCCCAGAAGGGCGAGACGTGCCGCGAGCGGCTCGCTCCAGCCCGGAGCACGAATACTGAGGTCGGTGCCATCGCTGCGAAGGGTGAATCGAGCCGACACGTCGGCCCCCTGATCCAGCCCGTAGGTCGATACCGGCCCCGGGGCTAGGCCCTTCCAATACGATGCGTAGTGGTCATCGACATTGACCACCGCGGTGCCCTGTCTCGCCAGGGTCGAGTACAAAGACCCCTTTTCGCGGGCCACCGCCTCGACCGTGCCGAGACCCTCCAAGTGCGCGGATCCTGCATTTGTGACCACCGCCGCATCAGGCGCGGCAAGCGCCCCGAGCGCGGCGATCTCGCCAGGCCGGTTCATGCCAATCTCCACGACCGCATAGTCATGCTCGGGCCGCAGCCTGAGCAGCGTGAGCGGCAGACCGATGTCATTATTGAGATTGCCTTGCGTAGCGATTCCCCGTCGCCCCGTGGCCAATATGCGCGCGGTCAGTTCCTTGACGCTGGTCTTGCCATTGCTTCCAGTCACGGCCAGCACCTTGGCCGGCATTTTGCGGCGCCAATAAGCGGCCAGACGACCCAGGGCGTGACGGGTGTCGGGCACGACGATGCAAGGCGGCCAACCTGGCTCGCGCGGTCGGTCGGTCAGGGCGGCCACGGCGCCCTGGGAAGCGGCATCCCTCAAGAAGCCATGGCCATCGAGACGCGCCCCGCGCAGGGCAACGAAGAGGCAGCCGGGGGTCATCGTACGCGTGTCCGTCGCCACGCCATCGATGCGCCCGAAGGCATCGGCGGCGACGGCGCCGACCGCCCTGGCCACCTCATCCAGGGTCATCATGAAGCCTCCAGGAGCTGGCGCACCGTGAGCCGATCGCTGTAGGGGACGCGACGATCGCCAAATTGCTGATACTCCTCATGCCCTTTTCCGGCAATGACCACAATGTCGCCCGCGGACGCCTCGCGCAAGGCACGCGCGATGGCGGCCTGCCTGTCGCCCATGACGATGAAGCGGCCACGGGCATCGTCGGGTACACCCGACAGGATATCGGCAACAATGCGTCCCGGATCCTCGTGCCGCGGGTTGTCGTGGGTGACGATCGCGAGATCGGCGCAACGACTGGCGCACTCGCCCATGAGCGCGCGCTTGCCACGATCACGGTCTCCGCCGCACCCAAACACGCACACAACACGCCCCTCGGTATGGGCGCGCGCGCCCGCCAAGGCCTTCTCCAGGGCGTCCGGGGTATGGGCATAGTCGACCACGACGAAGGGCTGATCGACGCGTCCCAGAAAGGGTTCCATGCGCCCGGGAATTGGGGCCACGGTGGCGAGCGCCTCCGCGGCGTCCCGCGCGTTCCAGCCCAGGGCCAGCAATGCTGTCAGGGCGGCGGCAAGGTTGTAGACGTTGAATCGCCCAATGAGCGGGCTCCTGAGCGTCACAAGTCCCTCGGAGACGATGAACTCGATCTGGAGCCCCTCGCCGGTGGCGCGGGCGTCTCTGATCCGAACATCCCCCGCGTTTCCATAAATCCATGCGCGCGCCCGCGGGTGGAGCCGGGCTTGCAGGGTTGTGCTGAAGGGATCGTCGCCGTTCAAGACCGCGAACGCTAGCTCGGGAAGGGCAAACAACAGCGCCTTGGCCTCCCCATAGCGTCCCATGTCTCCATGATAATCGAGGTGGTCACGCGTAAGATTGGTAAAGACCGCACCCGCGAATCGCACACCACCCACCCGCCCCTGATCGAGCGCATGGGAAGAGACCTCCATCGAGACGGCCTGCGCGCCCTCGCGGCGAAAACGCTCCAACCAACGATGGAGCGAGACCGCGTCTGGGGTGGTCCTGTCGGCGGGCAACAAGGCACCCGGGAAACCATTGCCGAGGGTCCCGATCACGGCACACGGTGCGCGCGCGCCAAGCGCCTGCGCTATGAGGTGGCTGGTTGTGGTCTTGCCATTGGTGCCCGTTATCCCGATCACTGACAAGGCACTCGAAGGGCTCCCATAGAAGCGATCGGCGATGGTCCCAACCAGGGAACGCAGCCCCGGACAGGCGACGATAGGGACAGACCCAAGCTTTCCGTCGGACGCGCCTTCGCTTACGATCGCCGCCGCCCCGCGCGCCACGGCGTCACTTATGAAGCGGCGGCCATCCTGACTGGTTCCCGCCAGGGCCATGAACAGGGCCCCGGGCGCCACCGTTCGGCTGTCCAGGGTCAAGGTCGCGACGGCACGGTCAATGTCACGATCGACCGGGCGAATGCCCGCCAGCAAAGCGCTCAGCATCGTGGTCATGGCCACCTCGTGTGCGCGCGCGCCATCGTGGTCACCGGGTCGTCGGGCGGGATGTTCAGTATCCGTAGGGCACCGGTCATGACTTTGCGGAACACGGGTGCCGCGCACTCGGCCCCATAGTAACCATGCTTACGTGGGTCCCGGATATCGACGAAGATCACCAACCGCGGATCCGACGCCGGCGCATAGCCACCAAAAGACGCCACATAGCTGTGCTTATGATAACCCTTCAGATCCGCGATATGGGCGGTTCCGGTCTTGCCGGCCACGCGATAATTCACGACGTCGGCCGTCGCCCCCGTCCCGGCTGGACTGGCCGCGAGCTCCAGCATATGACGCATATCGCGAACGACGTGTGGCGAAAACACGCGCCGGCCGCTCGGGGTGGGTGCCGCGCTTTTCAGGATACTGAGTGTCTTCAAGAGACCGCCGTCGGCGAACACCGTATAGGCCCGCGCCATCTGCATGGGCGTCACCGAGATCCCGTAGCCAAACGCCAAGGTCGCCTTTTGGATCGGCTCCCAGGTGTTGGGCGGGCTCAAGAAGCCGCTCGACTCCCCCGGCAGGCCGCTCTTGGTCGAGCGGGTAAAGCCCAGGCGCAGGAAATTCCGATACATGGCTTGGCGCGTCAAGGTCGTAAGGGCGATCTTGGACGCCCCGACATTGCTCGACTCGGCGATAATATGCGATACATCGATGAGACCGAAATTCGCGACATCGCTGATCCGATCGGGCCCCACCCAATAACTTCCAGGGGAAGTGCTGACGAGCGTGTGGGGTACGATGCGGCCCGACTGCAAAGCCAACGCGATCGTGAACGGTTTCAAGGATGAGCCGGGCTCGATCACATCCGTGACGGCGCGGTCGCGATAATAGCTGCTGTTCAAGTCACTGCGCGTGTTGGGGTTGAAGCTCGGCACATTGGCAAGCGCCAGGACCTGACCCGACCGGGCGTCCAGAACGATGATGGAACCGCTGCTCGCGTCGTGGTAACGGACCGCCTTGAGAAGTTGCCGGTAGGCAAGATACTGAATGCGTTCGTCGATGCTCAAGACCAGGGTATGCCCGGGACGCGGCGGACGGCGCCCCCGACGCACGGCGATAGGCTCGCCCAAGCCATCACGGATCACCACCGCGCGCCCGCGGCGCGGACTGAGCAGGGCGTTGTAAGCGAGCTCGACCCCATCTTGACCTTGGTCGTTGATGTTCGTAAATCCGATCAGGGTCGCAGCGACCGCGCCTGCCGGATAATAGCGCCGATATTCGCGCTGCGAGGCTACCCCCGGTATGTGCAGATCGAGAATGCGCGCGGCATACCGCGGGTTCACCTGCCGACGCAGATACATGAACTGCTCATGCCGTTGCGCGGCCAGGGCGCTTCTCAGGGTCGCCGTGCGCCAGCCTATGGCGTGCGCTAGGCGCGGCCACACGGCCGACTCCTTCAACAAGATCTGTGGGTTCGCCCAGAGGGAATCCACGGGCGTGCTGATGGCCAGGGGCTGCCCGTGGCGGTCCACGATCATGCCCCGATGTCCCTCTTGTTGCACCGTCTCAATCGCCTGGCGCCTTGCCTCGTGGCGGAGAAAGGGCGCGTCCACCACCTGCAGGAAAAACGCCCGCGCGGCCATGAGGGTCAGCGCCGCCAGCATCAGGACCAGCAGAAAAGACGAGCGCCCGAAACCGGCTTGGCCGGTGACGACGAGATAATGGCCCGGCCCGGTCATGGAAGATTCGACGGTTGCGTGTAAAGAAGCACGATGCGCCGCGGATCCGGCATCACCATATCGAGGTGATGGCGGGCGATCCTATCGATGCGTCGGTGCGCGGCGAGCGTTCCCTGTTCAAGCAAAAGCCGCCCCCATTCCACGTGCAGGGCATCCTTTTGGCTCGTAAGATGCTGCTCGCGACCGAAGAGCAGCAGGTAGTGATTGCGAACATCGACGAGCGCCAAAGCCGACGCCACAAGCGCGGCCAGCCAGAACCCGACCGTCCGCCGACTCATGAGACCTCCCCTAGACGCTCGGCGACACGCATGATCGCGCTCCGGGCGCGCGGATTGGCGGTGCATTCGGCAACGCCGGGCCGCACCGCTTTTCCGATTACCTTAAGGCGCGGACTCAGCATGGCTTGCGGAATCGGCAGACGCGTCGGATAGGCATCCCCGCGCGCCTCATGCGCGAAAAACTGCTTCACGATGCGATCTTCAAGTGAATGAAAGCTGATCACGACGAGCCGTCCGCCCGGCTTCAACAAATCTCGCGCGGCCGGTAACGCCCGGCTTAATTCCCCTAATTCGTCGTTCACGAGGATGCGTAAGGCCTGAAAGGCCCGGGTCGCCGGATCCTGCCCAGGCTCGCGCCGCGGGATTTCGCGCGCGACAAGAGCTGCGAACTGCGACGTCGTGACAATCGGGGCATCGACCCGCACGGCCACGACCGCGCGCGCAATGCGCCGCGCAAAGCGCTCCTCACCAAAATCACGGAGCACCCGTGCAATCTCGGCCTCGGGGGCGCTGTTCAGCCATTCGGCGGCGGTCGGTCGCGATTGTCGGTCCATGCGCATATCGAGCGGCCCGTCACGTCGAAAACTGAATCCACGGCGAGCATCATCCAGCTGGGGAGACGACACCCCCAGATCGAACAGCATTCCATCAAAGCCTCCTTGCCACGGCGCCATCCCGCGATCGATGTCCATCATCGAGAAGCGCCCTTTCACTATCGTCATACGCGGGTCCTCCCCGAAACGCCGCGTGGCCACCTCGATCGCCTGGTCGTCGCGATCCATCGCGAGCAACCGACCCGTCGGCGCAAGTCGCGCCAATATCTCCGCGCTATGCCCCCCGCGACCGAAGGTGGCGTCGAGATAACGCCCCTCCGGTCGCACGGCCAGCGCATCGAGGGTCTCGGCCAAAAGAACCGGCCTGTGTCCCTCGGTCACAGCGACAAGGACTGCAGCTCAGCGGGCAGATCTTCGCTGTCGGCCTGCGCAAGCCATTCGGTCCGCCGCGCATCCCATGTCCCTGCGTCCCACAACTCGAACTTGTTCCCCTGCCCAATCAACATGATGTCTTTGTCCAGGGTAGCGAAGGTGCGCAACGGCGCGGGCAACAAGATGCGCCCCGCCCCGTCCATATCGCACTCTGTCGCGTGCCCGATCAGAAGTCGCTGCAGACGTCGCGTCTGAGGGGTGAAGCTCGGCAATGCCACAAGCTTGGCTTCTATGATCTCCCAGGCAGGAAGCGGATAAAGCAGAAGGCAATGGTCGCGGTCGACCGTCATGACCAACCGGCCTTCACACTGCGCGCGCAGATCCTCCCGATAGCGAGTGGGGATGGCAATTCGCCCCTTGCTGTCGAGACTTACGCTGTTTACGCCGCGAAACATCAAGCCCTTTGCGCCTCGATCCCACAAAAAACCACATTTGCCCACTTCACGACACTATAGAGACGCAGGAAAAGCGAAGTCAAGCACGCGCGATGAAAAGGGCTCGAGAGACGACGACGGGCTCAGGCTTGGAGGCCCGGCCAGGGGAACCCCGGGGACATGCCTTTATATAAGATAATTATAATATGGTGAAGATAAAGGGGGAGCCGGCCGATAAGCCGGGTTCTGTCGTGGACAGTCATTCCTCTGGGACGCCTGTCGCCAAGCGCCTCAAGCAACCTACCCGGGGACAACGCGGGCCGCGCCATGGTCCCCCTATTCGGTCTTGCTCCAGGTGGGGTTTGCCCTGCCACCGATGTTGCCACCGGCGCGGTGCGCTCTTACCGCACCATTTCACCCTTACCCGTCAGGACGGGCGGTATATTTTCTGTGGCACTTTCCGTAGGCTCGCGCCTCCCAGGCATTACCTGGCACCTTGCCCTGTGGAGCCCGGACTTTCCTCTGCCTCTCAGCAGCGACTGCCTAGCCGACTCCCCAGGACAGTATACCCGGTTCCGCGCCACGCCGCGCTAAGATGTCGCGAGCGCCTCCTTTTTGTGGGCCAGACGCGCGACCAGCGCCTCATAGGACCGCAGGAACGCGCCAAGTCCTTCGTCCAACAGCTGATCCAGGATCTGCGGGAGGTCTACCCCCTCGCGGCGCAGACCATCGAGTACGGTTTGCGACTGCGCCATCTCGGCCTCCAGGAGCGCCCGGGGCTTGTGTGTCAGGAGCGCCTGGAAGGTTTGGGGGGGAACAGTATTGATGGTATCGGGTCCGATCAGGCGATCGATATACCAGGTCGCCGTATAGTCCGGGTTCTTGTTGCTCGTGCTGGCCCAAAGCGGCCACTGCGGACGCGCACCCCGCGCCCGCAGCCGAGCGAAATCCTTGCCACGAAAGAGGTCCCTGTAGCGTTGATAAATGCGCTGCGCGTTGGCAATACCGGCGCGCCCCAGGAGCGCCTTCAGGCGCTTTGCCTCAGCCGCCGGGGCCACCTTCAATTTTTCCTGCAACAGGGCATCCACGACGGTATCCACACGGCTCACGAACACACTCGCCACCGACGCCACCCGGTCGATGGAAAGTCCCTGCGCGAGTCTATCCTCCAAGGCCCGGCAGTAGGCATCCGCGACCCGGTCATAGGACTGTGGTGAAAAGATCAAGGTGACGTTGACATTGATCCCTTGCGCCAGCACTTCGCGTATAGCCTCATAGCCGGCCTCGGTTGCCGGGATCTTGACCATAACGTTGGGCCGGGCGATGGCATCCCACAGCATTTTCGCCTCAGCCACCGTGGCGCGCGTATCCTGCGCCTCGTCCGGGGCCACCTCGATACTCACATAGCCATCGACTCCGAGGCTTGCGTCGAACACGGGACGCAAGACGTCGGCCGCGCGGCGTACATCGCTTATCATCAATTCGCGGACCATAGCCTTGGGCGCCACGCCTCGTGCACCGAGGGCGCGGATATCGGCGTCGTAGTGCTCGCCCTCTCCGACGGCCTTCTCAAAAATCGTGGGGTTGGTCGTGACCCCCCGCACGCCCTGCGCCACGAGCGCGCGCAGGCCCCCGCTCGCCACCAGGTCGCGGCTGATATTGTCGTACCATAGGCGCTGCCCAAGCGCCGTTATTCTCTCAACACCCTTCATCCCAGATTGTCTGCTCCCCATGCTGACGCGTTTCCCACCCCAGCCGCCGAGACGGCCACACCCGTTCGCGACTTACGCACCGCCAAAGCGGCGCCCGGCTGTTTGCAAGCACCCTTCGTCGACCCGCTCGCGACCTTCACACGAATATCCCCGATCCCTCCATTCAGTGCAAGGCTCCCAAGGTGCGCATACGTCTTCCCGCGCAAAAATACGGCCTGTCGCCTGTCCCGCACGGCGCATAGGCGTCCGGCGTGATCGACTTACACCGAGCCCAGCCCGCGACCTTGGGGTTCGGTAGGATCATGGCGTTGTAGCTAGAAACTCCGTGTTCCGGCTCCGTCAGGCCGGTCCGGGGATGTGGCCGAGCCCCCTCAAGGCCCGGAAGATCGCTGGAGCGTGCGTTTCTTGTGCGGTCAGCGCGCGGGAAAGACTCTTGGGGTTGTCAGCAATTCGGGGGTAAGGCGCGACGAGCGGCGTCGTCGCGCCCAAGACCTCAGTCCTTCCGTGTCGGCTTGCGCGTTGCGCTCTTCTGCGAGCCACTGTGATCGTCCTTGTCGTGAACCTCCCGCCAATAATCCTTCTTCAGGAGGTAGGCCAGGATCGACAGGATGATGAAGGCGCCGATCACATAGCGACCGATGGCGCGACGCTCGAAGATCGAGGGGTCGCTGGCGTAGCGCAGGAAGGCGACCACGTCGGCCACGTGACGATCAAAGACCGCGGGCGACTCACGACCGGGCACGAGGAGTGTGCCGTTCTTCGTGTAGATCCCGCCCCAGGGGGCGAGGATGTTGGGCATGGCCACGTTCGGGAACACGTGATTGTTCCAGCCCGAGGGCCGTTGGGGGTCCCAGTAGAAGGACGTGAGATAGGTGTAGAGGAAGCGTGGCCCCAGGGCGCGGGCCATGTGGCTCAGGTTGGGCGGGGGCAGGCCGAGCCACTTCTTGGCCTCCGCCTGGGTCATGGCCGGCTGCATGCCCTTCAGGTAGTTGGCCCCGCCGGGCTTCATGAAGCTCTTTTTGATCACAGCCGCGCTCAGGCCCAGATCCGCCCCCATGCGCTTGTAGCGCAGGTTGTTCACCGCATGGCAGGCACTGCAATGATCGGCGAAGAACCGGGCCCCGGCGATGACCGTGGCCTTGGTGAACGGCACCGCGGGCGGGGCCGGCGGGGGCGTCACCGTCGCGGCATGGGCGGCCGTGACCAGGGCGAACAGGGGGCCCAGGGCGGCCCGTGACAAGATCTTGCTCATGAGCGCACCCTTTCCGGCACCGGCCGGGTCGGTTCGAAACGACTGATGATCGGCAGCAGCAGGTAGAAGCCGAGATAGATGGCCGCCCCCAGGCGTTCGATCAGGAAGTACTTGGGCAGGGGCGGCTGCTCGCCCACATAGGCGAGCGTGAAGAAGGTCACCGCCATGAGCAGGATCATGAAGCGGTAGACCGGCCGATAGCGGCTCGAGCGCACCTTGCAGCGGTCAAGCCACGGCAGGAAGAACGGCATGATGACCGCCGCGACCATGAGGGCGATACCCTCGTACTTGTTCGGCACCGCGCGCAGCATCGCGTAATAGGGCGCGAGATACCAAGGCGGGGTCACATCCGGCAGACTCACCATGGGATTGGCCCGGAAGAAGGTGGTGCGCTCCAGGAACACCCCGTGCATGGTCGGCGCATAGAAGATGATGGCCGCGAAGATCGTCAGGAACACACCCACACCGAAGACGTCCTTCACCGTGTAGTACGGGTGGAAGGGGATGCCGTCCAAAGGCGTGCCATCGGGGCCCTTGCGGTCCTTGATCTCGATGCCGTCGGGGTTGTTCGAGCCCACCTTGTGCAGCGCCAGGATATGGAGCCCGATGCAGGCGGCGAGGATCAGGAACCAGAGCACCGTGTGCAGCGCCAGGAAGCGCTCGAGGGTCGCGGTCCCGACCCCGGGGCCGCCGCGCGCAAGCGTAGTGAGGCCCGGGCCTATGATCGGCACCGCGTGGATGATGGAGGTGATCACCTGCCCCGCCCAATAGGACAGATTGCCAAACGGCAGGATATAACCGAAGAAGGCCTCGCCCATCATAAGCACATAGATGAGATAGCCTATGACCCACAACAGCTCGCGGGGGTTGCGGTAGGAACCATAGAGAAGGCCGCGACCCATGTGCAGATAGAGCAGGATGAAGATCAGCGACACCCCGTCGACGTGCATATAGCGCACGAGCCAGCCCCACTGCGTGTCATACATGATGCCCTGCACGGAGTTGTAGGCATCCTGGCTCGTGGGCACGTAATGGGCCATGAGGAAGAAGCCCGACAGGA
>JAKAXK010000029.1:14981-24825 GCA_021827145.1 Pseudomonadota bacterium
CAGATCCGCACCATGACGAGCCACTCGGGCTTGCGGGCCCGATACATGTTCTTGCAGTAAGGCGGCTGCTGGGGGACCGTGCAGTGCGGGTCCTTCAGGATGCCCTTCTTCTCGGCCTCGGTCAGGGACGCGAGCATCTCCGGCGTACGGTTCACGATAATGACGGGCTTCTTCTGCCAGGGGATGGTCACCTGCATGCCCGGCTCCACCGGCGCCAGATTGAAGGTCGTCGAGGCGGCCGCGGTCTCGGCGGCGGTGGGCTCGAGGCTTTCCACGAGCGCCACGGCCATCGTTCCTGCGATCCCCACCCCCACGGCGGAGGTCGTCGCGATCAGGAATCGCCGCCTCCCCTGGTTCGCACCGTCGCTCGACCCCTGCGGGCCTTCCTTCGTCTTCGTCATGCCATCACCTCGACTTTCAGTATCATGTGTTTGGCCACCTTGGAGCGCGTCTCAAGGTGCCTTGGCCTTCTCTTGCCACTCCTGTCCGGCCGCTGTGTCCTGCCCGTGACCCTCCCCCAACCACGCCCCCGCCTCCACGCGCAGGCCCCGATAGTCACGACCGCAGGGACCCATGAGACAGACATAGGCGGGCATCAGGGTCTCGGGGGGCGGCCAGGAGGCGGACAGCGCCCCGGGGTGGGTGCGCAGCCGCATCTCGGTGCGTGCCGGGCCCGGATCGAGGATGTGGACACGGACATTCGTGTTGCTCAATTCCTGGGCCCACATGAGGGCGAGGTTGTCGGCACCGGCCTTGGCGGCACCATAGGCCCCCCAGTACCCCTTGGGGTGCACGGCACAGGCATCGCTTGTGAACACCAGCACCCCGTCGGGGGCCTCTGTCAAAAGCGGCAGACAGGCCTGGGTCAGCAGGAAGGGGGCGGTGAGATTGACCTGCAGGGTCCGCTCCCAGATATCGAGCGGATGGAAGGCCAGCGGCGTCAGGAGATCCAGGACCGCAGCATTGTGCAGGATGCCATCCAGGTGGCCGATCTCGGTGCGCACGGCGGCACTCAAGGCGGCGTAGTCGGCGGCGGTGGCGGTGGCGAGGTCCAGGGGGTGGGCGGCGGGGGTCGGACCGCCTTGGGCCACGATCGCGTCGTAGACCGCCTCGAGCGCCGCCACCTGCTGATCAAGCAGCACCACCTCGGCGCCGTAGCGCGCGAGCGCCAGCGCCGCGGCCCGGCCCAGGCCGCTGCCGGCACCGGTGACGAGCACGGCCCGGCCGGTCAGGCACGCTGCGGTCGGTAGGGGATGCGCCATCGGGCCTCTCCTGTGCCTACAAGCTATGGACGAAGGCGGCCAACGCCGTCATCTGCGCGGTCGTGAGCTTCGCTGCGATGGTGCGCATGATGGCGTGCGGGTCGTTGGTCCGGGTACCGGCCTTGAAGGCCTGGAGCTGGGCGATGATATAGGCCTGATGCTGACCGGCAAGCCGCGGGAACCACGGCAGCAGGCCGCGGCCGCTGGACCCGTGGCAGGCCATGCAGGCCGGCAGCTGCTTGCTGATCTCGCCTCCGAAGTAGAGCGTGCGGCCGGCGGCCACGAGCTGTGCCGGGGCTGGCTGCCCGGGGGCCCCCTTCTGACTTGCGAAATAGAGCGCGACGGAGCGGATCTTATTCCGGGGGATGCTGGCGGCCATGCCCCACATGATGGACTGCGCCAAGGGATCGGCGCGGGTGTGATTGCGGAAGTCCTCGATCTGCTTGACGAGATAGGGCTCGCCTTGGCCGGCAAGGTTCGGGAACTCCCCCAGGGGCGAGATACCGGTCAGGCCGTGACAGGCCGAACAGCTGTTGGTGACGAGCGCGGGGGTCTTCAGGCCCGTGGCCACCAAAGGCGGCCGCCGCCCAGTCAGGACCGGGGCCTTGGCCTTAGTGACCTTGGTGGCCTTGGCCTTAGTGACCTTGGTGGCCTTGGCCTTAGTGACGGCCGCCTTCGGCTTAGCGGCGGACGGTGTCTTGGCCGGGTGCGCGGCGTAGGCAACCGCCGTGACCGCGAAAAGTCCCAGACCCATTCCGAATGCCTTCGATGCCCAGCTCATGCGTACCGACCCCTCCACGATCACAGTGACCCTTGCAGACCCGAGATGAGACCGGTCTTGGCAGGCCGCCCGTTGAGATCGAGTCTGTAGGGCCCCGACCTCACCGAACAACCGCCCTTTCCAGAAATCTCCGTCCTGCCTACGCGAAACCGTCGCCGACCCCGTGGCCGCGCTACGTTGAACTATAAATAAATTCTTATATGCATAAGTGCATAACGCTGTTTTATGACAGACATCAATACACCTAATGGACATTTATGACCCATAAACGAATGCTATGTCAAGAGCCGGATGGGTTCGCCCCTAGATCGCCCGGGCCTCATTCGGCCCTCAGGGACCCGCTCCAGCCTCAGGAAAACGGAGATCATAGAAAAATCGTTGCTATTCAATCGGAATTAAAACAACCCCGCGTGTTATGCCTCCGGGCAATCCCGCCCTCGAAGGCCTGCAAGCCTGAAAACAAGGGATTATCGGCAAACTATCAGGATCGATATCCATAAATATACATTATGGCGATCGGCGAACAATTGCGCGTGCGGCTTACAATCCCCCTCCGCCAACCGCAAGCCGAGACGCGAAATGCGCTCACCGGAAGGTACGGGTCATGCGCGCGCCGAGACCCTCGCCTCTAGGTGCCGAAAAAAAAGGGGGGTGGACACGCCCTTTCTCGCAGGAAGGTCGCCCATCATGTGGCCAAGGCCATCTGCGGTCGCGCCGGACACGCGTCTTTGGCATCATGGTTCGAGGATTCAGTGCGGGCGTTGCGCATGGTGGGACGGTGGAGGAAAGTTGGATGGATCGCCCACGTAGGCATGTGTGTGGCGCTGTCCCTCCCGATGTACAGCGCGCGGGGCGCGATGCACACGCGGGCCGATCACCCCCGGTTTGGTGGGACGATCGTCACCGTGCCCGGAGTAGGTCTTGGGCCACCGGCGGCCGTGAACGGCTTTAATCCGCTTTTGGTATCATCGGCCTTCGATATGCAAGCCGCGGGACTCCTCTATCAGCCGCTCGTATGGGTGACCCGCCGGTTTCAGGTCGATGCGCATTTAAGCATCGCGCGTCGAATCCTCGTAGGCCCGCATCACCGAACCTACACTTTAATCCTGGGACACCACTGGCGATGGTCCGACGGGACGCCCGTAACGACAGCAGACATTGCCTACACTTACCATATGATCCAGCGCCTGGGTCCCCAATTCGCGAATTACGGGGTCGGCGGTATCCCGACGAATGTCTCGTCCTTCCATATCCTTGGGCCCTATAGACTGCGCATAACCCTCAAAAAAGCCGTCAACCCCCGTTGGTTCATTCAGAACGGCCTTACCTTGCTGACCCCCCTGCCATCCGCCGCCTGGAGGCGATTCTCGGTCACGAGCCTCTATGCACATCTCGCCGATCCGCGATTCTTCCGGGTCGTCGACGGGCCGTTCCGCCTAGCGGCCTTCGCCTTTGGTCGTTATGTCGCCTTTGGCCCCAACCACCACTTCGCCGGGCCCGACAAGCCGTACCTCCATAGGCTCGTGCTGCGCTTTTTACACGATCCCGAGTCGATCTTCTTCGGCCTGGAGACCGGCAAGATTCAGATCGCCGACCTCCCGCACGAGCTCCTTCCAGGGCGCGGGAAGTTGCATGGCTTCCGGGAGCGCGTGGTCGGGCCCGCCTGGGGATTCAGCTACCTGGGCTTCGATTACGCCAACCCCCGGATCGCCTTCGTGCGCGATGCGCGCGTGCGACGCGCCATGATGCATGCGATCCGGCAAGGTCTCCTGATCCGCGTACAATACTATGGCCAAGGGGTACGCGATTACGGCCCGATACCACCAAGGCCGGCGGTCTACCTTTCACCGCTAGCCCGCAGGCTCGAGCGTGTTGGGGCCTACGATCCGCGCCGTGCGCGCGCACTCCTGCGCGAAGCGGGATGGCGACTCGGCCACAAGAAGGTACGTGAAAAGGATGGGCAGCGCTTGGCATTCACGGCCCTCGTGCCGCCGGGGGAAGTCCGAGGACCCACCCTCATCAAGGCGATGCTGGCCCAAGTCGGCATCGACATGCGTCTTCGCGAAAAACCGTTCAACGAGATCGTTGCCATGACGCAAGGGCCGGACGCCACGAAATGGGACGCCCTCACCCTCGCCTGGGGGCTGGGTCCCTATCCGAGCGCGCGCAACATCTTCGGCTGCGATGGGGCCAACAACTTCTACCACTATTGCGACAAACGCATGGATGCACTGCTCGATGCGGTGCCCTCGGCGCGCGGGAAGGATGCGATTTTTCGTTACGAGGATTATTTTATCAAGGAGCAGCCGGTCGTGGTGCTGCCAGGCGAGCGGCATGTGATAGAGGCGCGGGATGATATACGGGGCCTGCGCCGCGCCTATTCGTCGCTGGGCGGCTTCAACCCCCAATACCTCTGGATCATGCGGAGCGGTCGATGATCATAAGCGGGTGGCACACGCGACAACCACGCTGCGCGCAGCAGGGCCACCCGTGATCGCCGCGCTCACAAGGAGATTGGGCGACGCACTCTTATCGGTGGCGCTGCTCGTGACTTTGGTATTCTTCATGATCTACGCGACCCCCGGGGGGCCGGCCTACAGCATCCTCGGCGTCCATGCCTCGCCAAATGCGGTGGCGGCCTTGAACCATCAGATGGGCCTCGACCATCCCGTCTGGCAGCAATACCTCACGTGGTGGATGCATCTGACACACGGCGATCTCGGCTACTCGTACACAGAGCATGCGCCAGTAGCGAGCCTGATCGGCTCCTACCTCCACAATACCCTACTCTTGGACGCAGTGGTCGCGATGGCCGCGATCGGGCTTGCCGCGCCGCTTGGGCTCGTGCAGGGGGCCTACGGCCGACGCTTGCCGGGGCACCTCATCGGCGCCTGGCAGATCATCGCTTACTCGTTGCCCACATTTTTCGTGGGCACGGTGCTGATCCTGGTGTTCGCGGCCGATCTCGCGTGGCTGCCGCCCGGCGGTATCGGCGGCGAAACGGCGACCATGCACTCCCCAACCCTCTGGCGACATCTCATTCTTCCGGCTACGACCCTCGTCGTGCCGCTCACCGCGGGACTGTCGCGCTTTTTTGGGCACCAAGTGCGCGAAGAGTACCGGCAGGACTATGTGCGCGCCGCAGAGGCCCGCGGACTTGGACCGATGCGCATCGCCTTCGGACACGTCCTGCGGAACGCCGCGCGTCCGCTTGCGACCCTGATCGGCATGATGATCCCGTCGCTGTTCGTGGGCGGAGTATTGACCGAGAGCGTCTTCAACTACCCGGGGCTCGGGTGGCTGCTGTGGCGCTCGGCACTGGAACAGGACTATCCGACGCTCACGGCCATCGTCCTTCTGATCGGGATCCTGACCGTACTTGGCAATCTGGCTGCCGACTTCCTGAACACCCTGCTGGATGTGCGGGTGCGCTATGACTGAGGAGAGACGTTCGGCCAACCCAAGCGAGCAAGACCGCGCGGCCCTCAGAGGATGGTCGCGACGATGGGGAGCGCAAGCGGCGTCCACGGAGTTCCTGGGCGCCGCGCTCATGTTGGCGCTCGCCTTCTTTTCCTGGATCGGCCCCACGCTCTACCCCTACGATGCGCTCGCCATCCATGCACACCACATCCTGTCGGCGCCCGACGCGCGGTTCCCCTTTGGAACCGACGCCCTCGGACGCGACGTCCTGGCGCGCCTCATGCGCGGCGGTCAGGCCACACTTGCCATCGCCTTCTGGGCGTCGGCGCTTGCCCTTTTCACGGGACTTACGTACGGGATGGTGGCGGGTCTGGGACCGGCGTGGATCGATCGCACGCTCATGCGTCTGCTCGACACGCTGCTCGCCATTCCGACACTGATCGTGATGATCTTCTTTGCGGCCATCGTGCCCTTGGGCGAAGGTAGCCTTACCGCGCTCCTTGGGCTCGTGTCGTGGCCCGGCATTGCGCGCCTAGCCCGCAACGAGACGCTCGCGACACGCGAACGCGATTATGTGCGAGCTGCTCGTCAGTTCGGCGCGGGCCGTTTCTCTATTGCGCGCACTCACATCCTGCGCGCCATGCTGCCGCTTGTGATCGTCAATGCCACCTTCCTCATGGCCGACATGATCCTGGGCCTCTCGGGCCTGAGCTTTCTCGGGCTCGGTATCCAGCCTCCGCACGCCTCCTGGGGTGGCCTCCTCAGTACCGGCGCGGGGCTCGCCGTCATAGGCGCGTGGTGGCTCATCGTGTTCCCGGGGCTTGCCATCTTCCTGGCGATCCTGGCGATGAACCTGCTGGGGCAAGGTTTGCTTGCACGCTTGAACGGCGAGGCGTCGCGATGAGCGCGCCACGGCGCATCGTCCTCGCCGTCCGCGGCCTCACCGTAGGGCTTGCGCGCACGGCACGGGCGCTGGTCGATGGCCTGTCATTCGAGGTGGCGGAAGGCGAGATGCTGGCCTTCGTCGGCGAATCGGGCTCCGGCAAGTCGCTGACCGCCGCCGCCATTTTCGGACTCTTGCCCTTCGGAGTGCGACGCCTGGCGGGCTCGGTGCAGCTGCGCGACACAGAACTCACGGGGCTTTCCGAACGCGCGCTGCGGGCACGACGCGGGCGCGATATGGGGCTCGTCTTCCAAAACCCCCTAACCGCCCTCAATCCAAGCCGCGGCATCCAGGCACAGATCGCCGAGACCTACCGGGTTCATAAGGGCGGAACGCGCCGTGCGGCCCAAGAACGCGCGCGCTCGCTCCTGGCGGAAGTGGGGCTTGCGACCGTCGCGGATGGCCCAGAAACCTATCCCCACCAGCTCTCCGGCGGCATGCGTCAACGCGCCATGATCGCCATGGCACTGGCCTGCGACCCCGCCTTACTCATCGCCGATGAGCCGACGACGGCGCTCGATGTCGTGGTTCAGGCGCAGATCCTCCACCTACTCACGCGACTGCGGCGAGAGCGCGGGCTTGCGGTGCTGTTCATTACCCATGACCTGGCCCTAGCCGCCTCCCACGCCGATCGCATCCTGGTCCTCTACGCGGGACGCGCCGTCGAGGAAGGCGATGCCGCGCGTTTCTTCAAGGCGCCCCACCACCCCTACAGCCGCGCGTTGCGTAACGCCATACCAGCGCTTTATCGACAAGACAGCCGACTGACCGAGATAGCGGGCTTGCCCCCGGGACCCGATGCCCTGCCCTCGGGCTGCCACTTCGCCCCTCGCTGCGCGAACGCGCAAGATGACTGCCGCCAGACGAAGCCAGCCATGCGGCCAACCGAACCGCGCTTCGCCTGCCTCCACCCCGACCTGGAGACCTCATGACGAGTGAACTGCGCGTCGAAAACCTGACCGTCGAATATGTGAAAAGGCCGCGCCTGGGCCACAAGGAAGAGCGCCGCCACAAAGCCCTCGATGATGTCAGCTTCACCTTACCAAGCGGCGGGACCCTCGGCATCGTAGGGGAATCGGGTTGCGGCAAAACCACCCTCGGACACGCGATTTTGCAGATGACGCCCGTGAGCCAGGGGCGCATCCTGTGGGACGGCACCGATCTCACCAAGCTGAAGGGTGCGGCACTGCGGCCCTTCAGGCGCCAGATGCAACTTGTCTTTCAGGATCCCTTCGAGGCCATGAACCCGCGCATGACAGTGGATCGCATCGTTTCCGAGCCCCTGCACCTCGCCTTCGGTATGGTTCGAAGCGCGCAGCGGCATACGGCCACCGAACTCCTTCAGCAAGTCGGCCTCGACGAGACCGTACTGTCACGCTACCCGCGCCAACTCTCAGGAGGGCAGCGTCAACGCGTGGCGCTCGCCCGTGCCCTGGCCACGGAGCCGCGCCTGCTCGTACTGGATGAACCGACCTCGGGGCTGGATGCCTCGCTGCAGGCCCGCACCCTGAACCTGCTGCGCGACCTCCAGGCGGATAAAGGCTTCAGCTACCTTTTCATAAGCCACGATCTCTCGGCGGTCGCCTATGTCGCCCATCGTACGCTGGTCCTGTTTGGGGGGCACGTGATGGAACAGGGGCCGACGGCCACCTTGATATACCGCCCCGCCCACCCTTACACAGCCGCCCTGATCGCGGCATTACCGGTCCCCGTTCGGAAACAAGCCGTGACCACCGCACAGGCCATCGTTCCGCGCGCGGGCCCGCTTGCGTCCAAGGGCTGCATCTATTGCCCATGGTGCGACAAGGCCCAGCCGCGCTGTCACCTCGATGCGCCGATCGCGACCGCGCTGGACAAGGAGCACCTGGTCGCCTGCCATTACCCGCTTCCCGGAAAACCGTAATACTCAAAGAATTCTCGAAACTCAGTCCCGATATCGCCAATGACAGGATTCGCCACCCGGTACTTGACGGAGGCGCAAGGCGCAGAGTGATCGGCTTTTTCCGCCATCGAGTTTTCTCGGTTGTTCCAGAGAGCTTTTGCTTTTGGGGTCTCGCTACATCGGCGAGGATCGACGGGTTGCGGCAAGTCCGCGGGCCTTCCAACCGCAAGACATGCGCGGCATTGGCCACCCAGCAGCAGGCCATCACGCCATTGAACGTGAATCCGGGAGCCTCGACCGCGACACCCTCGGTCTTGCTATGGAGGCCTGGCACCACGGCGTGAGGTCGATGTGGTTATGTCCGTAAACTGCCGTAAATAGCTGACGAGCTTAAGGCGTTGGTGCCACCGCCTCGATTCGGGTAATTGGCGTTATCGAGACGTTAATCAACCGGAGATCGAGACGATGGCAGAGTATGAGGTTAGCGTAGGCAAGGATTTGTTGCCAGGGTTGCTGAATGGGCCGGAAGGCCTCGCTCAATTGGTGGAGGCGGTGTTGAACCAGGTGCTGGAGGCGCAGATGACGGAACATCTCGGAGCGAGTCCGCACGAGCGGACCCCCGAACGTCAGGGCTATCGCAATGGGGTGCGGCCCCGGACCCTGTACACCCGCGTAGGGCCTGTGACCTTTCAGGTCCCCCAGACGCGTGATGGCAGCTTCTCCCCCGAGCTGTTCAAGCGGTACCAGCGCAGTGAGCAGGCGTTCGTGCTGGCGTTGATGGAGATGGTGGTGCAGGGAGTCTCCACCCGTGGCCGTGCCCGCAAGCGAAGGTCACGGAGATCACCGAGAGCCTCTGTGGCGCCTCTTTCTCGAAGTCGACCGTGAGCGCGCTTTGCGCCGGCCTCGATCCCCGTGTGCGGGCCTTCAATGAGCGCCGCCTCACGGCCCATTATCCGTTTGTGCTGGTCGATGCCCGGATGCTCACCGTGCGCGAAGACGATCGCGTGGTATCAAAAGCGGCCCTCATCGCCTCGGGTATTCGCGCCGATGGCGTGCGCGAGATATTGGGTATCCAGATCGGCGACTCTGAGTCTTTTGCTACCTGGGACGGTTTCTTCAAATGGTTGAAGGGGCGCGGGTTGAAGGGTGTCTTGTGGGTCATCTCCGACAGCCACGCGGGCCTCGTGGAGGCCGCCCGCAAGCACTTCCAGGGGGTCTCTTGGCAGCGTTGCCAAGTGCATCTGATGCGCAACCTGCTCGGACACACTCCAAGCCGCCATCGTGCGGAAGTGGCGGCCCAGGCCAAACGCATCTTCCAGGCCGCCGACCGGACCGAGGCCGAGGCGCACCTCGCCACCTTCGTGACCACTTTCGAGAAGACGGCTCCGAAGGCTGTGGCGTGCCTCGAGGAAGGCTTCGAGGACGCCCTGAGCGTGCTGGTGCTGCCCGAGAAATATCGCAAACGACTGCGCACCACGAACATGCAAGAGCGCTTGAACGAAGAGATTCGCAGAAGGGAGCGGGTGATCCGGATCTTCCCGAACACCGAGTCAGCC
>JAKAXK010000030.1 GCA_021827145.1 Pseudomonadota bacterium
ACCCATCCCCTGATGCGTGGCTGCATGCCGTCTCGATCAAGCGCCCATGACAACAGAGCGGGGTGTCCGGCTCAAGTCTTTCCGTGCGCCGTGGGTGCGCGCATAAGGGAGCGCGCGGGAATGGGCGCGCGCGGAGACCCGAATGGAGGACATCGCCACGAGGGGCACGGCGCCCCCATGAGGCCTCTTGCAGAGGTTGCCATGCGCCGCTCCGGACTAAACTATCTCCCCGTCCTTGACGCGGTCATTGCGCAAGCCCAAGCGCCGCCGTTGCCATAGGACATAGAGGGCGGGGATGACGAGCAGGGCCAGAATCGCGGCGCTGAACATGCCACCGACAATGGGGGCGGCAATGCGCTTCATGACGTCGGCGCCGGCACCGCGGCTGAACATGATGGGCAAGAGCCCGCCGACGACAAGTGTCAAAGTCATGGCCAGCGGCCGCAACCTGAGCATGGTCCCCTCGATAACCGCGAGCCGCAGGTCATGCCAAGTCTTCAAGGCATCGCGCGCGCGGTGCCGACTCAGGGCTTGGTCGAGGTAAACCAGCATCACAACCCCGAACTCGGTGGCCACTCCGGCCTGAGCGATGAAACCCACGGCAACCGCCACCGAGAACTTATAACCGAGCCAGTACACGAGCCAAAACCCGCCCACCAAAGACAAGGGGAGCGTCAAAAGAATGATGGCGACCTCCACCCAGCTTCGGAATGTGAAGTACAAGAGCAGCGCAATCAATATGAGCACCGTCGGGACAACGATCTCGAGACGCCGATCGGCGCGGCGCATGATTTTGTATTCGCCCACCCACGATGTGGTGTAGCCGGCCGGCAAGGCCCCGGCGTGGGCAATCGCGCGACGAGCGCGTGCCACGTACTGCGTTATGCCAGTCCCGGGAGCGAGGTCAATATAGACCCAGTTGCTCAGCTGTCCGTTGTCACTTGTCAGCATCGGCGGCCCGGCCTCGATGCGCAGCTGCGCCAGTTGGCCCAAGGGGATCTGCGCCCCATCGGGGGTGGCGACTCGGCTTGCGGCAAGCGCCGCCAGCGATTGGCGTAATCGGCGTGGGTAGCGCAGCACCACCGGAAACCTGCGCAAACCATGAACGGCCGTGGTCAAGGTGGCGCCACCGATGGCGGTCGCGACCAGCCGATTGACATCGGCCACCGACAGGCCATAGCGTGCCGCCCGGGCGCGATTGGTACGCACCACGATGTAACGACCGCCGGTCACGCGCGCGGCATAAGCGGACTCTGTTCCGGGGACCGTCTGCAAAGCGGCCTGAATCCGGTGGCCGAGCCGCGCCAGCATCGCTAAACGCGGGCCCGCGATCTTGATTCCAAGCGGGGTGGTAAGCCCAGTCGTCACCATGTCCACCCGATTCTTGATGGGCTGCGTCCAGACGATGGAGATACCTGGGATATCGAGGGCTCGGGTCATGGCGTCCTGAAGGCCGTGCAGGGTCATGCCCGCGGGCCAGCGCGACGGCCGCCGCAAGGTGACGGTGGTGTCGAACATCGGCAACGGCGCCTGATCGGTTGCGGTCTGCGCGCGGCCGGCCTGCCCGAAGACCGTCTTCACTTCGGGAAAGGTCTTTAGGATGCGATCGGTCTGTTGCAGAACCTGCGCAACCTCGCCGATCGAGACCGACGGATTCTGAATGACCGGCATATAGAGCAAAGTGCCCTCATTCAAGGGCGGCATGAACTGCGACCCCAGCCGGCCCAAGGGATAGAGAATAGTGAGCGTGAGCAGCAAGGCCGCGGCCAGAACGAGGCGCGGGGTCGCAAGAACCATGCGGATGACGGGGGCATAAACCGCGGCCACAAACCGATTCAGGGGATTCTTGTTTTCCGGTGGGATATGCCCGCGAATGAACCACGCCATGAGGATGGGCACGAGCGTCACGGACAGCACCGCGGCCACCGCCACCGCATAGGTCTTGGTGTAGGCAAGCGGCATGAACAAGCGCCCCTCCTCGCCTCCTAGGGCGAAGATCGGTAAAAAGGACACGGCAATGATCACGAGCGAGAAGAAGAGCGCCGGACCCACCTCCTGCGCGGCCACCAGCGCCGACGCCCAGGGACCGCTGTCCGGTTCCCGTTCGAGATGCTTATGCATGTTCTCGATCATCACGACCGCCGCGTCCATCATGACCCCTATGGCGACGGCTATGCCGCCCAAGGACATGATGTTGGCGGGAATTCCCTGCAGCCACATGATCACGAAGGCCGCCAGGATACCAAGCGGCAAAGCCACGATCGCGACCAGCGCCGAACGCACGCGCCACAGAAATGCCACCGCGACGATCGCCACCACAGCGATCTCCTCAAGGAGCTTGCCGGTCAGGGTGTGGATACTGTGGGCGATGAGCGGCGCTTGGCTATAGGTGGTAACCACCTGAACGCCCGGCGGCAAGGACGTGCGTAGCGCGCTCAATTTCCGCTCAATGCGATGGATGACGAGATTGGCGTTGCCGCCCTGGTCCATCATGACGACCCCGCCTACCACCGGGCCCTTGCCATTCAACTCCGCCAGACCATTGGCGAGCTGCGGTCCACGCTGTACGCGTGCGACATCGCGCAGCACGACCGGCACGCCGTCCTGCACGCCGAGAGGGGCGCGCGCCAGATCGTCGAGGGAACGGATATAGCCCGAGGTCCGCACGATATAGCCTGTAGACCCCATGTCCACGACCGACCCGCTGGTCTCACCGTTGTCGGCACGAATCGCGGCCTCCACCTGCGGCAAGGTCACCCCATAGGCGAGCAGCTTCTGCGGGTTCACCACGACTTGATATTCGGAGACCATGCCCCCCAAGGTCGCGACCTGGGCGACACCGGGGACCCCCTGAAGGGCGTACTTCAGTGTCCAATTTTGCAAGGTCGTGAGCTGCGCGAGATTCAGAGTCCCGCTAGGATCCGTAAGGGCATATTCGAATACCCAGTCGATCCCCGAGCTGTTCGGCCCAATCGCCGGCACGACTCCAGCCGGCATGCGTGACTGCGCTTGACTCAGATACTGGAGTACGAGATCGCGCGCCTGGTCGATGCGCGTGCCGTCCTTGAAAAGCACGTAAACATAGGAGTCTCCGAACATGGAGTAGCCGCGCACAGCGGTCGCCCCCGGCACTTCCTGAAGTGTCGTCTCCAAGGGGTAAGTGACCTGATCCTGCACCACCTGGGGGGCCTGTCCAGGGTAACGGGTCTTGACGATGACCTCCGCGGGCGAGATATCCGGCAAGGCCTCCAGCGGAATGCGCGTCAGGGCCAGAATTCCGGCCACGATCAGGAACGCGGTCGCGATCAGCACGAGCGCCGGATTGGTCATACACCAACGCATCACCGCCCTAATCATGGCGCGTCTCGCCCCTGACGGGCGTCGAGCGACGGCGACCATGGTCGCCAGCCGGCGGCGACGACAGCATGCGCGTCTGCACGGCCTGAAACTGAGACTCGGAATAGAGTAGGAACTGGGCCGCATCGACGACCCTGTCGCCCGCGGTGAGCCCGCGGCGTATGACCGTCCAGCCGCGATTCGAGGGCCCGAGCTCCACCTGTGTCGGCACAAAGTGTCCGTGCGCGCCGCCGATCATGACGAAATCCCCTTGCCGGGTCCGCAACACCGCGCTGGCAGGGACCGCCAAGGCCTGTCGTGGGCGCGCGAGCACGGTCGCCTGGGCAAACATGCCGGGCTTCAGGAGCCCGCCCTGCGCGGGGATACTGAGTCGCGCCGTGACGGTACGCGTCTTGGGATCGAGCGTTGGATAGAGGAAGGTCACATGCCCCGCCCACACCCGTCCGGGATAGGCCGGAAGCCTGAGTCGCACGGGGTCGCCGATGCGCACCCATGGCAGCTGCGATGAGTAGATCGCGACATTCATCCATACATGGTCGAGATTTGCGATATGCATGAAATCATGGCGCGGCGAAATATGGCCGCCTTGCTGGACACCCAGGCGCAGCACGACCCCGGAGGCGGGCGCTTTTATGGGGATGGAGCGCAAAGGCCGGCCGCGCCGGTCAAGCGCCTCTATGTCCGCACGAGTAAGCCCGAGTAGGCGCAGGCGAGCGCGCGCGGCGCGCCTGAGTCGTGCGCCACCCGCGACCTTGGCAATGAAATATTCACGCTCGGCGGTATAGAGGGCCGGGGCGTAGACCCATGCCAGAACCTCCCCCCTATGGACCGCATCGCCCACGGCACGCGTGGTGAGTCGCTCGACCCACCCTGAGAAACGCGGATTGATCGCATAGACGCGATTCTCGTCAACTACCACGGTTCCAACGCTATGGATAGAGTGTCCCATTTTACGGATCCGTACCCGAACGAGACGCACGCCGAGACTTTGCCTGAGGCGCGGATCGATCGCCAATCCCCCGCGGGCCGACGCCGCCTGGCCGCCGGCGGTGGGCGCATAGACCGGCACATAGGCCATGCCCATACTGTCCTTCATGGGGTGATCCGAATGGATGCGCGGATTCATGGGCGCCGCCCAATAGAGGATGCGCCGCTTGGCCTTTACCGTGGATCGCGGCGCCGATGCGGCGACCGTGGAGGCCGTGACGGACTGCGTCCTGACATAACCAATGGTCGCCACGCCCAACGCCAGGACGGCACCGGCAAGCAGCAAAGCTCTCCCTTTATTGGTCATTGCCATACCCTCCCGATTGTTGTGTCGTCAGCCACGCGATTTCAGCCGCCACGGTTTCGAGATCCTTGCGTTCCTTCAGGCGCAGCAGCGCGTATTTGAGCACCCGCCCCTGAGCGGCAAGGGCCGCGCCCATACCGAGCCGCCCGGCCGCATAGGAATCCAAGCTCGCAGCGAAGGCGGCACGGGCTGTGGGCAGGAGCGACCTTTGCGTGCGCATGAGTTCGCGCTTCAGGGCCGCATAGAGCGACTCAGCGCTCCGTAGGCGCCGCATCAAGGCGAGGCTGTGGTCCTCGTAACGGTAACGCGCCTCGAGCTTACGGGCGCGCGCCGCATCGAGGTCCTGGTCCTGTCGCTCGGCCGGAAAGATCGGCAGACTCAAAGCGAGGCCCACGGACAGCCAATTGGGGCTGCCGGGAAAGAAGTCCCTGCCGTAAGCGGCGCTCACCGTGATCGCCGGCCAATAGGCGCTCCTGGCGACACCGACCGCCGCGCGTGCCGCCCGCCACTCATCGCGTGCCGCCCGCAGAGCGGGTTGACGATCCACGCGGGACTGGGCAGTCGCAAGGGCGGTCACATGCACAACAGGCCACGTAGTCTCGAGCACCAGGGGCCGGGGTCGGGCCAGAATCTGGCCGATACGTGCCCGCTCGGCGGCACCGCTTGCGTGGAGACCGTCCGCGCGATTTCGCAGTGCCGCCACGGCAAGTTCGGCGCGCAAGACATCGGCCAAAGAAGCGTGGCCGGCGCGGTAGCGGGCGCGAGCCGCGGCCAGGGTCTCCCGGGCAAGCCGCTCTTCGCGCGCAACGGCTGCTGCTGCCTTGTGGGCGTAAAGGGCCGCAAACCAGGCCTGCCGCAGCAGGAAGATAACCTCGGCGCGCCGCTCGTAGCCGGTCTCGGCAGCGGCACGCGCCATGTATCGGGCCTTGCGGCGTCGGGCCGTGAGCTCGCCCCAAGGCGGAAAGGACTGTTTCACACCGAACTGAACGACGCTCATCTGCTGTTGACGCAGGGAGAAGGTGTTGAGTGGCACGTTCCCCGCACCCAAGGACAGCTGCGGGTCCGGTAGCTGTCCCACGGCCACCGCCTCGTGACGTAAGGCGATCGCCGCCTGACGTAAGCCCTGAAGGCTTGGATTCCCGTGCGCCGCCAGGATCTCAGCCTGCGACAAGCTCAAGGGGGCACGCGGCGCGGCGCACACCGCATTCGCAAGACAGATCGTGGCAAAAAAGAGCATGGTCGACAGGATTCGGGGCCGCCGTTCGTGCAGGCGGCGCGATTGCCCGGTCATCCATCCTTTTCCGAAAGAAAGACCGCGGACAGCCGAACGGGTCAGGGCAGCACGGGCGCCGAGGCGCGCCGTTTCGGGATCATCATCGGGTTTCATTAAAGACAGTCCTCGGTCAGGATCGACACCTGCTCCCAGCAGGGCCAAGTTCTCTACCGACGGACGGTTAAATGAGGAGACGGGAGAAGCGCAAAAACATGGGTGGGGCACGGCTGGTCGGGCGATGCACGCGCCAAGCGGCGTTTACCGTGAAAGACACGATCCCAGGGCCGCTGTAGCGCATGGGGAGCAGCGGAGGAACCATCACGATCACCGCCGCGAGTGGTCCCAATCTATGGTGGCATTGGAGCTGGCGGCAGGCGTTCATGCCCAAC
This sequence comes from Pseudomonadota bacterium, assembly GCA_021827145.1. GTDB lineage: Bacteria > Pseudomonadota > Gammaproteobacteria > Acidiferrobacterales > Acidiferrobacteraceae > Acidiferrobacter. The sequence goes on from JAKAXK010000030.1 coordinate 6,311, forward strand.
GCGGCGCCGTGCAAACGCTTGGGTACATGCGCCATGGCACCGATGCGCGGCATCAGCCGACATACGGCGGTTCTCTGGGGGCCGACCTGATAGGCCGCCGCCTGCAGGGGCCAAAGCCCCATGAACGTGATCCATGCGGCTAGGAGCATGCGATGGCAATGAAGGAGTCGCAACATGATCCCAGCCGACGGCAACGTATAAGCGGCCAAGACTAGAGGCGGCGGGTCGCGCTGTCAACAAGGGGACGGCGCGACCCGCCACGCAAGACAAGCTGTCAGTGCCGGACCAACGTGAAATGTCGCAACATATTATTCCCAAGGAGCTGCTGTAGCGCGGCGAACAAGACATGGCCCGCCAGATAAAACCAGACCATGTAGGACAGCCACAGGTGCACGACCCCCAGGGTTGTGAGAAGCCCGTAGCCGGTCGCATTCGCGAAAAACCCATAACCGCCTGGGATCACGAGATAGATGAAAAATCCTGTCACAGCCATGCCCGATACCGCGAGCAGGCCTACGCCATGCATGAAACTCGACAGACCCACGACATCTCCCGCGCTCGGTAGCTTTCCCAGGAAGATGCCCCAGACCTCACGCACAACCCGACTCAGGCCGGCCCGATTCCACGGGAAGATAACGCCCAGGTCATGCCGGGCCCAGGTCCACATCCAATTGACGACGATCACAAGCAAGGTCGCGATGCCCAACATGCTATGCAGGAAAACCCATTGCGGACGCGTTGCGCGTGACACGATCACGCCCGCTGACATTTCCGCTAGTACAGTAACGGCAAGCGTCGCGTGCAAGACGCGCGTGCCATTGTCCCATGGCCGTGATTCCATAAATGTCTCCTGTTTTACTTATATAGCCACTTGTTTCGGTCGTGGCTTGAGGCCGTAATCCCACTACCAAAAAATAGCGATGACAACGCCGTCGTTACTATGATCCGAAAAATTGCGGTTTGTCAAAACCTGGCGGGCCCCGGGGGGATACCACGCCGTGGCGAGCACCCGGCGGGGACACCCATTGGCAGTCCGTGCGCGAGCCGGACCGGTCTGTGGTGCGTAGCCGGCTTAGGCCCTCATTACGGCGATTCCGGCAGTATCGGTGGGGTGGTTGACGGGTCCCGAGGGGGGCTCACCTCGCCATAGGGGGCGAAAATCCGTTGCCGGGGCGTGGCCTTAGAAGAGCGAGTAGGGATCGACATCGAGAGACCACCGCACCTGCGCGGCGGCCGGGATGTCCGCCACGCGCGGCAGCCAGACCTTGAGCCAGGACTGCAGGGCGGCGCGTTGGGCGCTCGTTGCCAAAACCTGCGCGCGGTGATATCCAGCCCGGCGCGCGAGCGCCGCGGGCAGGATACAGCCGAGCCGCACTTCAGGCGGGGCCGGGCCCACGCGCTTGGCGGCCTCCAGAAATCGCAGCGCGATCTCCGGCCGGCGCGCCTCGGCACGCAAAAGGGCACAATGCGTATAGGGCGGGAAGGCCGTCTCGCGTCGCTCCTGCAAAGCGACATCCGCGAAGGCCTCATAGTCGAGGCGCGCAAGGGGCGTCCATAGGGGATGCGCCGGGTGATGGGTCTGGATGAGCACATGGCCTGGCCTGTCGCCACGGCCGGCGCGGCCGGCGACCTGCACGATCTGCGCGAACAACTGCTCGTCGGCGCGGAAGTCGTTGCCGTGCAGCCCCTGATCCGCGTGAATGACGCCGACGAGCGTCATGTTCGGGAAATCATGACCCTTGGCCAGCATCTGGGTGCCGACCAGCACATCGATCTCATGCCCGCGCACCTGGCGCAAGAGGGCGTCAAACGCAAGACGACTGCCCGTCGTGTCGCGATCGACGCGGGCGACGCGGGCGCCGGGTAGTGCGCGCCGCAGGCCCTCCTCCACCCGCTCCGTGCCGTCTCCGACGCGCACAAAGCCCTCATGTCCGCACGCCGGGCATGAAACCGGCAAGGGCCGTTCATGCCCACAATGATGGCAGCGCAGCCGGCGGTCGCCGAGATGCACGGTCAAACGTGCATCGCAGCGATCACAAGGCGCATGCCAGCGACACTGAGGACACAAAAGCACGGGGGCATAACCTCGGCGATTCAAGAACAGGAGCGCCTGCTCGCCACGCGCCACATGCTCGCGCAAGGCCGCGATCAAGGGGGCCGACAGGCCGTCGCGGGCGCGTTCGCGGCCCAGGTCGATGAGACGCACACTGGGCAACGCACGCGCCGGCCCCCGGTCCGGTAAGGCAAGAAGATGGTAACGCCGCTCGCGCGCGTGACGATAGCTCTCCAGGGACGGGGTCGCCGAACCGAGCACGACTGGAATTCGTAGACGCTTTGCGCGCCACACGGCGAGGTCACGGGCATGGTAGCGAAAACCATCTTGCTGCTTGAAGGAGGCGTCATGTTCCTCGTCGACGATCACAAGTGACAGGCGCCTCATCGGCGTGAAGACCGCCGAGCGCGTGCCCACAACCACACCTAGGCGTCCAGCGGCGGCGGCCGACCAGACGCGCGCCCGTTCGCCGGCGGCACAGGCGGAATGGAGCGTGCCGATCGCGGTCCCCAGGCGCGCCTCGAAGCGGGTGACGAGCTGAGGCGTGAGCCCGATCTCCGGGACCAGGACAAGCGCCTGATCGCCAGCCGCGACCACCTCGGCCAGCAGATCGAGATACACCTCCGTTTTGCCGCTGCCCGTGACCCCGAACAGGAGAAAAGCGGCGAAGGTCCCGAAGGCCGCGCGCACCGCCTCACAAGCGGCACGCTGATCCGGGCGCAGGACCAGTCCATCCGGGCGCGGCATGGACACGGGCACGGGGGCCTCGCATTCTTCGACAAAGCCCTGAGCCATCAAGGCCCGTAACGCGGGCCGGAAGCCCGGCCCCAGGGCCTTCAGGCCGCTCTCGTTCAGAACCCCCGCCGCCTTGATGGCCTCCCAAAGGGCCGCCTGCCGTCGGGCTCGACCAAAGCGCCCGGCATCGGCCGCAAGACCTGTGGGGGTGAGCCCGTAGGCCCGTGCGGTCACCGGTTCGTCGCCGCGCTTCAAGGCCCCCGGCAAAGCCGCAAACAAGACCTCGCCCAAGGGATGGTGGTAGTAATCGGCGGCAAAGCGCAACAACTGCAGTTGCTCACTCGACAAGAGGGGCTCTCGGTCGATGACCGCGAGAATGGGGCGCAGGGTGATGCCCCGCACGGGTTCGGTGGGGACCTCGATGACGATACCTGTCAACACCCTGCGCCCGAAGGGGACGCGCACCCGCACCCCGGGCACCAAAGGGTGCTCGTATTCGTAGTCGAAGCTCCGCCGGAGCGGAACCGGCAAACTCACGCGAATGGCAACCATGGCAGAGACTGATTATTCCTGGTTCGATCCCGAAACCCAAACGGCTTTCGATTTCGGCGCTAAACGGCTGGATCAGAAAGCAATTCTGCCTTACCCACAAACTCTGTGGATAACTGTGTTGAAAAGCGGCGGGAAGTCGTCCGGCTTTGGCCTGATTGCTGATTCCGCTTTAAACTGATGAAAAAATAGGCGACCTATTTTTTATATTATACTTCAATAGGTTAGATATGTATCCCGGGGTGCCGCCAGGCCCAGATGCTGGCGGTGGCCGGAGGGCTTGACACATCCCCAAAATGTGAATAACCGAAGGTCTGCATCAGAAAAAACTGAAATAGAACGCCCCGAAATGGGGGTGACGCCGGGCCACAAGGGGGCCCGGCCATAGGGTTTTAGGGAAGCGGGCGACGACTTACCGCATGCACGGTCTCTATGCATACGCCCACCTGCGCGGGATCGACGTCGGGGCGTACCCCATGCCCGAGATTGAAGACATGCCCTGGCCCCTCGCCGAAATCCGCAAGCACTGCCTCGACCTCCGCCTTGAGTCTTTCCGCGGGGGCATACAAGGCCATGGGGTCGAGGTTGCCCTGCAGGGCGACACGGCCGGCAGTCGCCGCCCGGGCCGTGGCAAGCGAAGTCATCCAATCGATCCCGAGCGCATCGCAGCCGGTCTCGGCGAGCGCCGGAAGCCACGAACCGCCGCCCTTGGTGAAGACTACCACCGGTATGGGCACGCCATCGCGGTTCCGGTTCAGTCCGGCCACGACCGCGGCCATGGGATCGCGGGAGTAGCGCAGAAAATGGTGGGCGGCAAGGCTGCCGCCCCAGGTATCGAAGATCATGACCGCCTGCGCACCGGCCTCGATCTGCGCGTTGAGATAGGCCGTAACGGCGTCTACGAGCACCGACAGTAGATCCGAGAGTGCCGCTGGGTCGGAGAACAGCAGACCCTTGACGCGCCGGAAGTCATCGCTCGCCTGCCCCTCGACCATATAGGTGGCAAGCGTCCACGGAGAACCGGAGAAGCCAATCAAAGGACAGAGCCCGGCGAGTTCACGCCGCACCCGACCTACGGTATCGAGCACATAGTGCAGACTCGTAAACGGGTCCGGGGCGCGCAGACGGGCGATGTCGTGGCGGTCGCGGACCGGGTGCGCGAAGCGCGGCCCCTCGCCTTCCACGAAGGACAGACCCAGCCCCATGGCGTCCGGAACCGTCAGGATGTCGGAAAACAGGATCGCGGCGTCGAGGGGATATCGACGTATCGGCTGGATCGTCACCTCGCAGGCCAGCTCAGGGGTCTGGCAGAGATTCATGAACGAACCCGCCTGCGCGCGCAGGGCACGGTATTCAGGGAGATAGCGGCCCGCCTGGCGCATGAGCCAAGCCGGAGTCATGTCCACCGGCATGCGCAGGAGCGCCCGGAGCAGTCGGTTACTGCGGTCCGACCCCGCGTCAAGATTTGTCATAATTCGAGGTAGTCCAATATTCCCTCCGCCGCCTGCCGTCCTTCATACACGGCCGTGACCACGAGATCCGAACCACGCACGGCATCGCCTCCAGCAAAGACCTTGGCCTGTGTGGTCTGGTGTCGGTAACGGCCCGCCTCGGGGGCCTTGATGCGCCCTCCACGGTCCGTCTCTATGCCGAACTCGGCCAGCCACGCGGGCGGGCTGGGACGAAAGCCGAAGGCCACGATGACATCGTCGGCGGGTATAATCTGCTCGGTCCCAGGGACCGGTTCGGGACGGCGCCGGCCGCGCTCGTCCGCTTGTCCGAGCACAGTCTCCACGACGCGTACGCCCTCGATGCGGTCCTTCCCCAGGATCTCCACGGGGGCGCGGTTCCAGACAAATTGCACGCCTTCCTCCTTGGCGTTGGCCACCTCGCGCCGCGAACCCGGCATATTGGCCTCATCGCGCCGATAGACACAGGTCACAGAGGCCGCGCCCTGCCGGATCGCGGTCCGATTACAGTCCATGCCCGTGTCGCCGCCACCCAAAACCACCACCCGCCGATCTTTCAGGTCGACGTAGGGGGCCTCGCCCTCGGAGAACCCGAGGTCACGGCGGATGACGCCCGCGAGATAAGGAAGTGCCTCATGCACACCCGGCAGGTCCTCACCCGGGAACCCCCCGTTGAGGTAGGTATAGGTGCCGACCCCTACGAACACCGCATCATAATCGCGCAAAAGATCGCCAAACGGCAGATCCTCGCCGATGCGGGTATTCAAGACGAACTCTATGCCCATGCCCTCCAGGATCGAGCGTCGCACGCGCACGACCTCCTTCTCGAGCTTGAAGCCCGGAATGCCGAAGGTGAGCAGGCCCCCAATCTCGGGGTTGCGATCATAGACGACGGCCTGCACACCGTTACGCGCCAGCACATCGGCGCAGGCAAGCCCCGCGGGCCCCGCACCGATAACGGCGACGCGTCGGCCCGTGGGCTGCACGGCACTCAGATCCGGACGCCAGCCCTGCGCATAGGCCTCGGTGAATATGTATTTCTCGATCGACCCTATGGTCACGGCCCCGAAGCCGTCGTTCAGCGTACAAGCCCCTTCGCACAGGCGATCCTGCGGACAGACGCGACCGCAGACCTCCGGCAGGCTGTTGGTCCTATGCAAAAGCTCGGCGGCCTCGAAGATGTTCTCCTCGGCAATCAGCTTGAGCCAATTCGGTATGTAATTGTGGACCGGGCAACGCCATTCACAATACGGGTTGCCGCAGCCGAGACAGCGTCCGGCCTGCTCCGCCGCCTTCTTGGCATTGAAGCCCCCGTAGACCTCCCGGAAATCATGGATGCGAACGACCACATCCTTCTTGTCAGGATCGGCCCGCGGCTTATCCAGAAACTGAAAAACGTCCGCCATCAGTGGCTCTCCACAAGCAGACTGTCGAGCCGCACCGCCTTGGGTTTCACCAACCACATGTGCCCGGCCGCCTCGGACCAAGCGGCGATGAGACCGCGCGCATAGGCGCTGCCCGTCGCCTCCGCATACTCCACCACACGTTCACGCAGGAACACCTGATAGGCATCCATGGCCTCGCCGGTGATGCGGTGAATGTCGATGAGTTCGTGGTTGTAGCGATCCACGAACAGGCCGGCCTGGTCGTAGACGAAGGCGAAGCCGCCGGTCATGCCGGCACCGAAGTTCAAACCGGTCTCGCCCAGGACTATGACGCACCCGCCGGTCATGTATTCGCAGCCGTGATCGCCCACCCCCTCGACGATCGCAAGCGCTCCGCCGTTACGTACGGCGAAGCGTTCGCCGGCGAGGCCCGCCGCATATAACTTGCCCCCGGTCGCACCGTAGAGGCAGGTATTGCCGATAATGGCCGCCTGCTCGCTCGCAAAACGCGAATCGCGTGGCGGATAAACGACGATACGCCCCCCAGCCATGCCCTTGCCAACATAATCGTTGGCATCGCCCTCGAGCTCGATGGCAAGCCCTGGGGCGTTGAAGGCACCAAGGCTCTGTCCGGCGGATCCCTTGAGCCTCAACATAATAGCCCCGTCAGGCAGCCCCTCGGCACCGAAGCGACGGGCGATCTCGCCCGAGAGCCGAGTGCCTGTCGAACGGTGCACATTGCGAATGTCATAGTTCAGGACCACGGGCTCGCGGCTTGTAAGCGCGGGCATCGCATCCTTCATGATCCGCTCGGCCAGTTCGCCCTTGTCGAAAGGCGGGTTGCGCTCGGTGAGACAGCGCTGTGGCAGGCCGCGCTCGATACCCCCGTCCGAGATAAGGTCAGCGAGCCGCAAGGCCTGTTGGCGCGGCGTAGTCCCCGGCAGGATGGTGAGAAACTCGGTGCGGCCGATTATCTCGTCGAGACTCGCGACACCCAGAAAGGCGAGCCATTCGCGCACCTCCTCGGCGATGAATCGGAAGTAATTCATCACCATCTCCGGCAGGCCATGGAAATGGGCCTCCCGCAGACGACGATCCTGGGTCGCGATGCCGGTCGCGCAGTTATTCAGATGGCAGATGCGCAGATACTTGCAGCCGAGCGCCACCATGGGGCCGGTCCCGAAGCCGAAACTCTCGGCCCCCAGGATCGCCGCCTTCACGACGTCCAGGCCGGTCTTCAGGCCGCCGTCGGTCTGCAACACCACCTTGTCGCGCAGCCCATTGGCGCGCAGCGTCTGATGCGCCTCGCTCAGGCCAAGCTCCCACGGCGTTCCGGCATACTTCACGGACGAAAGCGGGCTTGCCCCCGTGCCCCCGTCATAGCCCGAGATCGTGATGTGATCGGCGTAGGCCTTGGCCACGCCGGCGGCGATCGTGCCCACGCCCGGACCCGAGACCAGCTTCACCGAGACGCGCGCCGTCGGATTCACCTGCTTCAAGTCGAAAATGAGCTGCGCCAGATCCTCGATGGAATAGATATCGTGGTGCGGCGGCGGCGAGATCAGGGCGATGCCGGGCTTCGAGCAACGCAAGCGCGCGATCATCTCGTTGACCTTGTGTCCCGGAAGCTGCCCCCCTTCGCCTGGCTTCGCACCCTGGGCGACTTTGATCTGGAGCATGTCCGCGTGGACGAGATAATGCGGTGTGACGCCGAAACGCCCGGAGGCGATCTGCTTGATCCGGGACGACTTGATGGTCCCGTAGCGTGCCGGGTCCTCACCCCCCTCGCCCGAATTCGAACGCCCGCCCAAGGTATTCATGGCGATAGCCAGGGCCTCGTGCGCCTCGGGCGACAACGCCCCTAGACTCATGCCGGCCGAGTCGAAGCGCCTGTATAGGGCGCTTGCCGGTTCGACATCGCGCAAGGGGATTGGGGTCCGATCGGCGCGCAAAGCGAGCAGGTCGCGGACCATGGCCGGGGGGCGGTCGTTGACGAGCCGCGCGTAGACCTTGTAATCCTCGTAGTCGCCGGAGCGTACGGCGTCTTGCAGAGTCTGCACCACATCCGGGTTGTAGGCGTGGTACTCCCCGCCATGGATGTATTTGAGCAGGCCCCCTTGGCGTATGGGCTTACGCGCACTGAAGGCCTCGCCGGCCAGGACTTCGGCATCCCGCCCGAAATCCGTGAACGTGCTACCGCCTATGCGGCTTGTGGTGCCGCGAAAACACAAGGCCACGATCTCGTCGGCCAGCCCTATCGCCTCGAAGAGCTGCGCCCCCCGGTAACTTGCGACCGTCGAAATACCCATTTTCGACATGATCTTCAAAAGGCCCTTGTTGATGCCTTTGCGGTAATTCTTGACGGCATGGCCCTCGTCTTGCGAGGTGATCTCGCCCGATCGCACCAGGTCCGCGATTACCTCATAGGCGAGATACGGGAATACCGCCGTCGCGCCATAGCCTATGAGACAGGCAAAATGGTGCGAGTCGCGCGCGGTGCCGGTCTCGACCACGATATTGGCCCGGCAACGCAGGCCCGCGGCGACCAGCGCGTTATGCACAGCCCCTACGGCGAACAGCGCATGAACCGGCAATCGCCCCGGGACGACATCACGATCCGACAGCAGGATCACGACCGAGCCATCGCGCACCGCGTCCACCGCCGTCGAGACCAGGGCCCGCACCGCGGCCTCGAGGGTCGTGACCTGCGGGTCATAGTGCAGGCCGAGACGCGTCAGCCGATACGCCGGGTCGTCCTGGGATACGAGGCGCGCGAATTTGCAGCGGCTCAAGATCGGTGAGGCCACCTCCAGACGCGCGGCATGATCCGCGGTCTCCTCGAAGAGATTGCGCTCGGGCCCGAAACTCGTGCTGAGTGACATCACGATCGCCTCGCGCAGAGGATCGATGGGCGGGTTCGTGACTTGCGCGAACTGCTGACGAAAATAATCGTAGAGCGACCGGACGCCGGTGGACAGGACCGCCATGGGCGTGTCGTCGCCCATCGACCCCGTGGCCTCCTGACCGTCCTCGGCCAGCACGCGGATGACTTGGTCGCGTTCCTCGAACGTCACCTGGAAGAGCTTCTGGTACACGCCCACATCGATGGCCAGGCTCGGCGTGTCGCGCACATCGAGGCTGCCCTCGAGGTGCCGGGTACGGGCATCCAGCCACGCGCGATAGGGCTTGCGGGAGGCGAGGCGGGCGTCAATGGCCGCCGGCAACAAGAGCTCGCCGGTCTGGGTGTCGACCGATAAGAGCTCGCCCGGCCTCAAACGGCCCTTGGCGAGCACATCGCTCGGCGCATAAGGATGCACGCCGGTCTCTGAGGCGATGGTGATATGCCGATCGCGCGTCAGCACCCAACGCGCCGGGCGCAGACCGTTGCGATCCATCACACACGAGGCATAACGCCCATCCGTGAATACGATGCCCGCCGGCCCGTCCCACGGCTCCATATGCATCGCGTGATATTCGTAGAATCCGCGCAGATTGGGGTCCATGTGCGGGATGTTCTGCCAAGCGGGCGGGATCAGGAGGCGCATGGCCCGGAAGTAATCGGCGCCGCCCGCGAGCAAGGCCTCGAGCATATTGTCGAGGCTCATGGAGTCCGATCCGGACTGCGAGACCAGGGGCAGCGCGTCGCTCAGGTCGATACGTGAGGAGACCAGGGTATGCCCACGCGCTACAGCCCAGGAACGATTGCCTTGGATCGTATTGATCTCGCCGTTATGCGCGAGATGGCGAAACGGCTGGGCGAGGCGCCACTGCGGCCAAGTGTTGGTCGAGAAGCGCTGATGAAACAGACAGATCGACGAGCCGAAGTCGGCGGCCTCGAGGTCGAGATAGAACACCGGTAGATAGGCCGGCATGACCAGACCCTTGTATGACAGGAGGCGGGTCGACAGGCTCGCGACATAAAATTCGTCGTCAGTGGGCGCGAGGCGCTTCTCGCTGCGCCTATGCACGAGGTACAAGCGGGCATCGGCAAGCCCCGTATCCGACTCGGGGCTTTCAAGGAATATCTGTTCGATGCGCGGCATGGTCTGGCGGGCCTCGGCCCCCAAGGCCGCGGGATCCGTGGGGACGACCCGGAAGCCCAGCACCGGGAAGCCTTCGCGCTCGCATTCCTCGCGCAGGACCGCCCGCGCGGCTTGCGCCTTGTCCGCATCCGGGGAAAGAAAGAGCATGCCGACCGCAAACCGCGCGGGAAGCTCGATGCCTTGCTCGGAGGCCACGCGGCGCAGGAAGTCCTCGGGCATTTTGAGCAGGAGACCGCAGCCGTCACCGCTCTTGCCGTCCGCGGCCACCGCGCCCCGATGCGTAAGACATGACAGCGAACCCATCGCGGTTTGGACGATCCACGGGCTCGCGACGCCATCGAGATGCGCTATGAGGCCAAAACCACAGGAATCTTTCTCAAATTCGGGCCGATACAGGCCCTTCGGCAGTCGCGATCGCGTCACAGGCTTAGGGTCGGTTAAAACCGTCGCAAAAAGGTTAATGATTATACTGCCCGGGCGGGGCCGATTCAATGAAGCCGCTCGAACGCGGCCTGGCAACATCACGCGCCCTCTGCCTGGACGCCGGCCCGAGGGCTCTCAAGCGGGCGTGTCGCCGAGCACCGCCATGAGCGCCTCGGGCGCTACTTCATCCGTCAGAAACGCCTCGCCGAGGGCCCGCAACAGGACGAAGCGCACACGACCGCGCGCGGCCTTCTTGTCGACGGCCATGAGCTCAAGGAAGCGCTCCGGCGCGATCGCGGGCGGGGCCGTGGGCAGCCCGGCGCGCCGGACGAGATCATACAGACGCTCCGTGGCAGGCGCCGCAATGAGCCCCAGGCGCTCCGAAAGGCGGGCGGCCATCACCATGCCGGCCCCAACCGCCTCGCCATGCAGCCAGCGGCCGTAACCCATGGCGCCCTCGATGGCGTGCCCGAAGGTGTGACCGAAGTTCAGTAAGGCTCGCACTCCCGCCTCGCGCTCATCGGCCATGACCACGCGCGCCTTGTCCCGGCACGAGGTCTCGATGGCGTAAGCGAGCGCCGTGGGGTCGCGCCGCATAAGCGCGTCCATGTTCTGTTCGAGCCACGCAAAGAAGGCGGGGTTGCCTATGGCCCCGTACTTTATGACCTCGGCAAGGCCCGCGGAAAGCTCGCGGTCGGGGAGCGTCGACAGCGTCGCCGTATCGATGATGACGGCCTGCGGCTGGTAGAAGCAGCCGATCATGTTCTTGCCCCGGGCATGATTCACACCGGTCTTACCGCCGACCGAGGAGTCGACCTGCGACAGCAAAGTGGTCGGCACCTGGACGAAAGGCACGCCGCGCTGGTAGACCGCGGCCGCGAACCCGGCGATATCGCCAACGACGCCGCCCCCTAGGGCGAAGATCGTCGTGGCACGGTCGCAGCGGTGCGCGAGGAGGTCGCCGACGATACGGTCTATGGTCCCAAGCGCCTTCTGTTGCTCGCCATCGGGCAGGATCACGACCGTGGGATCGAAGGCCGCCAAGGCCTCACTCAGGCAAGCAAGGTACAGCGGCGCCACGACCTCATTGGTGATGATCGCAACCCGGCCTCCGGACACGGGCGCCCGCAAAAGGTCCGTGCGCGCCAGCAGTCCGGCGCCGATATGGATAGGGTAGCCCCCGCCCGGGAGATCAAGCGTCATGGTCGACACGGCTTATCCTCTTTAATCCGCAGGCGATGAGCCGCGCCGCGATGTGCGGCGGCCTGCGATCGGTATCCACGATGAGATCGGCAAGCTCGCGATAGAGTGGCTCACGCTCCCGCATGAGCGCTGCGACCCGCGCCTCCGGGTCCTCGGCCTGTAACAGCGGCCGATGTCGGTCGCGGCGCACGCGCTCCCATAGGGTGTGAGGGTCGGCGTGGAGGTAGACGATGGTGCCATGCGCCTTCATGAGTTCGCGGTTGCGAAGGGCGAGTACCGCCCCGCCGCCGGTTGCCAGAACGACATTCGGCCTTGCCACCAGGTCCTCGAGAACGAGCGCCTCCCAGCGTCGAAATCCGACCTCGCCTTCCACGGCGAAGATCAGGGGCACGCTCGCCCCGGTGCGTCGCTCGATCTCGTGATCGCTATCGCAAAAGACGCGCCCCAGGCGGTCGGCAAGGTAGCGTCCGATCGTGGACTTGCCGGCCCCCATGGGACCCACCAGAAAAATGCCCGCTTCCCCTGCCCTCATGCGGGCGTTATGCCAGCATGAGGGTGATAAATCAACCCGATTGCAGAGACAGCGACGGCGCCAGGATGCGGGGCGTGAGGAAGATCAGCAGCTCCGAACGGGTGTTGGCGATCGAGGTATTTCGGAACAGATAACCCAGAACCGGAATGTTGCCCAAGAACGGAACCTTGGTAACGGTCCGCAGCCGGCTATTCTGGTAGATCCCGCCGATCACGACCGTCTGCCCGTTATTGACCAGGACCTGAGTCTTCAGGCTCTTCTCATCCAGGGTCCCGGCCACCGCATTCGCGAAGCTGTTGTCGGTGATCTTCACGGTCATGATGATGCGGTTGTCAGGCGTGATCTGCGGCGTCACCGACAAACCCAGGACCGCTTGCTGAAGCATGCTCTGACCGAACCCCAGATTAAAGAACTGCTCCTCGCCCTGCTTGATGTCGGCTTTGCGGTCGTTGGCGGTAATGAGGCGCGGGCTCGATATGATCTTACCTTTGTTTTCCGCCTGCAAGGCCGACAGCTCGAGGTTCAACAGATTGTTGTTGGCGAGCTTGGCGACGGTGAGCGCGAAGGTCGCGGGTAGGGAGCTGCCGACACCCACCGACGGCAGGTTGACATTGAATGCCCCGAGACTCGTGTTCGACAGTGTGCCCGCCGAGCTCGGCGGCATGCCCGGGGCCGTCGACTGGCCGGAGCCCGCGCACTGCGCCGCCGGGCAGCTCGACACCGAGGTGGACGGCGTGCTGTAGGAGTAATTGAGACCGAGCTGGGCGCCCAGGCTCTTGTTGAAGCCGTCGTTGGCCTCCACCAAGCGTGCCTCGATCAGTACCTGGCGCACCGGCCGATCGAGTTTGGCGATGAGGCGGCGGATGGCGCGGATGCGCGAGGGCGTGTCCTGGATGATCAAGGAGTTCGTGCGCTTATCCACGGTCACCTGGCCGCGCTTCGACAACAGCGATGTGGATTCCGTGGTCTGCTTGCTGTAGCTCACCGAACTAAACGGCATATTGTGCGTGGTACCGCCCACCGTGCGCGTGGACTTGAGCAGCGCAGCGATGTCCGAGGCCTTGGCGTAATTCATGCGGATCAAGACCGTCTCCAAGGGCTCGAGGGTGCGGGCCTGGGCGCGCGCCTTCAGGCGTGCCTGACGCTGCGCAGCCATCTGCGCGGCGGGGGCCACCAGGATGATGTTGCCCTTGCGCTCCATGCCGAGGTTCTTGGTCCGCAAAATGAGGTGCAAGGCCTGTTTCCACGGAACGTCGTGCAGCTGCAGGGTAAGGGAGCCGTGCACGGCGTTGCTCGTGACGAAATTCAGGCCACTGAAGTTGGCCAGGACCTGCAGCGCCGCGCGCACCCCGATGTGCTGAAAATTCAGCGAGATCTTGCGGCTCGCGTACTTGTTCTTCTGGCGCTCGGCGACGCGGTAAGCGCGCTCCGAGACGGGGGTCACGCGCATGAGGAAGGTGCGCTGCGACTGAAAGCCCATCTGCGTGTAGTGGCCATACGCGTGCAAGACCATGCGCGTCGAGCGCCCGTCCTGGAAGGTCCGTATGGTGTCGATCGGGGTCGCGAAGTCGGTGACCACGAGTCTCCGCTGCTCGGCCTTGGGGACTGCGGTATTGTGAAACGTCAGCACGATGTGGTGGCCGCGGTTGTGGACGCTCACCGCCACGTTCGAGCTCGAAAGCTTAACCGCGACCTTGCCCGCGCCGTCGCGTCCGCGATGAAAGGTGATGGCGCGCAGCCTGTAACGGGGCCTGTGGTTAACGTTAGGCGCGAGCACGGGCGTCTTCGGCATGGCCACCGCCGCCTGGGCAATCTGGGTGTTGGGGCTTGCGATGATCACGTCGACCGCGTGCGGCCGCACGAAGGCGCGAAACGCCGCCGGGTTGACCAGCCGGATCACGACACGGGTCATGCCATTGGCCTGTACCGCCGCGACACTGCGCACGTCACCGGCGCCGACCCGCAGTGCGCCCACGGTCGACTTGATAGTGGTATGCGGTATGTCGAGGACCACCATGGCAGGCTTGGTGAGCACGAAGGCCGACGGGGACACGGGCCGACTCGCGGTGGCCAGGTGGATCTCGATTCTATTGCCCGGGAACGCGAAATAACTCAATTTATTCAAGACATTCAGGCCTGATGGCGCGGGCGCCGAGGCCTTTGTGGCGGTCGGGGTCGGGGCCTTAGCCTGCGGGGCAGAGACATTCTCGACCCCCGCCAGCACCGCCTGGTACCCGTAAGACGCATGGAGTAAATGCATCCGTCCGCGCTTGGTCAACAATACATCGACATCCACCCCATGACCATGATCGGCCAAGTAGGGATAGACCCCCTTGACCGTACCTGAGCCCGCCAGATCGCGCACATGGGTCCCGAGGGTGGTGTGACGCAACGCAATACGCAGGAGCCGCCCGTACCGCTTGACCATGAGTCTGGCGTGCGCGTGGCCCGCGATCACAAGCCGCAACGCGGGCTTGCTGGCGTGAGTGCTCCAGGTAAGCCCGGTGAGTGTTGCGGCCCCGGCCACGGCGAACGCGGAGATCGCGAAGGCGATGGCGGCGAGCTTTGTTCTAATCATGGTAGGGCTCCCTTGTTACTTGATAGCTATGGTGACGGGCTGCTTGACCCAGCCCGTCGGTCCGGCAACGGTTTCCACGAGATGGATCTTGCGCGGCGTTATTCGCACAATCCTTCCGTAGTGTTCACCCATATAGGTCCCGACCTGGACGCGATGCGTCGCGTGGTCCGGTGTCTTCACCAGGGCCCATAGTCGGGGGCCAGCCGAGAGCGTCCCGACCATCGTGATCGCATCCAGCGGAAAGTGCTGAAGCGGGCCTTTGGGGATGTGCTGGTTGGGGTTGGGCCCGCGGCCGGGCAAGCGCATGGCAAAGGGCTCGAACGGGTCGACGCGGTGATGCATATCAAAGGCCACGATGTGCGGGGCCGGGATCTTCGGGACTGGCTTCACGGGGGGCCGATATCCGGCATCGGCGGTCGCCACGAACTGCTGCAGCCGCGTCATCCCCCCGCCGCCCGAGCATCCGGCAAGCAACGCGCACGCGACGATCATAATCTGTCTGCGCATGGTCATTTCTTTATATACCGGTGCTTTAAGTAGCGATAGGTCTTAGCGGTCACGGACATGGCCAAGTTATTTCCGTGCTTGACCGTGACTTTGACATTGGCGAGCGTCACGATGCGCGGCAACGCGGCGATGTCGCTGACGAAATGTCCCAATTGCTCATAAGTCCCACCCACGGTCAGCGATATCGGCAGCTCCGCGTAAAAGTCCTTGGGCACTTCCTTCTCGGGTTTGAAAAGCGCGAACTGCAGGCCGCTGCTCTTACCCGCCTGGGTGACCTCCGTCACAAAATCCGGCATGTGAGTCGTGTTCGGCAGTTCCTGCAACAGGCCCCCGAACTCGACCTTCATCTTGCGCATTTGCTCCTCGTAGGCCGGCAGCTGCTCCGCCTCCATCTTCTGTTGAAGGAACTGCTGCTTCAGCGATTTCTCCTGGGCCCTCAAGTTATCGTAGGTCTTTATCTGGCCGCTTATGAAAAACCAGTAGCCCAGGCCCAATAAAAGGAGGCACGACAGGCCCACCCCGACGACCTTCACCGAGTACGGTGACGCCGACAGGTTGTTCAGGTCGACGCCCTTCAGGTCTTCGATCGTCTGCCGCCAATCCACGGCTATCTCCTCCCCGCGATGGGCTTCTTGACGGGCGCCATGCCCTTCCCTTGCGCGGTCAACGTAAAGTAACTGAGATGCGCGCGCCCCACTCTTTTCACGGTAATCACATTCAGCACAGGATCCGCAAACCACGGCGAGTTCGCCAGATTGCGCATGAACTGCGAGACCCGCTCGTTCGACTGGGCGACACCCGACATCGTGAAGGCCTGCGCGGATTGGGTGAGCGATGTAAGGTAGATGCCCGGAGGGACATCGCGCGCCAGGCTATTGAAGCTGTGTACGATCAGCATGCGGTCCATCTGGAGTTGCTGGATGACGTGCATGCGCGCAAGCAAGGCGGTACGCGCCTTCTTGATCAGCGCGATCTTGTGGATCTTGGAGGCCATGAGCGCCATCTGCTGTTGCAGATAGCTGTTACGCGCCTGCTGACGGGACACGACGTCGCCAAGCTGCATGTGGATATAAAACAGCACGACCAGAACACCCACCCAGGCGATGGCCGCTTGCCGCATCAGGCCCTGGTCGAGCGCCTTGCGGCGCTGTTCGCGCCACGGCAGAAGATTGAGCCGCATCATGGATCAAAACTCCGAAGCGCGAGCCCACAACCGACCATGAGGGAGGGCGTCTCGTTGGCGAAGAGCTGGGGCTTCACGCGTGAAGCCAAGGTCATGCCCACGAAGGGGTTGGCGATCGCCGTCGGCGCACCCGCGCGACTCGTGACGAGCTTCTCCACTCCGGGTATCTGTGCGCAGCCGCCGGCGAGCAGGATCAGGTCGACCTTGTTAAAAGGGCTCGTGGCGTAAAAAAACTGCAGGGAGCGCATGACCTCCTGGCATAAGGCCTCCAGAAAGGGCTTCAGCACCTCAGGTTGATAGTTTTCGGGCAGCCCGCCCTGCTTCTTGGCGAGCCCTGCCTCTTCATAGGACAGCCCGTAGCGCCGCTGGATCTCCTCGGTCAGTTGGCGGCCCCCGAAACTATGCGATCGGCTGTAGATGGAGCGATTGCTGTACATGACATTCAGGGTCATGCTCGTGGCACCGATATCGTAGACGGCGACGACCTTTTCCAAACCGCCGCCCGCCATGTGCTCGGCCATGAGGCCGTAGGCATTCTCCATGGCGTAGGTCTCGAGATCGACGATGATCGGCTGAAATCCGTGGGACTGTATGACCGCCAGGTAGTCGTCGACCACCTCCTTGCGGCACGCTGCGATCAAGACCTCCACCTCCTCGGCGTTGTCTTCGGCCGGACCCACGACCTGGAAGTCGAGATTCACCTCATCCAGGGGGTAGGGGATGTAGTGCTCGGCCTCCATCTCGATTTGGGTCTGGAGTTCCGACTCGGTGAGGGCCGCTGACATCCGTACCAGTTTGGTGATCGCCTGACTCGCGGGGACCGACACGGCGACCTGTTTCAACTTGGTTCCACAGCGCTTCATGGCGCGGCCCACGGTGGCCCCGACCTGCTCGACATCGGCGATGGCCCGCTCGACCATGGCGTTCTGCGGCATGGGCTCCACGGCGTAGCGTTCCACGCGGTATTGGTTCTGGTTACGGCTCAATTCCAGGACTTTCACCGACGAGGTACTGATATCCAGGCCGACGAGCGGCGCCTTTTTGCGGTTAAAGAGACCCAATTTCCTCCCTTTTTCCGGAACTTATGTCCGGTAGGTCGCTCTTTAGATGAGCTGCCATGAACTATAGATCAGGGATTGGCGGTATGCCAATGCTTTGGCGTTCTCGCGTTTGCTCGTATACTGGAAGCTACCCCTGCTGACTGAGAGATTATGGCCTCTTCATCTACGCCCGGCGGCTCGCTGAAACGCCGGATCGGGTTCCGATTGCTGCTCATCTTCTTCGGGCTCTTTGCCGCCGGAGTCCTCGTGGCGACGGTGACCGCGCTCGTGCTCGCGCCGACATTGCCGGCAGTCCACAATATCACCCGCAAACGCCTCAAGGCTCCCTTGCAGGTATTGACGCGCCACGGCGCACTCGTCGCCCAATTCGGCAACGAGGAACGCATGCCCGTGACCCTGAAACAGGTCCCGCCGCTCCTGGTACAGGCAGTGCTGGGCGCCGAGGACCGGTCCTTTTACACCAATCCTGGGATAGACCTGCTGGGAATTGCTCGGGCCGCTTGGGTCGATATCGTGACCGGACGCAAGGCCCAGGGCGCGAGCACGATCACCATGCAGGTGGCGCGCAATTACTTTCTGAGCCCGCACAAGACCTTCACGCGCAAGATCAAAGAGGTCCTGCTGTCGTTCAAGATCGCGCGCGAACTGACCAAGAACCAGATCCTCACGCTCTATC
>JAKAXK010000159.1 GCA_021827145.1 Pseudomonadota bacterium
CCGGCGATCGAGGCGGCGGATGCCATGACCAAGGCGGCGGAAGTGCGTCTCATCGGCCGCCAGTTCGTGGGCGGCGGCTACGTGACGGTGTTGGTGCGTGGTGAGACGGGTGCCGTAAACGCGGCAGTGCGTGCCGGTGCTGACGCCTGCGAGCGCGTGGGAGATGGCCTGGTGGCCGCCCACATCATCGCGCGTGTCCACTCCGAAGTGGAACACATCCTGCCTAAGCGTCCTGACGGCGACGGCGGCGGGCGCGATGGGGATGTCACTGGGAACTTGAGCTGAGCGCGGAGGCGCCATGCGTACCCATCCGCGCGTCATAGGGTTCCTGAATCAGGCGCTGAACCACGAGTACGGCGCGGTGCAGCAGTACCTGACGCAAGCGAGCCTCTGTACTTTGTGGGGTCTCGGCGACTGGGCGGAGAGTTTTCGGCACGAGGCGCGCGAGGAGCTTGGGCATGCGGACCTCTTGAGCCAGCGGCTCTTGCTGTCCGGGATCGCGCCGGGCGCGGGGCAGCTACGGCCCCCGCGGCCGGGGCGTGACTTGGCCGAGATGTTGACCCAAGATGCCTATTTGGAAGAGGCCGCCGTCGATCTGTACGCGGAGGCGGCGGCGGTGGCGGCGCGCCTTCGCGACCCTGAGGCGGGGGCGCTCTTTGAACGGCTGCGGGCTGACGAAGAGGGCCATCTACATCACTTGCAGCAGCTTTACGCGTCGTTACCGGCGCGCCGGTGAGGAGGGGGACGCATGGGCACGGATGACGTTTCGGTGCCGGAGGGTTGGACGGAGCAAAAGCGGCCCCTGGCGTGGAACAAACGCTTCGATTTCGCTGACTACGCGCAGACACGGGCCTTTCTCGACTGCTTGACCACCGTGTCAGAGGGCAGCGGCTACTACCCGAACCTCAATTTCGCACGCACGCACGTGGTCGTGACGATTCAATTCGAAGGCGAGGAAGCGGACGCCCCATTGCGGGAATTCGCGCGCAACGCTGATCTGTGCGCCGACAGGCAGCGTAACTGACGCCCGCCATGACGCCACTTACGATTGCTTTGTACAATGGTAAGGGCGGTTGCGGTAAGACCACGCTCGCCTGGAATGTGGCTATGGGCCTTGCGCGACGCGAATCCACCTTGCTCGTGGATGCCGATCCGCAGGGTAGCCTCGGCGACTGGGTGAATTGGGCCGATAGCGAAGGGCATTTCGCGATCGCGTTTAATGACTGGGCGACGTTTTGCGCGGGCGGGCAAGGCGACCATCGCTACCGGGTGTACGACTGCCCACCGCGCCTGGGGGAAGACGAGATACAGGCGGTTCTGGGGCAGGCGGATGTGGTGTTGCTGCCGGTGCTACCGTCCCCTCTGGATCTTTGGGCGAGTCGGCGCAGCGCGGAATTGCTGCAGGACTTGCAGGAACGACGTCCCGCATTGCGGGCGTATTTCGTACTGAACCAGGTGGAGGCGCATAGCGCCCTGTCGCGGGCCTCGCAATCCGCGATCGCAGCCATGGGTCTGCCGGTATTGCCGGTGCGCATTGCCCGCCGGGCGGTGTATCGGAGCGCGGCACTGGAAGGCGTGAGCGTCTACCACATGGGGAAGCGCGCGATCGCCGCGATGGACGAGATCGAACGACTGATCGAGGAGATCCTGAAATGAGTAACTTGGAAGACAAGCTGAGCGCGAGCCTCCAGACCCAGCGGCGGCGGCCGGGCACCGCTAAACCGGGCGAAGGCGCGAAGAGTGAAGCGGCGCCACACGCGCAAAAGCCCAAGGACCAGGAGACGCGTCCCCAGGAGGACGATTTGAATGAAGGCGGTGGTCGCAGCCCCAATCCGCAGCGCATCTGGCCCGACTGAACGGGCGCGGTCCGCGGATGGCGCAGGCTTGAGCGCCATGGAGGCTGATCACCGAAGATACGGGATTACAGAGTCATGGCTGTCCAGTTGGTAGACTACCCGGAGCTGCTCGAAGACCTCGGCGAACACGCGAAAGAGGTTCTGGAGGCGAATTGGCATGAGGCGGCGCGCGTCTTCACCGCGCGCGGGCTCGAGGCCTATCTTCAGGGTGCAAGCAGCCTGAAGGCCCTTGGTCGCGGGAGCGATCTGGTGGTGGCCTTCGTCGAGTCCGCGCCGCAGGTGGCGCGCGAGATCGGCGAGCAGGCGGTATTCGAGATGCTCTCGACCGCCATCCGCATGTATTCCAAGACCAGCGCCCAGGTCTTGTCCCTGTTTTTCTCAAGCGGTCCGGTGGTGGCCCGCAGGCTCGGCGAGATCGAGCTTTTTCGCGGTTATCTGCTCCTGATCGATCAACTGCTCGCGCAGGCCCCGCAAGGGGTGCGGCCCATGCTTGGCAAGATCGATGTCTTGCTCGATCAGATGACCCTGGGTGGCTTGCGTCGCTGGGCCATGTGGGGCGTTTCGGCGTATCGCAACGACTTTGCGGCGCAAGCGGAGTTTTTCGGGCTGATGAGCGCGCAGGCGCAGGCCGTGATGCAGAAGGAACGGCGCGGCGTCTTGTTCATAGACATCCAGCGTCGCCTCATCATGTATCTGCGTGCGCTCTGGGGGCGGGATTTCTTTCTGAGGCCCACATCGGGGGATTTCGAGACGCGCGAGGGCTACAGGCCCTATATCGAGGACTATTTCATCTATGTCCCAGACGCCTATGACGACTGGGAAAACGGTCGGGGCGAGAGGACCGCGGCGCTTGAGTTGTTTCGCGCGGCGGCCGCGCACGCGAGCGCGCATGTGGTGCTTTCGCGCTTCGATGCGCGCTTTGAGCTCGCGCCGGCGGCCCAGCGTCCATGGATCGGCCTGCTCGAAGATGCATGGGTGGAGCGTCGCGCCAAAGCTCAGTTCCCGGGGCTCTATCCCCTGTGGCGTCAGCTTGCGACTGTACAGGCTTCGGTCGATCAGGAAGCGGAGCCTGATCTTGCCGCGGTCCTCGCGCGTTCGGCGCGGGCCTTGCTGGATGCGGATTATGAGGACGCGCATCCGCTGGTCGCGCGGGCGCGCGCTGCCTTTGCGCGGCTCCCCGAGGGTGATGACGATCGTTATACACCCATCGTAGACGCGGCTGTGGAACTGGCCGCGCAGGCGGAGGCCGAGGGTTTGCATTACACGCCGGCGGCCGAGACGAGCTTGATCCCTTATCGCGATGACAACCGCTACCTATGGACTGCGCCGGTTTCCACAGGTCTCGGAGACCCTCTCGCCGGGGGTCAGCCGCAGGTGCGCAAGTACGTGAGCATCATGGAGATGATCAATACTCTCGACGTGGAAAACGCTGGCGACGACGCCCAGGAGGTTTGGGTGTTGTCGACGGAGTTCTATGAAGACGACGGTGTGACCCTGAACGAGCGCGAGGGGAAGGTGCCGATCTCTCAGCCGATGACCTACTCGGAATGGGATTATCAAACGCAGCTCGAACGGCCCCTGTGGGTGACCCTTTATGAGAAACGCCCGAAAATGGGCGACCCCGAAGTGGTGAACGGCTTTCTCGAGCAGCAAAAGCCGCTTGTGCAGCGTTTGAAGAAGCTGATCGAGGCGGTACAGCCTCAGGGCGTGGTCCGCGAGCGCAAGGTCGAGGATGGGGACGAGATCGATATCAATGCCGCAGTGCTGGCGTTGAGCGACATCCGTATGGGTCAGCAACCGGATCCTCGCATCGGGATCCGTACCCGGCTCCACATCCGTGACCTGTCGGTGATGCTGTTGATCGATCTGTCGGAATCCACGAACGACACATTGCGCTCGCGTGCCGAAGGCGATGTCACGGTCTTGCAGTTGGCGCGCGAGGCGGCCGCCTTACTGGCGCAGGCTTTGGAGCGTATCGGTGACCCGTTCATGCTCTGTGGTTTTGACTCGAACGGGCGCCATGATGTGGAATTCTATCGCTTCAAGGAGTTTGACGCGCCCTACGACGACAAGGTGAAGGGACGACTGGCCGGGATGACGGGCCAGCTGTCGACGCGCATGGGCGCTGCCTTGCGCCACGCCGGCACACTCATGGATCGGCGCGCCAGCCAAAAAAAGCTCGTCATCCTGTTGACGGATGGCGAGCCGGCGGACAACGATGTGCGCGATCCGCAATATCTGCGCTTCGACACCAAGAAGGCGGTCGAGGAGTTGGCGCGTAAGGGTATCCGTACCTTTTGCTTGTCCTTGGACCCTTATGCGGATGAATACGTGTCGCGGATCTTCGGGGCACGGAATTACCTTGTCATGGATCACGTGGACCGGTTGCCGGAGAAGCTCCCGCAGCTTTATATAGCGATGACGAAATAAGCGGGGAAGCGTGTGATGGCCACGGGATTGCTTGCGGTGTTGGTACCGGCCTTGCCGATGATATCGGCCGCCGTGCTGTTGGCCTTTTTGCGGGCCAGCAGGCGGCCTGCGGCGCGTGTGAGTGTGGCGGTGATGGGCCTTACTCTGATCCTCGCCCTGAGCTTGCTTGTGCACCACATTCTTGCGGGCAGTGCCTCCCAGGTTGAATCCCTGGGGCCTTTCGGCAGTCTCTGGATCGATCCTTTGAGCCTCATTCTTTGGACCTTTGTGTCGGGGATTAGTCTCATCGTACATATCTATTCCGTGCGCTATATGGTTGAAGAGCCGGGGTATGGGCGATTTTTTGCGCTCCTCGACCTTATGACCGCGGTGATTCTGGTCATGGTCTCCGCGGCGGATCTCCTCACCTTGTTGGTAGATCGGAA
>JAKAXK010000160.1 GCA_021827145.1 Pseudomonadota bacterium
TCCAGCACAGTTTTCCGTAAATCCGCAAAAACAACACCAAAGGAGACCCCCTCGGAGTTGTCTCAGTTTTCCCTGAGACGAATGTGACAGAGTCACAAGAATCACGCCTATGCCCCCGCACTCCAAAAACGCCCAAGAATCAGGCATTCCTGTCATAAACCCTTCGATTTTATAAGCCATTAATTCTCTGCCTTTTTGCAGGAAGTTGTCCGCATCAAGACCTGCCAATCTTCGCGCATGGCGCAAGCCAGTCTCGGAAAGCGCCACAAGAACGACACTATAAGGACATTCCCGACCACCGCTCCGGCGAGCCATCCGCCGTAAAAAACTGCGAATAACGGAAAACCGTAGCGGTAGCGCAACACCAAAAAAAGATAGAAGCTCACACCTGCTCCATGCAAACTATTGAGGCCATTTCCAGTTAAGGCCCCTAGTGCACCGGGTTGTGTCCAGAGCGCGATAGCGGACGTACCCTGCACATAAAGGGCCCAGTAACCTCTTATGTCGCTCCAAGCAATCCAGGCGACAAAAGGCGCCATAGCACCAAGCAACATCATAATGCCAGTCACATAACTCCACCGCGAGCGCGGGGCATTGCCGGTATGGATAAACCGCAAAAGCGGGGAATAGCCTTCCAACGTTTGGATGCGCAGCATAGTGCGCATCGTATCTGGCATCGCCGAAAGAATTCCCACTATCAAAACACTCACCCCTGCCACATCGCCTAAGGATTCATGACTGTAATACCCGACGGCCTGGATCATAGGAAAGAGCCGCCCCAAGACATGAAAGACAGTTGCAAGGATTGGTACGCGGTGGACATTGGTATCGGGAAGCAG
This sequence comes from Pseudomonadota bacterium, assembly GCA_021827145.1. GTDB lineage: Bacteria > Pseudomonadota > Gammaproteobacteria > Acidiferrobacterales > Acidiferrobacteraceae > Acidiferrobacter. The sequence goes on from JAKAXK010000160.1 coordinate 840, forward strand.
CACGCCGATCAGAGTCGCAATCACCAGAACCTTGCCCAAATTCAGGCCGCCCTTCCGGATTTGCCAGGCCCTCCACGCGAGCGCCGTCTCCTCCTCCGTCCGCAGGAAGCCCTTCGGTGGCGGCCACGGGCCTTGATAGTTGCGTAATTCTTCGGGATAACTCATAAACACCTTCTCCTCAGTGAGCGGTGGCAGCATCTCGCCTTGCCGATCGCGCTAGGCCGATGTGATGATGGGGTCGGGCTACTGGCAAGTGCGTCGTGTAGGGCAAACTTTCCCGTGCCAAGATATGAGCGCGTACCTGCTCCTTATAACGCGCGAAACTGATCATGGCGATGACACCGAACATCGGGATGAGCAGGATCGCCACAGGCCAAGCGATTGTCCGCCAAAACATCATAAAAGGTTGCCGGTAATAGGCGGCCAGGGCCTGAATCATGGCGGAAAATGCGAGGATGATGCCAGGAATCAGCATAAGGCGCGCAAAGGCAAGGCCCCCAAGGCGCAGATTCGCCATCCGCATAATAAGCAGGACGGCTGCCACGACGTGGGCGGCCGTGAGAGATACCCAGATCCCGGGCGTCATGGTAAGGACAGCCGGCTCCGGTGCCAGCGACATACCGTGCGCCCGCAGGCGGGCTAGTCGCCAACGGGCGATCCAGCCGAGCGCAAACCATTGTCCGGTCCCCATCAACAGCAAAAGGAGTGCAACACCAGTATAGAGGCCCGCGACCGCACCTGAAGGAGATGAAATTGGATGCAGCACACCGGATCCCAAGGCCACGAACCGTGTGGCGAAAAGCGCGTTCACGACCAGCCAGACGAGGGTCGGAACGACGAACGCGCGGGGGTTCTCCTGAGTGAGCTTCCGACTTGCCGTAGCGAACCTCCCCTCGGCACCCCCTAAGGGTCCTAGCCACCGAACGAACGCCATTCCCGTCATCTCGCGGCCTCTCCTCGCGTTGCCTTCTTCTGCCATCCTACTTGCCTTTAGCGCCCTTCAGCGCTCCTCCACCCCGTTATGGAGATACTTCACGATCGGATCCAAGAAGAAGTCGATCACCCGCCGCCTCCCGGTACGGATGTCGACGGTCACGGTCATACCCGGATGCATGGTGCGTCTGTGGCCTTGGACCCAGAGCGTGTCTTTCAGGGGCTGCACATGCAGCCGGTAATAGAGGGTTGGGGGGTTGAGGGTCCCGGAGTGACCGTGCGACTTCGCGGAGGCGGCAGGTGCTGGCGTGCTGGTCGCCTGCGGGTTCTCGCCCGCCGGGGGCGCGGCCACGGTGCTGGTGGTGGCGGCCGTGGGACTGATCCAGGTCACACGCCCCGGGATCATGCCGTATTGCTCGAAAGGGTAGCTTGAGACCTTGATATGGGTTGTGTCGCCGACGTGGATGAAGCCGATGTCACGGCTTGGGACATCGGCTGTGACGGTGAGCGCTTGGGTGGGCGGCTCGATGGTGGCCAGCGTCTCGCCCGGTTGGACGACGGTGCCGACGGTTGCCACCTTCAGGCTTTGGACGATGCCAGTCAGCGGCGCGCGCAGCCAGTTGGCGGCATAGTGGCGATGGGCGTGCACGACCTTGCGGCGCAGGCTGTAGGTCTGCCCCAGGGTCTGCTCGAGGTTCTGGAGCAGGGTGTCGGTAAACTTCGCCTGGTCTTTGTGGGTCGTGGCCTGGGCAGCTGTCAGGGCGGCCCTACGGGCCTTCACGCGCCGGCGCGCCCGGTGGGCCTTGCCTTGGGCGCGCAGGGCTTGGTCCATGAGTTGGGCGTAGTGGGCCCCCGACAAGGCGCCTTCAGGGACCAGGGGGCTTGCCTCTCGCATCAGGCGTTCATCGAGACGGGCACGCAATGACGCCGTTATAGCCCGCCCCCGGGCGCTACGCCATTGCGCCTGGGCCTCGGTGACCGCCGCTTGATCGGCGGTGAGCCGCGCGCGCTCTTCGGCGAGATCGGCGCGTGCAAGCGTGGCCTCGAGAAGGGCCGCACTCTGAGTCTCGTGGGCACCCGTGGGGACTTGGGTCTGCCCTGTGAGTTCGTCTGCGACACGCCGCCGCTCGGCATCGTTCAAGGCCAAGGCCCGCAAGTGGTCCTGAAGGCTTTGGCGATCTACATGGGGATTTAACTCGATCAAGGGCTCCCCTTGACGGACACGCATGCCGGCGTGGACCAGGATCTTCTGGACTTGCCCGCTATAGAGGCTTTGCACGATCTGGGTGTGGGCCCCGGCCTCGAATTTCCCCGGCGCGCTCGTGAGAATGGGGATGCGGCTCACGGTGGCCCATACAAGCAAGACCGCCACGAGGAGCGCCAGCGCCCACAGGAGCCCCCGCCAAAAGAGCGCGGGGGCCGTGTCCTCGATCACCGTGGCCTGTGGCTGAAAGGCCTGCAGCGCCCTTGCCGTCGTCGACGGGGTGCGGGCATGCCACCAAGCGCGCGGCGCGCGCCATAGGGAGGGCGGCCGCCCGATGGGGGCCGCCGGGGACGGGAGGGGGGGAGTCGCCTGCGCGCTCATGCCGCCAGCCCCTGCTGATGACAGAGGTGGTGATAGAGACCCTGGGCACGCAGGAGCGCGCCGTGGTCGCCCTCCTCCACCAAGCGCCCGTTATCGAGGACATAGATGCGGTCGGCCCCGCGCAAAAAGCTGAAGCGGTGCGAGATGATGATCACCGTGCGGCCCGCGCAGATGCGTTGGAGGTTCTCCTGAATGATGCGCTCGGACTCGTAATCCAGCGCACTGGTCGCCTCATCGAAGATCAGGACGCGGGGGTCTGTGAGGAGCGCGCGGGCGATGGCGATACGTTGGCGCTGGCCCCCGGAGAGTGCGGCCCCACGCTCGCCGGTCGGGGTGTCGTAGCCTTGTGACAGTGTCCCGATAAACGCGTGGGCACCGGCCAAGGTGGCGGCCTCGATGATGCGACCCATGGGGGCGGACGGTGCGCGGATGGCGATGTTCTCGCGGATGGTACCGCCAAAGAGGAAGCTCTCTTGGGGGACGACGGCGATCTGGCGACGCAGCCAGCCCGGGTCCACCTGCGCGAGATCCTGGCCATCGACCAGGATACGGCCACTCTCGGGGGTGTAGAGACGCGCTAACAGTTTAGCCAGTGTGCTCTTGCCCGACCCGCTGCGCCCGACAATGCCAATGACCTGCCCAGGGGTGATGGCGAGACTCACCTGATCAAGCACCCGGGCACCATCCGGGTGGTAACGAAAACTGACGCCCTCGCAGACGATACCGCCCTGAAGCGCCGGCAGGCTCGCGCGCGTGGCATCGAGCACCGGTTCCGCCGGGACGTTCATAAGATCTCCGAGGCGCGCCACCCCGACGCCCACCTGCTGGAAGTGCTGCCAGAGGAGACTTACACGCAAGACCGGGCTTATCGCCCGCCGCGCGAGCATCTGAAAGGCGATCAAGGCCCCCACCGTGAGGTCCCCGTGGAGCACGAGCCCGGCCCCATACCAGAGGATAGCGAGCGTCGTGAGGTTCTGAAGGGCGCGGCTGATGCCGCCTGCGATCCCCTGCAGACGATCGGCCCGGTAGCCGGCGGTCACTTGGTGGGCCAAGAGCGTATCCCAGCGCCGGCTCATCTGGGGCTCCAGGGCCATGGCCTTCAAGGTCCCCATGCCGGTGATGGATTCGACTAGAAAGGCCTGGCTGTGGGCATCGGCATCGAAGGACTCTTCCATGCGCCGGCGCAAGGACCCGCGAAAGATTAGGGTTGTTCCGGCGATTGCCGCCATCGCCAACAGGACAATGCCCGTAAGCCGCAGACTGTAGAGCAACAGAATGCCGACATACACAAACACAAAGAGACCATCGATCACCGACAAAAGCGCGTGGCCTGTCAGGAATTGGCG
>JAKAXK010000161.1 GCA_021827145.1 Pseudomonadota bacterium
ACGCAACCACGGGTTTCGGATCTTATGCGCGGCAAAATTCACTTGTTTGCCATTGATGCCTTGGTCAATATGGCGGCAGCCGCGGGCCTGCATATCGAACTGCGCGTACGAGACGCCGCATAAAAATGGTATCGGAAAGCGAGAATACAAAATCAAACGCGTCGTCGCCCCTTGAGCGGTTCTGGCTCTGTGTTTCCAACACGGGCTACGAAGCGTCCTTAGAGCCACGGAAGGTCTATGAAGGCTTGCCCGACGCGCCTGCGCGAGTCCGCGAGCTCGTCCGTATCATAGATGAGTCGGGCGAGGACTATTTGTTTCCTGTCTCTTTGTTGCATCCCATCGCCTTACCGCAGGATACGGCAGCCATCATCCATCGCTTGGCTGCGGTCTCTTAGCCCCATTTTTGGAAAGATGCTGTCCGTCGATGAGCGCGGCCAAGAAAGGGCTGGGAAAGGATCGGTTTCGATCGACATCGACCACGGCCACCCCACCGCTTCGTGCACAACCGCGACGGGCCTAAGATCGCCCGCATGGGGTTCAACGATGCACTTGACGGGACCAACAGCGTCGGGGCCTCCCCCAGACCGAGCCAACGCACTCGCAGTTCTCCATTCAAACGCTGGCCGAACTAAGAAGTCGAGTCAGGAGCCCACAACATCACAAACCCAGGGGGATCATTAGCGCCAATGGATGTCTACGATGCAGTCTTGAGTTGAATGGCAACACGCCGATTTACCGACAACCCGGTATCCAAGGATGCGCTCTAACGTGTATTCGCTGATTCCGCTCGCGCACCGTCCAGAGCAAATCTCAAACCATGGAATATTCTTCACCGGTATAGGGGCTTTATGTGCCGCACCGGCTTGAGTCAATGCGTTTAGATCGAGCGCGGCTGCCGCGAGAACGTGATCTTCATGGCCTTGTCGGCGGAGCGGAACGTTTTTTCCGGCAGGCTGACCACGGCCAGCAGCTTGGCGCGCCCTTCGGCCCAGCGACGTAGCCAGGCCAACGCAGGTGGCCATGACAGCATCGTGACCGGGCCGGCCGACCTTTGTCTCCAGGCCTATCCACAGAATTTGTGGACAACCCAATCGTCGATCCCATACCCTTATTCCCGGGCCGCGCTATTGTCAATAATGGGCGGAGCGGCGTTCTTCGCGCGTCGCCGAGTCGGTCTATCTTCGGCAGACAGCGCTTGGGCCGATTTCAAAAGCGATGACGTGGTCTCGTGCCGAAGGTCTTCGTTGCAGAGGACCGCAACAAGGATCGGTGTCGACCACCCACCGGCGAAGATTACGAGCCGGTTTATCCCCTCTTCACACGCCTCCCGCGACCCGGTTGCCTTTGCAAGCCGACGCAAGTGCCCTGTGGGGAGAAGGGCCAGACGACGGGCCCGCTCGAGCTCATAATCGCTGGCCGACCGCAGTGTTTCCCGCTGGGTCGGAAGCGACCCGAATTGCTTCAAGGATTGGACCCACACCGCCAAATCGTCGTCAGTTAGATAGAGTTCGGCTGCCCTCCCAGCATCTGCTCCCTTGTGGCTCAAGTACGGCGCTACGGTCTCCCATAGCTTTGCCAAACCCTCCGTTGCTGGCTCGTCATCGACCCCGTAGTAAATGGCCAGGAACGGCATCGCCATGTCAGTTAAGTCGTCCCGAACGCTGACAGGGAGATGGAACTTTCGGGCCAAACCGCGCGCCGCCGAGGCCGCGTGCCCGCCAATGACATCCTCGGCTAGAAGGCCGGCGCGCCCCCGGACAGAGCGGAGGCGCCGGCCAATAAGATTACCGTACGTCGCCCTGACCGCGCCCAGGCTTACCGGAAATCCCAACAGCCATAGGCCCCAGCGCGCAATGTCAGTGCGCGCATGCCAAGCCATGAGGTCATGAGCCGCCTGCGCCTTCCGAAGCACGCTCGGATCGGTCCAATAGGCATCCGTCCCCTTTCCCTACCCAAGGCCTCGGGCATGCCCAGCGGCCAATAAGCACCGTTGATCTATCGGTCTTCCGCGGCGCCACTTTCCACTCTGGCACAAAACGGCGCCCAATGTTTCTTCGGCGCGATTTGCGGCACCAAAGGTCGCTTACTGCGCTCTCCGGCACGATGACCTCTTTCCTTGTAAGTATTGCACAGGAGCCCTACGGCATTGCCGCGAAGTGGAGGCTGATACGGCATCTCTTAATCTGAGCCCAACATCCTACAAACGCGGCCGCGGGAACTCCATTTTCTTGACGTCCCACCACGGTACATGTGATGTTTTTCTGCCATCTGTCACCACAGACAACCATACGCATAATACTTCGACCACATCTTTTTTCTGGAATCTACAGATCCTGATCGGCACAGACTTCTTTGGCGACAAGGAGATACTCCAACACTGCAGGGGAACCTATATACATCGCCATATTGACAATCGTTTCACAATCGCTGTTTGTCATAAACCCACGCTCAATATCACGGCTAGGCGCACCCTCAGTTGCGACTCCGCACGGTCAAGCGCGGTCAGTGTCGCACAAAACGATGGGGTATTTTCGCGGACATAACTTTGGGACTGCCCAGTCCATCACTTTTTCAGGCGCGCCACGTCCTTCCGGGTGCGGGCCACAAGAACGGTGCCGGCATTCGTCTGGCCAGCGAGAGCAGAGTTCAAAAAGTCCACGATTTTACCGGGAGCCTCATAGCGACGAGGCATCTCTTCAATAGCAATAGCTAACATCGAACTCACGACATTCCCAGCAAGCGGAACGATGCGCTCCATCGTGGGGTGCAGGACACCAGAGGCCCCGGCGATGTCTGCCAACATTCCTACAAGATTGACGCTCCTTAACCTGTCGGGTCGCTTTTCATAACGACGCACGTCAGCATTAAAGGACCTGATTGCGTCCTCCATCGCGTCCGGCGTTGGATTCTCTCTGGCAAGTTTCAGTACAAGTTCCCGTAAACGGCTAATCGTCGCGGACGAAAACTCCTCCGCAAAATCCAAAACGGGCGCGTCATTGTCAATGGCGAGAAGGTCTGCGACGGCCGTCAGAATGGCCGGAGGCGCCGTATTGGACTTTCCCTTGAGCGAGGAACCATACATTCCGGCGACGAAGTCACATAACGCGCTTTCGTCATACCCCTGGTCTTCGGATTTGAAAGGAAAGATGTGCGATCCCAGGGCGGCCGCCCAACTTACTTTGTTGCCAACACCCCAAAATTCCAACCTTAAATCCCGACCACTCAAATGTTCAAAAAGAGTCGCTGCAAGATCCCCTACTCCCACGAAGGTGTTGCCCATCGCGCCGCGAGACTGAACGGCCCACTCCACTTGAGCCCACATCGCGCCTAAGCGCTTCAAAGACTGAACAAACTGCAGTTCCTTCTCGCTCCCTACAATATCTTTCGCTTTGGCCAGAAGGACATGAAGCAATATATAGCGGTGCGCAACACTCAGCGGGGGATAAAGGAAGGGTATACGTCGCCGCGCATCCACAATGGTGGCCGCCGCAAGTCGGCGAGAGAGCAAAAGGCTCTGCGGGGCGATTTCTGCGGCTTCACTGAGCCAATCGGGAAGATATCTATCGATCGCCTGCGGCAACACGATTTTTACACGCCCCATCTCCATTAACTTATGGAGCTCCTTCGGTGTCACTCCCATGGCTCCACACCCGGCTTGAAAGGTTGTATTTATCCGGGGCGCGAGATGGACGGTGTCATAGAGGGACAAATACGTTCGCATATTCTCTGGCGGAAAAGCGGTGACCTCCACGAAACAACTGAGCTTCTTAGATGAAGTCCACCCATCCGGCAGTAGGGCACCCGGGTCATTATGGGGTGTCGCTAAAATTCGGTTCCTGTTATCAACCCAGAAGTCTTCGTCTTCCTCTAGGAGCGATCGTAAGGCACGGCCAAAACATGTCGGGAGTCGGCGACTGGGGATGAGATCAATATCGCCTTGCATTGCACTTGACCTGAAAGCTTCCTGGTCGTTTTCCCATGCGGAATCTGCCTCGAAACGGAGGTCGCCGTAATTGCCAAGCGTGGCAAACGCCGCTCGCGCCTCCGCGATTTGCTCAGACGCAAGTAGTTCCTTGGTAATAATCACAATCTTTTGGTCAACAGAGCGAACCGTAAACGGTGGGAAGTCCCGTGACAGGGCGAGACCCATATCCACAAGAACATCACGGAGTGTTCGGGGAGCCCCGGTGAGCGCTGCACGCTCCGTCGCAGTCCTTTCAGGCACCCGCTCTGCGCCGAGTGGGCATGAAGCCACGATCTCAATCGGGGCGGTAATTACCCGGCACTCATTATGGAACCATCCAGCAAGATCCCCTCCGTCAACCGTCCGAGCCGCTTGTAATTGGGGGCAGATCACAAAATGTCGCCACTCGATCCGCCATAGCCCACCGAACTCGACATGCGGCTGTTGCAATAGGAGTTGCTCATAGGACCAGCGAGCATAGTGATCATCGTAGTTCATGACCGTGCCTCAAAAAACATATCCGTCGTAAACGCGCGATGCCACCGGCTCATTTTTCATTGTGCGCCGCACGCCCCGCTCCAACCGAAAGCCAGCCGGGCCCAAAAAATCGGAGAGACGATTTATGCCACCATATGTGGCGGGCGTCTTAGCCCATAAGTTCGATTTGACCGCCACTCGTCATTTGTGGCAATATGATGTCATATTTTTTATTTGAGGTCAAATATAGATCGG
>JAKAXK010000031.1 GCA_021827145.1 Pseudomonadota bacterium
TAAGTCCTTGATTTTATGGTGGGCGATAGTGGGATCGAACCACTGACCCCTGCCGTGTGAAGGCAGTGCTCTACCGCTGAGCTAATCGCCCGGTGCGCGGTGAGTTTACGGAAAACCAGGGACTTGGTCAATTTCGGGACGCCTTTTGTTAGAATGATTTCCATGAGCGAGAACTATCGGAAGGCAGTCCGGGACGCCCGCCGTTTGGCGCGCACCCACAGCAGCGGCATCCTATCGACATTATCGGCGGAGATGGGGGGGTGGCCCTTCGGGTCCGTCGCGCCTTATATCCTCGATTTCGAGGGGAACCCCATCCTTTTGCTGTCGGATCTGGCGCAGCACAGCCACAATATCAAGCAGGACGAGCGGGTGAGCCTGATCGCCTGGGAGAACGAGAAGAGCGACATCCAGCAGTCGGGTCGGGTGACGCTCCTGGGGCGGGCGGTCATCACGGAACAGAACGAGAGTCTGCGTGACCGCTATCTGCGCTATCTGCCGCAGGCACAGGAATATTTCGCCATCCACGACTTCCGCTTCTACAAGGTGGCGGTCGAGCGGGTACGCTTCATCGGCGGCTTCGGTGACATCCACTGGATCCGCGGCGAGGATTACCGCTTGGCGGCCGACGCCTTTGATGCCGGATTGGTGGCCGCCGAGAGCGGGGCCGTGGTGCACATGAATGCCGACCACAAAGATGCCCTGGTGCGCTACTGCCGCGCCCAGGGGGTCGATGAGCCCGAGCCGCGTCTCGTCGGGCTTGACCCCCTGGGCTTCGATGTGGCCACCCGCCAGGGCCGGCTACGCATCGACTTCGACGCCCCGGTGCATGACACCCAGGGGCTGCGCGAGGCCTTTGTGCGCATGTCGCGGGCCCTAAGCGCCGGTGGGGGCGACCTCCCAGGAGCCGTTTCCGGTTAGATTCAAGCGCGTCTTGTGGTAGGCGTTCAGGGCGGAACGGTGGCCCACGCTCACCACGGTGCTGTCGGGGAGGCGCTTGCGCAGCAGTGTGTAAAGCTCGCCCTCAGCCTGTTCATCGAGCGCCGATGTCGCCTCGTCCATATAGATCCATTGGGGTTTCTGCAGCAGGATGCGGGCGAAGGCGAGGCGTTGTTGTTCGCCGAGCGACAGGATGAGCGGCCAGGCCTTTTGCTCATCGATCTGCGGTATGAGTCGGGCCAGGCCCACGGCGGCGAGGACTTCGCTCAAGGTCTCGGGCGGCGTCTGGGCATCACCATGCGGGTAGAGGAGCACGTCACGCAAGCTCCCGAGGGGCAGGTAGGGCTTCTGCGGCAGGAAGAGTGAGGACGCCTGCGGGGGGATCGCGATGCGGCCCTGCCCGAAGGGCCAGATGCCTGCGAGCGCGCGCAGGAGCGTACTCTTGCCGCTACCCGAGGGGCCTGTGAGCAGCACGGTCTCCCCGGGACCCACGGATAGCGACAGATCGGATAGCAAGGGGCGGCCGTCAGGGACGTGGAGGCTCACCGAGTGAAGGCTGAGCGTATCGGCGGTCTCATGGGTGATGGCGTCGATCTGGGTGGCCGTCGCGCGCACCTCGCGCATATGCTCGCTAAAGCCCGTGAGTCGGTCCACGACCGCGTGCCAGGCGGCGAGGTCGGGGTACATCGTCACCACATAGGAGAGGCCGCCCTGCACCTGCTGGAAGGCCGATGAGATCTGCATGACGAGCCCGAGCTGGATCTGCTTGGCGAAGTAACTGGGTGCCGCGACCAGGAACGGGAAGATGATGGCCACCTGCCCATAGCCCGACGAGAACCAATTGATGATCTTCTGCCGGCGCATGATGGCCCAGTAGTTGCGGAAGATGTACATGAATCGCTCGCCGAGACTCTTGTGTTCCAGGTCTTCGCCACCGTAGAGGGCGATGCTCTCGGTGTTCTCGCGTACGCGCACTAAGTTGAAGCGGAAGTCAGCGTCGAAGCGTTGCTGGTTGAAGCTCAAACCGATCAGTGGCCGGCCCAGTTTCAGCATGAGCCAAGTGCCGCCCACGGAATAGATGAGGGCCGCCCACACGAGGTAGCCCGGGATAAGCCATTTCTGTCCATCGATGGGGATGGTCAACCGGTTCGAGAGCGTCCAGAGCATGACCACGAACGAGGCTATGGTCACGATCGAACTCAAAAGCCCGAGGCCGATCTTCAGGATGCCGCGGATGAAGGCGCTGATGTCGTCGGCAATACGTTGGTCGGGGTTGTCGGTGCCGTCGCGGAGCAGCTGCATACGGTAGTAGGCCCGCCCGCTCAGCCAGTCGTTGAGGTAGTGATGGGTCATCCAGCGTCGCCACCGGATCTGGAGCATCTCGCCGAGGTAGGTCTGATAGACGAAGCCTGCGATATAGAGCCCGGCGAGCCAGGAGAAGCGCAGCATGTCGGCCCAGAATGCTGATTCATTGTAGTGCTGGAGGGCGTCGTAGAAGCCGTTGTACCACTCCGTTATCAGGACGTTGATGTAGACGAGACCCAGACTCAAGGTGATGACCACCGCGAGCAGTCCGTAGGCCGACCAACGCTCCTTGGACTTCCAGTAGGGCGCAGTGATCTGCCACGCGCTCCGAAAAAACGCAAGATTGAACCGTTCCATCTGTGAGATAGGCCCCCGGCATGATTTGGGACGCTTTAATCGCGTCTGGCCCTCGGACCGCGCCGGGGCCGCTTTCGTTCCCGCATCATAACATGGCCCGCTACGGGGCATGGGGCCGGGTCTTGCGGTCCTTGACCTCCCTTAGCCCATCGCATAGGGTTTGTTGGTCAATGTAGTCCCCACAATAATGTCTCGGGAGGAAACCAGGGATATGAAGGCACGACCCACGCTACGTCTTTCTGTCGTCGCAGGACTTGCGGCGCTCACTTTGCTTTCCGGTTGCAGCCATAAAGCGCCCCAGGGCTCCGATTCATCAAGCAAGACCGCGCTCGCCTCGCCGCATTCGTGGCCGCTTTATGGCCTGAATGCCGCCCATGATGCGCGTTACAAGGATGCGGGAGCCCAGGCCGCGCATTGGGTCTTCCAGGTCCCGGGCGCGGTCCCTCGGGGCATGAAGAAGTCTGCCATCAAGAAGACCTATGTGAGTATCACCGCAGTACGCGACCTGGTCGGTATCCCGGTCGGCGCAGCGGTCGTTGATGGCACGGTGTATGTGCCGGATGACAACGGCTTCGTCTATGCGCTGGATGCGTCGAACGGTCATATGCGCTGGAAGTTCAATGCGCTCAACGAGATCATGATGACACCGCTCGTGGCCGGACAGGGTGCAAACCAGCTCGTCTACGTGGGCGGGGGTAATTCGACCTTCAGTTATAGCCAAGCGGTCAAGTTCGGGCAGAAGGGTGCGCCCGTCGTGCGCGGGACCGACATCAGCGGCATCTATGCCCTGCACGCCGCGACCGGCAAGCTGGCCTGGGTGTATCACACCAAGGGCGAGGATATGCCGACCCCCGCGATCGTCGGCAAGACGCTGGTTTTCGGCAACGGCGATGGGCATGTCTATGGGCTCGATGCGGCGACCGGTCAGTTCAAGTGGCGGGTCGGTATCAAGTCCTTTGTGAGTATGTCATCCGCCACCGTCTACCATAACCTCGTCATCATGGGCGGTACCCATCCGAATGCCTTTTATGCCGTGAACGCCAAGACCGGCAAATTGGTCTGGCACGTCGCCCCCAAGGGTGTCTTCTCGAGCAGCATGGGCGATTGCGCGCCGGCACAGGCGCAGGGCATCGTGGTCACGCAGTTCGAACGCAAGGCTAAAGGGCAGCGGCGTGCCAAGAGTGTCGAGATGGCATTCAACGCCAAGACCGGCGCGATCTTGTGGCAGACGACGCTCGGGACCGGCAAGGTGCCGCCGCGCAACAAGGATGCGGTCCCCATGATCGTGGGGGGCACGATCTATACGGGCAGCCCCGTGACGGCGGGCGCCTATGCCGTCGACCTGAAGAGCGGCAAGGTCCTCTGGCACACCCCTCTCAAGGTCAAGATGAAGGCCGCGCCAAGCGTGTCGGGTTCGCATGTGATCTTCCCGGTCGGTAATGGCGCAATCTTCGTGCTCAACCGCAAGACCGGCAAGCTCGAGTCGAAATACATGACCCATCACGGCGGTTTTGGGCCCCAGAACGGCGTGGTGATCGGGCAGACCTACCTGATCGGCAGTAACTTCGGCTGGATGTATGCCTTGCCGATCAAGACGCTCCTGGGGGGCGCCAAGTCGTCCTAAGGGCGATGCTGCGATCTTGGGCACGGGGGGCGCGGCGGCTAGGTGGCCGCCGCCGTCTCTTGGTGTCAGCGGCGGTCGGGGTCTTCGTGTTCCTGGCGATCCCGACACGCTACCTTGCGGACATCCGCCTGCTCTTGGCTTGGGATGCCGCGTGTTTCGTCTTTCTGATGCTCGCCGGGTCGGTGATGGTCTGGGCCGATGCCAGGGAGACGGCCCGCAGTACCGTGAGCCAGGATCAGAGTGGTTTTGCGCTTCTCCTCATTGCCCTCATTGCCGCCACGGCCAGCCTCTTTGCGATCATCTTTCTCTTGGGGTACGTGAAGGCCGCGCCCCCTTCCAATAAGGTCTTCTATCTCGCGCTATCGGTGTCGGCGATCGCCTGTTCGTGGCTGGTCGTGCATACGCTCTTTGCCTTCCACTACGCGCATCAGTATTACCGCGGACGGGCTGTGCAAGACGGCGTGCGCGATGATGGCGGTATCGCCTTTCCCGGACATGCCTTACCGCACTACCTGGATTTCCTGTACTTCTCTTTCGTGATCGGCATGACCTCGCAGGTCTCGGACGTGGCCATCACCTCGCATAGTGTGCGGCGCGCGGCCTTGGTGCATGGGGTCTTGTCGTTTGCCTACAATACCCTGATCCTGGCGCTCACGATCAACATCGTCGCAGGTCTCATGTAGCCGCCCTACGGGGCTGGATTGGGGGAGCGCAGGTGGATCTCTTCGATGGCCGCCAGCGCCTCGGGGGGCAGCACGATCTTCGCGTGCGCGATATTTTCTTTCAGCTGATCGAGCGTGCTGGCCCCCAGCAGGGTCGAGGCCGTGAAGATGCGCGAGCGCACGAAGCCGAGCGCCAACGCGCCCAGGGGCAGTCCGAAGCTCTCGGCGATATGCGCGTAGGCCTCCACGGCCGGATCGATGGCCGGCTTGCGATAACGCGGGCCAAATTGCGGGAAGCGGTTCAGGCGCGCCTCGGGGTCGGCGTGCGTGAGGTATTTGCCGGTCAGGAGTCCGAAGGCGAGTGGACTATAGGCGAGCAGACCCAGGCGTTCGCGATGACAGATCTCGGACAGACCCGCCTCGAAGGACCGATTCAGCAGATTGTAGGCGTTCTGGATGGTGATGACGCGCGGCAGTCCCAGGCGTTGCGCCGCCTCCAGAAAGCGCATGGTCCCCCATGGGGTCTCGTTGCTGAGTCCGATATAGCGCACCTTGCCCTCGGCGACGAGGGTGGCTAGGGCCTGGAGCTGCTCGTCGATGCGGTGGGCCTCGTCACCGGTTTCGCGGACCGCATAGTGTGTGTCCCCAAAGAGCGGTAGCGGGCGCGACGGCCAGTGGATCTGGTAGAGATCGACGTAGTCGGTCCTGAGGCGCTTTAGGCTCGCCTCGAGGGCCTCGCGCATATTGGCGAGATCGAGGGCGAGCGGGCCGCCTCGTATCCAGGTAAAGCCCCGCGAAGGGCCCGCCACTTTGGTGGCAATGACCACCTGGTCGCGGGCCTGACGGGCCAGCCACTCGCCGACGATGGCCTCGGTGGCGCCCTGGGTCTCGGGACGGCCGGGCACGGGATACATCTCCGCCATGTCAAAGAGCGTGATGCCCTCGGAGAGCGCGAAGTCGAGTTGGGCGTGGGCTTGGGCCTTGTCGGTCTGTTCGCCGAAGGTCATGGTGCCAAGGCCGATGTCGGACACGGCGAGGTCGGTGCCGGGGAGATGATAGTTGTGCATGCCCGGACTTTGCCAATTTGCCCGGGGGCTGTCAAATCGCCGCCCACGGGGACCGTTTGGTATACTGCCTGCACACAGGGAGACGTCTTTTCAGATCTCCTTAGTTCTCAAGATCACAAGACCCGGTGTGCGCATGGCCGGCGATACACGCCCGAGAGCGACGTATAGTCAGGCGTGCCCTGGCCCGCGTGGAGGATAGATCGCTTTGGAAGTGTGGCTCATATGAAGGCGTGCGGGTGGGCATGGAGACCTTAGGCGCGCAGGCGCGGCGCGGGATCGTCATCTTCGGGGCGCACGGACAGCTGGGCCGTGTGTTGACGCGCGTCCTGGCGCCCTTGGGACCGGTGCAGGCCCTGGGGCGCGCCGACTGCGATGTGGGAGATGAGGAGGTGGTGCACGCCACCGTGCGCCGGCTGATGCCGGGCGTAATCGTGAACGCCTCCGCCTACACCGCCGTGGATCGCGCCGAGTCCGAGCACGCCGCCGCGTACCGCATCAATGCCCAGGCGCCAGGTTTTCTGGCCGACGCCGCGGCCGCGGCCGACGCCTGGCTCGTGCATTACTCGACCGATTACGTCTTCGACGGAGGCAAGGGCGCGCCGTACGAGGAGCGCGACCCCACGGCCCCGCTCGGTGTCTATGGCGACAGCAAGCGTCGCGGAGAGGAGGCGGTATTGGCGCGTCCCATCGTGGCCTTTGTGCTGCGTACGGCCTGGCTCTATGACCGCGAGGGCCGCAATTTCTTGACGACTATTCGTCGTCTGGCGGCCGCCGGGCCACTGCGCATCGTCGCCGACCAGTACGGGACCCCGACCTCGGCCATGGTGCTGGCCGAGGCCACGAGCGCCATCCTTCGTCACCCGGAGGCGGTGCGCGCGGGCGGGCTTTATCATGCCGCCTGCACGGGCGTGACCAGCTGGCATGGGTTCGCCTGCGCGATCGTAGAGGCCGTCGGGGCCAAGGTCGAGGTCGCGCCGATCACGACCGCGGAGTACCCGACCGCGGCACGGCGCCCGGCCTATTCGGTGCTCGATAGCCGGCTCCTGCAGGAGCGCCTGGGGATCGTCTTGCCCCCATGGTCGCGCGCCCTGGCCGATGTCTTGAGGGTGCGGCCATGAATGTGCTGGCGATCGAGACCGCGACGGCGTGCGTATCGGTCGCCCTGAAGAGGGGGGAGATGATCTATGAGCGCCAGGTGCGCGACGCCGCGGCGCGTGCCGAGACCGTGCTCGATCTCTTGCGGGCCTTGTGTGCCGACACCGACACCGGTTGGGAAATGATCGACGCCATCGCCTTTGGACGGGGCCCGGGATCGTTCACGGGTTTGCGGGTGGCGGCGGCCGTGGCCCAGGGGCTTGCCTATCCGCGCGATCTGCCGGTGATTCCGGTGTCATCGCTTGCCGCCCTCGCCCAGGGGGCGCCGGGACAGCGGGTGCTGGCGGCCCTCGATGCGCGTCGGGAGGAGGTCTACTACGGCTACTTCAGGCGCGCCGATAATGGGCTGGTGCTGGCCGAGGGCGACGAGCAGGTGGCGCCGCCGGAGCGCGTGGCGTGCATGGCGGGCGTCGAGTGCGCCGTGGGCAGCGGGGTCGATCAATACGCGGATCGCTTTTCACCCGCGCTCATGCGGGGGCGCGATCCCGGACGCGTACCCACCGCTTCCGCGGTGCTGGCCTTGGGCCTGGAGGCCTATGGTCGAGGTGCGTGGGTGCGGGCATGCGACGCGCTGCCCGTGTATCTGCGCGACGACGTGGCGCAGGCCCGAGTTTAGAGGAGGACTGCATGAACGCCGATCTCGATGCGCTGGAATTCGCGGGTATCCGCAGGCTCCTGGAGCGGCTCACCGCAACCCCCTATGGGGCCGATGCAGCCCGCGCGCTGACCCCTGCCCCTGATGTCGCGACCGCGCTCAGTATGCAGCGTTCGGTGACGGCCGCCCGACTGGCGATCGAGCGCGGCGCCGCCGCCTTGCCGCGACTGCCTGATATTCGCGCCGCCTTACGGCAAGCCGCGCAGGCGAAGAGCGCGCTGCCCGGGACCGCCCTGGCCCATATCGCCCAGCTCTTGCGTGCCACCGAGTCCTTGCGCGCCCTCGGCGGCCGCTTTCCGGACCTCTGTCTCGACGAGGCCTCTTTGGCGGGCGCCCCGAATCTCTTGGCGCGCCTGGACGCGGCCGTGACCCCGACCGGGCGTCTGACCGACGGGGCCAGCCCCAGGCTTGCGGAGATCGCCCGCGCGTTCACGCGTGAGCGCGAGGCGGTCGAGGTGGTGCTGAAGGCGCGCTTGGCAGCGCTGTCGATCAAGAACGAAGAGGGCGAGACCATAATCGCGAACGGGCCGCGGATGCTTTTGGCGCTTGCCCCGGAGAGCGCCGCGCGGGTCAAAGGGGTGCGACGGGGGCCGGCGGGCTCCGGACGCCGCTCCCTGGTGGAACCCCTGGAGGCCGTGGGGGCCAATAATCGACTCGAGGCGCGGGCCGGCGAACGCGACGCCGAGGAGCTCGCCGTGCGCCGCGCGCTCACGGCCGAGGTGCAAGCCGCGCACGGTCCGCTCGATGCCTTGCTTGGAGCCATCGCGTGGATCGATATCGCGTTGGCCGGCGGTCATCTCAGCATCCATATGAACGGCCATGCACCGCAGTTCATCAGCGAGCCGACCTTGCGTTTGGAGGCGGCCTATCACCCGGCTATGCTGCTCGCCTTCGCCGACCGGCGCGGGCCCAAGCCCGTACCCTTGTCCATGACGCTCGACGCCGATCATCCGATGTTGCTCGTGACCGGCCCCAATACCGGCGGCAAGACCGTGGTCTTGAAGACCGTGGGCCTGCTGGTGGTCATGGCCTATTGCGGACTGCATCTGCCGGCCGAGGGGCAGGCCGTCATTGGCCGCTTCAGCCGCGTGATCGTCGATATCGGGGATCGTCAGAGCCTACTCCATCAGTTGTCGACCTTTGCCGGCCATGTGGAGGTCTTGAAACGCCTGTTGGATGAGGCCGACGCCGACACGCTGGTGCTCATGGACGAACTGGGGACCGGGACCGACCCGGAGGAGGGGGCGGCGCTGGCCATGGCGGTGCTCGATGAACTCGCGCGTCGTGCGGTGCGTGGCATCATCACCACCCACTTAAGCCCGCTCAAGGGCTACGCAGCCGCCCACGCCTACCTCACGAACGCCACTATGCGTTTCGATAGCGAGCAACTCGTTCCGACCTATGAACTCGAGATCGGTCAGAGCGGCTCCTCGCACGGCCTCACGATCGCCGAGCGTCGCGGGCTTGCGCCCACGCTGCTGGAGGCCGCCCGCGCGCATCTGACTCGCCTCGAGGCCGCCCGCAGGCCTGCGCCCTGAGCGATCAGTCTTCCTCGTCGTCGGGTTCGGGCACCGGCGCTACGGCATGGACCTTGAGCCGCGCGACCTGGATCGCGGTCCCGCGCGTGCGCACGATATCGACGAGGTAGCCGTTCAGGAGCAGGCTCGTGCCCGGCGACGGGATGTCTTCCAGGTATTCGGTGATGAGGCCGTTCAGGGTCTTGGGGCCGTTCAAGGGCAGCTGCCAACCGAGCGCGCGATTGATGTCGCGGATGTTGGTGCTGCCGTTGATGAGGAAGCTGCCATCCGGCTGCGGAAAGATGTCCTCGGGGGTCCCGGGCGCCTGGGTCGTGAATTCGCCGACGATCTCCTCCAGGATCTCCTCCAGGGTGACGAGGCCCATGAGGTCGCCGTACTCGTCGACCACAAGCCCGATATGGCGGCGCATGGTCTTGAAGTTCAGGAGTTGGGTGGCGAGCGGCGTGCCCTGGGGGATGTAGTAGGGCTCGAGGACCGCCGATTGGAGGCCCTCGCGGGTGAGTCGGCCGGCGAGCGCCAGATGCAGGGCGCGCCGCACGTGCAGCATGCCTACGACATTATCGAGGCTGCCACGAAAGACCGGCAGCCGCGTGTAGTGGCTGCGTCCGAGGAGATCCACGATCTCGTCCCAGTCGGCCTCGAGGTCGAGGCCCTCCACCTCGCGGCGCGGCACCATGACGTCTTCCACCGTGCTTTTCTCGAGATCGAGAATGGCGAGCAGCATCGCGCGATGGGAGGTGGGGATGAGGCTTCCGGCCTCCAGGACCACGGCGCGCAACTCCTCGGTGCTCATTTGATCCGGCGTTTTGGGTTTCACGGATACGCCGAAGGCCCGTAGCAACTGATTGGCTATGAAGTTGATAGCGGCGATAAGCGGGTAGATCACGCGCAAGAGGGGCGTGAGCACATAGGCGGACCCGAAGGCGACCGGCTCAGGGTACAGCGCCGCGAGCGTCTTGGGGGCGACCTCGGCCACGATCAGGATGACCAGCGTGAGCACGCCCGTGACGAGGGCGAGCACGCCCGGTCCGTAGAGTTGGACGGCCATGAGGGTCGCCACCGACGAGGCGGCGATATTCCCGAAACTGTTGCCGAGCAGCACGACGCCTAAGAGGCGATCGGGACGGCGCAGCAGGCGGCGCGCAAGACGGGCCCCCCGGTGACCGGCGTCGGCCAGGTGCCGGAGCCGGTAGCGGTTGACCGTCATGAGGCTGATTTCGGCCGCGGAGAAGAACCCCGAGAGGAAGATCAAGAAAATCAATACGCCGGCCAGCGTAACGAGGCGGACGTGGTCCAAGGGTCGAGGCGGCTCCAGAGGCTGAAACGGGTGACCCTACCATAGGCCGCGGCGTTTTTCGAGACCGCGCCTCTTCCAGCGCGACATGAGCCTGAAGGGGGGCCGTGTTTCCAACGGGGGGACATGAGCCTGAAGACGGCCTTGGGTCTGGCATCATCCGGAGATGATCGTGACCCTGAAGACCCAACAGCTACAGACCTTCGCTGAGGTTTGCGCGTCCCTTGACGGCAGTCAGTGTGTCTCCTTCGAGGGGCCGACCCGCGAAGCGGCGTATGACTTCATTACCCGGCAGCTGCGCCATTTTGGCTATGCCCAGCTGGGCCGAGCCGATAAAGGCGTGCTCGGGCGCTACCTCATCAAGATCACCGGCCTGTCCCACGCGCAGATCACCCGCCTCATTGCCCGGCATCGCGTATTCCGACGGATCCGCGACCGCAGGGGGCGCCTCCGAAGCTCTTCACGCGCCGCTATACGCCGAGGATGTGCCCCTCCTGGCCGAGACGTCCTGCGTGGGGCTGTCCTCAGGGCCCGCCACGCGCAAGCTGAGCGAGCGGGCCGATCCGCGAGAGGCGTCGGCCTAGTGGGGTAGGACCAGTTTGAAGAGGAATTCCGCGCTCAAGTAAGCAAAGACCAGTAGCACGAAGCCGCCGATCGTCCAGCGCACGGCATTCAAGCCCCGCCAGCCGAATTGGCGGCGGCCTATGAGTAGCACGGCGAACGCCAGCCACGCGACCAGCGACAGGATGCTGTGGTGGGTGAAGGGCAGTGGGTCTCCGAAGATTTGTTCGGAGAAAAAGAAGCCGCTTATGAGCGTCAGCGTGAGCAGCACGAAGCCCACCTGAATCATCTCGAACATGAGCGTTTCCATGGTCTCCATGGGGGGGATGGCGCGCAGCGGTTGCCGCGTATAGCGCCGCCGCAGGCGGCTTTCCTGGACCCACAAGAACAGGCTTTGGACGACCGCGATGCTGAGCAGGCTATAGGCCAGGATCGAGATGACGATATGGGCCACGAGCCACGGGTCGGAGATACGCGTATCCTCGCTGCTCGCTGGCAGAAAGATCTGTCCTAACGTGGCGATGGCGGTGCTCGGCATAATGAAGGCCCCGAGGCTGCCGATCGGTTTGCGTAGGGATGCCGCCAGGAATATGGCCGTCACCGCCCAGGCATCCAGGGAGAGTATGGTGCCCACGCCGAGCAGGAGATGGCCGTCGTGGTCGATGTCGCCGATGAGCAAAGCGGCTTGCAGGACCACCCCGAGTCCGCCGAATATCGCGGCCCGCTTTAAGTTGCCCCCGGCGTCCGGCTGCGTCTCGAGGACGCGCCAGTAAAAGACGGCGGAAATCGTATAGAGGCCGATGGCCACGATATGGAAAAGGAGTTGTATCATAGGCGGCATTGGTAGAGTGGCGCGATGATGGCATACCCGGGGGGCTGCGGGAAGGCCCGTGTGTGGTCAAGACCCCGAAGGCGGGCGCCCCACCCATAGGAGACGGACATGTTTGAAACCTTAAGTAACCGCTTACAAGGGGCGCTGCGTTCCCTGCGTGGAGAGGCGCGACTGACCGAGAAGAATATCGGCGAGGCCTTGCGTGAGGTGCGCATCGCCTTGCTGGAGGCCGATGTCGCGCTTTCGACGACCAAGAGTCTCATAGAAACGATACGTACTCGGGCGCTCGGGCAGGAGGTGATGGCGACCTTAAACCCGAGCCAGGCCGTTATTAAAATTGTTTATGACACCCTCGTCGAGACTATGGGTGTGGCCTGCGATCACCTGAACCTCGCCACGCGTCCACCGGCAGTGGTCCTGCTCGCGGGCCTCCAGGGTTCCGGCAAGACCACGAGTGCCGCTAAGCTTGCGCGCCTCTTGCGCGAGCGTGAGCGCAAGAAGGTCGCGCTCGTGAGCGTGGACATCTATAGGCCGGCGGCGATGGATCAGCTCGAGCGTCTGGCCGAGGAGGTCGGGGTCGTGTTCTATAAGGGCGGCCCCGAGGAACGGCCGGAGGCAATCGCGCGCCGGGCCCTGGATCAGGCGCGTCGCGAGGCGATCGAGGTGCTGATCGTCGATACCGCCGGGCGCCTGCACGTGGATGAGGAGATGATGAGTGAGGTGCGGGCCTTGCATGCCGCCACCGACCCCATAGAGACTTTGTTTGTCGTCGATAGCATGACAGGCCAGGACGCCGTGAATACTGCCCGTGCCTTCGATGCGGCCTTGCCGCTTTCCGGTGTGATCCTGACCAAGACCGACGGCGATGCGCGCGGCGGGGCGGCGCTGTCGCTGCGCGCGGTGATCGGCAAACCGATCAAATTCCTGGGCACCGGCGAAAAGACCGACGGCCTGGAGCCTTTCCATCCCGAGCGTCTGGCCTCACGCATCCTGGGCATGGGCGATGTCCTCACCTTGATCGAAGAGGCGGAACGCAAGGTTGATCGCGAAAGCGCCGAGCGTCTGGCCGAGAAGTTCAAGAAGGGCAAGGGTTTCGATCTCGAGGATTTTCGTGAGCAGATGCTGCAGATGGAGCGCATGGGAGGGGTGGCAAGCCTGCTCGACAAGCTTCCGGGCATGAGCGAGATCCCAAGCGCCGCGCGTGCGCAGATGGAGAACCACGATACGCGTCGCCTCGTCGCCATTATCAATTCGATGACACGCCAAGAGCGGCGGTTTCCCGATACCATCCGCGGCTCGCGCAAGCGGCGGATCGCACAAGGTTCGGGTACGGGCGTACCTGAGGTCAATCGTCTCTTGAAGCAGTTCGCGCAGGCCCAGCGCCTCATGAAGCAGATGGGTAAGGGGGGATTGAAGCGGATGCTGGCCGGCATGAAGGGCAAGATGCCGGGTCTACCCTTCTAGAAGGACCTTGCTTCGGCGGGCGGGGCACCCTATAGTGGACCCGAGCGTTCCGGAGGGCGCTTCGCTGCAGGGCTGGGCGCGCAAGGAGGGCTATAACGATGGACATGGCGACAGAGACAGAGACGAGAATTCCAGATCGGCGCACGCAAGGACGCAAGATGATTCAACGCTTGTTGTCCGAGCGACGCGACATGTTGGTGCTCTTTTGCCGGGTTGCAGGCCTCGGCCCTTTCTCGGATCGGAAGACGCACACAGAGCTCCTGCAGGCCTTCTGCCAGATCCTCGTGGATTATGTAAGCGCGGCACATTTCTCGTTATATCAACGCATCGTGGAAGGCCATGAACGCCGCCTGGATGTTTTGGCTTTGGCCGATGAGATCTACGGGCGCATCGAGGCCTGCACGGAGACGGCGATCTGGTTCAACGACAAATACGATCGCTTGCGGGAGGAGGCCGTGGCGACCGATCTCCATGCCGATCTGTCGGTCTTAGGCGAGGCCCTTGCCACCCGCATCGAACTCGAGGACCGTTTGATCACTGCTACGGCCTAAGGCGCAGTCGGCGCCCCCACAGGGCGCGTAGCGCGATCCAGTGCATGCGCGGGTCCGGTAACAGGATGCGGCCCGCCAGCAGTCTTCGGGGGTCTACCCGTATATCCTCAGAAAGTTCTTTCAGCAGCTGCTCGCCGAGCGCCGCGAGCACGCGCGTCGAACGGGGCAGGAGGGAGGGGGTCGAGGCCAAGCGCCGCGCGGCCTCATAAGCGCTTGCCGCCCAGTCGCGCAAGACCGCCATGGCCGCATAGGCGCCGCCCTGCTCTGGGCTCTGGTCGGAGGCCGCAGCCGCGAGCGACGCAATCTCCCAAGGGCGGTGACGGGCGGCGAGGCCTAGAGTTTGCAGGCGGACGGTGAGGGCGTAGGCAGTCCCCACCGTTTCGGCGTAGTCCAGGGCTGGGGACGCGCTGGCCCCCTCGAGGCTGGCGGCACGCCTCAAGGGCTGTCCGCATTGCTTTACAAGGAGCATCCGCAACAGATCCCCCGGGACGGTGTCGGTAAGGGCCGCCTCAGTGCGGGCGGCCTCAAGGGCGTCTGTGGCGATCGCCAAGACGGATCCCGACGGCAGGGCGCGGGCCAGTGGGTGGCGCGCGGCGCCGGTCGTGGCGGCGGCGAGCTCCGTTTCCCAGAAGGCGATCTTCGCCTGTCGAACCTCGGGCGTGGGGGTCGCGATCAGGATCGTCTGGATCTCATCGAGTAAAGCATAGAGGGCGCCCAGCGGCGCCCGCGCGCCGCGACGGCTGTAGCGCGCGCTCAGGACAAGCGGCGTGGCCATCGCGCTGGACCGCAGGTGCCGGGCGATGCCGCGGCCCTATCGTTTGAGCTGATCGCGTTTGCCCTTGATCTCATCCCACTGCGCGGCATCGGGCAGGGCATCTTTCTTTTCGAGAATGACGGGCCACGCCTTGGCGAGTTCGGCGTTGATGGCAATGAAGTCGCGCTGATCTTCCGGGACCTCATCCTCCGAGAAGATGGCCGCGACCGGACACTCGGGCACGCACAAGGTGCAATCGATGCATTCGTCGGGATCGATGACGAGAAAGTTCGGGCCTTCGCGAAAGCAATCGACGGGACAGACCTCCACGCAGTCTGTGTATTTGCATCGAATGCAGCTCTCGGTGACCACGTAGGCCATAACACACTCCCTCCCAAAAGCCGCCATATTAGGCGAAGGCGGCGTTCCAGGAAACCAGAAGCTTGCGATCCGGCCCCTCTCGTGCGTACTATGGGTGAATCCGCTTTAAAGGAATCGAGCTATGGATACGGTCGAGCGACGGCGGTTATCGTGGCGGGAACGGCGTCTCATGGGCTGGATCGCGGCACTGCCGGCCGCGGAACCGGGGCGGGCGCTCGCGCTTTTGGCACAATCGGTGGTAGCCCTCAATAGAGTTCTGCTCGATCCACCCACCCGTATATCGCTTCTACGGCACTACGAAAGCTCGGCCAATGACTTGGCGGGCGTGTTCGCCCGCCCGGGTCGTGCCGGATCGCTGGCGGGGATTGCGACGACGGTGCATTCCGAGATTGCCCAGGGCTACCAGATGGCGCTCGGTCCCGAGCTGTCGGCCGAGTGGCGGCTGATTGCGGTCGAGGGCGCGATCAGGAGTTTGGCGGAGGTCTTGCGCTCCGCCTACCGGGTCTACGTGCCGGTACCGCCCGGCCTATGGCGGCGTATCCACACCCTGTTTGGCTCCGTGGCGAACCCCACGCTCGATCTGGAACGGCTCTATATCGGGGTGGTGTTGCTGGGTCTCTCCGATCCCTATGCACTCCCCGCCGGGGGCATCGATGCGGTCTCGGACATCATTGCCGAGATCGGCGAGCGCGCGGTCCTGAATGATACCTCGGGCTTTGGTCTCGTGGCCGGCGCGGACAAGCCCGCCGAGCCGGTGGCCACTGAGGCCCGGTTGTTTCTTGATACGACGGCCGTGCTGTTCGAGCTTACGCGGCTGCGCGAGGATCTAAGGGCCCGTCGGCCCCTGCCGCCGCGGTTGGCCGCCAACGTGCTGCCTGATCTGGCGCTACGGCTCTGTGCCATGCTGGGTGAGACCTGGCGGCCGGGTCCGCGGCGTCGCTCATTGCGCGTCCGTATCGGTGGCGAGCGGCTCGTCTGTCAAGGCCTGCCGGCACTCCAGAGGTTGCGGGCGAGCGATGCGCCGGCCCATCATTTCGTCGAGCTCGATATCCCGTGGGGGGGCGCCCGCGCCCCATCCGCGAGCGACGGGGAGTCGACCTTGCCGCGCGTGACGACCTGGACCATTCGGGATGCGGGCCGCGCGGGTCTGTGGCTGTCCTGCGCTGACCTCGAGGGGCGGCCGCCGGCGCCGGGGACATGGATCGGGATCAAGGATCCGTCGGGAGGGAGCGCCTGGCAGGCGGCGACGGTGCGCTGGCTTAGGCGTTCGCGTCCGCGGGAATACGCCATTGGTGTGGCCTTGCTCGGCGAGGCGCAGACCGAGACCATCCTGCGCATCGACCCGCGGCGCGCGGCCTTCGCCGCCTCGCCCGTGAGCAGTTCCCCAGCCTGGGCGGTGACGCCCGCGAGACCCTCTGCCGCCGCAACGCCCCCCTTGGCGTTGGTCGGTCCGATGGTCCCGACGCGGCGCGCAGCCCCTTAGAAAGACGGTGTCGGCGTGGCGCGCGGCCCTTGTCGGTCAGGCCGGCGCAGCGGCGCCGGGGTCGGCGAATACCGCCCGCATATGGCCGTAGACGCGCGGATTGGCGGCGAGGATATTCCCGCTGTCGAGCGGATCGCCATCGGTGAAAAGATCGCTCGCGATCCCGCCTGCCTCGCGCACGAGGAGGGCGCCTGCGGCGATATCCCAGGGCTTCAAGCCGGTCTCCCAGAACCCATCCAACCGTCCGCAGGCCACATAAGCGAGATCGAGCGCGGCCGAGCCCGCGCGGCGGATGCCGCTCGTGCGACAGGCGACACGCTCGAAAAGTCGTACCCATTGATCCACCGAGTCGCTCTCGCGGAAGGGAAAGCCCGTGCCGAGGAGGGCGCCGCCGAATTCGGTCACGCGGCTTACGCGGATGCGCCGGTCATTCAGCTGGGCACCCTCACCGCGGCTTGCCGTGAAGAGCTCGTCGCGCAAGGGATCGAAGACCACGGCCTGCTCCAGGCGGCCGCGGCGGCGCAAGGCGATGGATACGGCGAACTGCGGGAAGCCATGCAGGAAATTGGTGGTGCCGTCGAGGGGGTCTATGACCCATTCCCACTCGTTGCCGGCGCTCGCGCCGCTCTCTTCGGCGAGGATGCCGTGGTCGGGGTAGGCACCCCGCAAGGTGTCGATAATGAGCTCTTCGGCGCGTCGATCCACTTCCGTGACGAAGTCATGGCGGCTTTTGGTCTCGACGCGCAGGCGATCGACGTCGGGGAGTGCGCGGACGATGACGTTCCCGGCCCGGCGGGCGGCCTTGATGGCCGTATTCAACATGGGTTGCATGATGACTCCCGCAAAAGCCGTGCATTGTAGCCGGGCGCGGGGACGTGTAAAAGGCTTGTGTCCCGCCGGCATGGGCCGCGTGCAAGGTTTGAGGTGGTAAAGGTCGATGGATATACCCGATATCCGCATCATTCTGGTGCGGCCGCAGCACCCCGGTAATATCGGAGCGTGCGCGCGCGCCATGAAAAATATGGGCCTGAAGCGGCTTGTGTTGGTTGCCCCGCAGCGCTTCCCGGATGCGGAAGCGGTGGCGCGGGCGGCGGGCGCCGATGATATCCTGGCGGCCGCAGAAATCGTCGATGACGTGCCTGCGGCGGTGGCCGACTGTGTGTTTGTAGCTGCCACGAGCGCGCGCGATCGCACCATACCGCTGCCGCGCCAAGAGGCCCGGGCGGCCGCCGCGACGCTGTGTGCCCAGGCCGGTTCCGGTCCAGTGGCCCTGCTCTTTGGTGCGGAGCGCACGGGCCTCACGAACGAGGAGGTGGATTATGCCCACACTCTCGTGCAGATCCCGGTCGACCCGCAGTTTGCGTCTTTAAACCTGGCGGCCGCCGTGCAGATTCTCTGTTATGAGATCCGCTGCACGATCGAGGCGGGTCCGGTGCCCGCGGTCATGCACACGCCGGCCTCGCAGGAGGCCTTCAACCGGTTTCTCGAGCACCTGGAAAAGACCATTACCGAGATCGGTTTCTTGAACGAGAGGCATCCACGCAAGCTCATGCGCCGACTGACGCGCCTGTTCCGGCGCGCGCTCCCCGACGACAACGAGATCCAGATCCTACGCGGCCTCTTGACCGCGGCCGAGAGGCCTTATCCGGCGCGCAAGCGCGTCCCCGAGCCCCCGGCTAATACTTGACAAATTTAGTAGGGAAAGGCCTAATAACCGCATGGGGAAGACAGGGGTCGAGCAAACGGAACCGGTCGCGGCGAAGGGCTATTTTGCCAGCATCCTTGTGCGCGATCCAGCGGCGCGTTCGCGCTTCGATGTCGCGACTTTGTACCCGGGGGTGCATGCGCTCGCCTTTCATAGGGTGGCGCATGCGCTGTGGCGGCGTAGATGGCGCTGGACGGCGCAGGCGGTGGCGCGCCTGTCGCGTTTCCTGACCGGCATAGAGATCCACCCGGGGGCCCGGATCGGGCGGCGGTTTTTCATAGACCACGGATTTGGCGTCGTGATTGGCGAGACCGCCGAGGTCGGCGACGATTGCACTCTTTATCAGGGGGTGACGCTCGGCGGGACCAGCTGGCAGGCGGAAAAGCGTCACCCGACGCTTGGCAATAACGTCGTGGTCGGGGCCGGGGCGAAGGTCTTGGGGCCCATTACAGTGGGTGATGGGGCCCGCATCGGCTCCAACTCGGTGGTGGTGAAGGATGTGCCGGCCGGGACCACGGTGGTCGGTATCCCGGGCCGGGTGGTAGTGAAGCGCAGCGAGCGGGAGCGGACCCGCGCGGCGCTGGCCCAGAAGATCGGTTTCGAGGCCTACGGCCAGGCCGCGCAGATGCCGGACCCCGTGGCGCAGGCCCTGGACCGCGTGCTTGATCATTGGGCGGCGGTGGATAAGCGGCTGGGGGCCTTATGCGAGGAGCTGCGCGCGGCCGGGATACCGCTCACGGGCCGGACTGAGACCACTGCCCACCGTGGTAACGGGGCGACAGGCCCCGAGCACGAGACGTCGACGCCGCAACACCCCGAACCGACAAGGCCCCAAAGCTAATAGTTGACTAAATCACTCGGGTATGGCAGATTGAGGGCGTAGAGACAACGCCCTGAGGCCCTCATGAAACTGACTACCAAGGGACGCTATGCGGTGACGGCCATGCTGGATCTGGCCGTGCACCAACATCACGACACGGTGGCCTTGGCCGACATCGCAGCCCGACAAGGCATTTCCTTGTCGTATCTGGAGCAGCTCTTCGCCAAGCTGCGACGCCGGGGACTCGTGGCGAGCGTGCGCGGCCCGGGGGGTGGCTACAGTCTGGCCTTGCCGGCCGCCCAGATCTCGGTCGCCCAGATCGTGATGGCCATCAACGAAAACATCGACGCCACCCGTTGTGGCGGCGAGAAGAATTGCCACGGCGAGGAACGCTGCCTGACCCACCAGTTGTGGTCGGAGCTGAGCCGGCGCATCTATGAATTTCTGGACGGTATTACGCTCGCAACCCTGGTGACGGAACCCGAGGTGCAAGAGGTGGTGCTGCGGCAGGCCAAGCGGCCGAAGCTCGGGGTCCCGAGGAACGAAATCGCGCATGGGAGTAGTTATGAGAAAGCCGATTTATCTTGATTATTCGGCCACCACGCCGGTCGATCCGCGGGTGGCGCAGGTCATGTGTCGTTACTTGACCATGGAGGGGGACTTCGGGAACCCGGCCTCGCGTTCCCACGCCTTCGGCTGGGAAGCGGAAAAGGCCGTGGAGCGCGCCCGCGCCGATGTGGCGGCCTTGATTCACGCCGACCCCAAGGAGATCGTCTGGACGTCGGGGGCCACGGAATCGGATAACCTGGCCCTGAAGGGCGTGGCCCGGTTCTACCAGAACAAGGGGCGCCACATCGTCACGGTCAAGACCGAGCATAAGGCGATACTCGATACCACGCGTCAGCTGGAGCGTGAGGGCTTCGAGGTCACCTATCTGGATCCGGAACCCGACGGCCTGCTCGATCTCGACAAGCTTGCGGCGGCCTTGCGCCCCGATACCATCCTGGTGTCGGTCATGCACGTGAACAACGAGATCGGCGTCATCCAGGATTTGGCGGCCATCAGCCGCATCGTCAAGCCGCGGGGCATTATTTTTCATACGGACGCCGCGCAAAGCGCTGGCAAGATCCCGATCGACGTCAACGCCCTGGGCGTCGACCTGTTGTCCTTGAGCGCACACAAGGTCTATGGACCCAAGGGCATAGGCGCGCTCTATGTGCGGCGCAAGCCGCGGGTGCGTCTGGAGGCGCAGATGCACGGTGGCGGACATGAGCGCGGCATGCGATCCGGGACGCTCGCGACCCACCAGATCGTCGGCATGGGCGAGGCCTTCCGGCTGGCGCACGAGGAGATGGAGGCCGAGGCGACGCGTCTGAAGGCGCTGCGCGCGCGCCTGCTCGAGGGACTGTCGGACATCGAGGAGGTCTATGTGAACGGCGACCTCGAACGGCGTATCCCGGGCAACCTCAATATCAGTTTCAATTTCGTCGAAGGCGAGTCGCTCATCATGGCCTTGAAGGAGCTTGCGGTGTCGTCGGGCTCGGCGTGTACCTCGGCGAGCCTCGAGCCCTCCTATGTGCTGCGTGCGCTCGGGCGTAATGACGAACTGGCGCATAGCTCGATTCGTTTCACCATGGGACGCTTCACGACAGCAGAGGATGTGGAGTACACGATTCGCTTGCTGCACGACAAGATCGGCCGCCTGCGGGAGCTTTCGCCGCTGTGGGAGATGTACAAGGATGGGGTCGACCTGAATTCGGTGCAGTGGGCCGCTCATTAGTTTTGGTTTGAGTACGGGAAGGAGAACGATATGGCATACGGTAACAAAGTGTTGGATCACTACGAGAACCCGCGCAACGTCGGTTCATTCGACAAGGCCGACCCGTCGATCGGGACCGGCATGGTGGGCGCACCCGCCTGTGGCGATGTGATGAAGCTCCAGATCCGCGTCAATGACGACGGGGTGATCGAAGAGGCGCGCTTCAAGACCTACGGCTGCGGGAGTGCGATTGCTTCGAGCTCGCTTTTGACCGAGTGGGTCAAGGGCAAAACCTTGGAGCAGGCTGGAAATATCAAGAACACCGACATCGCCGAGGAGCTCGCGTTGCCGCCGGTCAAGATCCACTGTTCGGTGTTGGCGGAAGACGCCATCAAGGCGGCCATTGCCGACTATCGGAAGAAGAGCGGCAAGGACGAAAGCGTCGACGCGGCATAAGGGGGGCGGGGCAATGGCAGTGACGTTGACCGAAAGCGCCGCCAAGCACGTACGGCGGTCCTTGGATAAGCGGGGGCATGGTGCGGGTCTGCGCCTGGGCGTGCGTACGAGCGGCTGCTCGGGCATGGCCTATGTGCTCGAATACGCGGATCAGGCGGCCCCGGAGGATAGCGTCTTCGAGAGTCATGGGATCCAGGTCCTGATCGACAAGAAGAGTCTCGTCTATCTGGACGGCACGGTCCTCGACTACACCCGCGAAGGCTTGAATGAAGGGTTCAAATTTCAAAACCCGAACCAGAAGGACACCTGCGGCTGTGGCGAAAGCTTCAGCGTGTAGGGGGTGGGCATGGCGCGCAATTACTTCGAATTATTCGAGCTGCCGGCGCGATTCGATATCGATCTGAAAGACTTGGCTGCACGCCATAGGGAGCGGATCCGGGTCTGGCATCCGGATCGCTACGCGCAGGGCTCGAGCGAGGAGCGCAGGCGCGCGGTGACGACGAGCGCCGACTTGAACGATGGCCTGAAGGTCTTGCGCAACCCCGTCTCCCGTGCGCGCCACCTGCTGGCGCTGCGTGGGATCTCCACCGATGAGGATACCGATACGAGCATGGACGCGGACTTCCTCATGCAACAGATGGCGTGGCGCGAGCGGCTCGAGGAGGGCGTCGGGCGCCCCGAGGAAGTGACGGCGCTGGCCGCCCTGGTGGCGCAAAGCCGTGATGCCAAGGAATCCGCGCTTGCGGGACTGCTCGACGGCGAACAGACCACGGACCTCGATCGCGCGCGTGAACTCGTGCGCGAGCTTCAGTTTTTGGAACGTTTCGCGCGCGAACTCGACTGCGCCACCGGCGAGGTCCTGTAAATGGCGTTGTTGCAGATCAGCGAGCCCGGCCAGTCGCCGAACCCGCACACCCGCACGTTTGTCGCCGGCATCGACTTGGGCACGACCAATTCCCTGATCGCGACCGTGCGTGAGCGCGAGGTCCTGGTGCTGCCGGACGCGGCCGGCGATGTGCTGCTGCCGTCGGTGGTGCGGTTTGAGGCCAACGGGCAGGTGACCGTGGGGCGTGCCGCCCAGCAGGCCGAGATCCAGGACCCCCTGAATACCATAGCGTCCGTCAAGCGGCTCATGGGGCGCGGACGCGCCGATGTCGGGGACTGTCCTTACCGGCTCGCGGGCGGCGACGAGGGTATGGTGCGGATCGAAACCGCGGCCGGCCCCAAGACGCCGGTCGAAGTCTCGGCGCAGATCCTGGCGGCCTTGAAGGCGCGTCTCGAGGAGGCCCAAGGGGGCGCGCTTGCATCGGCCGTGATCACGGTTCCCGCCTATTTCGACGAGGCCCAGCGGCAGGCGACGAAGGATGCCGCACGGCTCGCCGGCATCGAGGTGCTGAGGCTTTTGAATGAACCGACGGCAGCGGCCGTGGCCTACGGCCTCGATCGCAATCCCGAGGGGCTTTACTGCGTCTACGATCTGGGCGGAGGCACTTTCGATGTCTCGCTTTTGCGGCTCTCCGAGGGCGTGTTCGAAGTTCTGGCCACCGGCGGCGACGCGGCCTTGGGCGGTGACGACATGGACGCGGCGGTTGTCGCCCTCTGGACGGCGCGCGGCGCGCGGGCCGGATCCCCGGAGGCGTCGCGCCGGCTGTTGCGGGCCGCGCGCGATGCGCGCGAGCGCCTGACCGGGGAGACCGAGGTCGCGGTCGATGTGGCGCCGATCTATACGGGTCGCCTGACGCGCAGCGAGTTGGACGCCGCAATCGATCCCTTGATCGACCGGACCTTGGTCGCCTGCCGTCGGGTGCTGAAGGATGCGGGCGTGCGGATCGCCGATATCGGCGAGATCGTGCTTGTGGGCGGCGCCACGCGCACCCCGCGCGTACGCGAGCGCGTCGGTGACTTATTCCGCAAGACCCCGCTGCATGACATCGATCCGGATCGGGTGGTGGCGGTCGGTGCCGCGCGGCAGGCCGATCTTTTGGCGGGCAACGCCGGCGCCGCCGATATGTTGCTGCTCGACGTGATCCCCTTGTCGCTTGGTATCGAAATCATGGGCGGGCTTACGGAGAAGATCATCCCCCGCAATACGCCGATCCCCGCATCCCGGGCTCAGGACTTTACTACCTACAAGGACGGCCAGGGTGCGCTTGCCATCCATGTAGTGCAAGGCGAACGCGATCTCGTGACCGAGTGCCGCTCGCTGGCGCGTTTCGAACTGCGCGGTATTCCGCCCATGGTGGCGGGGGCGGCGCGCATCCGCGTGACCTTCCAAGTGGACGCCGATGGATTACTGAACGTATCGGCGCGCGAAATGACGGCGGAGGTCGAGAGTCGCGTGACGGTCAAGCCTTCTTTCGGCCTGTCGGACGTCGAGATCGAACGGATGTTGCAGGACGCGATGGCGAGCGCTGAGGCCGACGCCGCCGCGCGGACGCTCCGTGAGCAACAGGTGGAGGCCGACCGTATGATCGAGGCGTTGGGTGCGGCGCTGGCCGCAGACCAGGATTTGCTGGCACCCGGTGAGCGCGAGGCCCTTGCGGCACGCATTGCCGCCCTCAAGGAAGCCCGTGACGGCGCCGACCCCCAGCGCATTCGCGAGCAGATCGCAGCACTCGACCGTGCCAGCGCCCCGTTCGCCGCCCGGCGCATGGATGCGGGGCTCGAGCGGGCCATGAAGGGCCGTTCGGTCACGGAATTCCGCTGATGGCCCGTATCCGCGTTTTACCGCATGCCCAGATGTGCCCCGAGGGAGCCGAGATCGAGGGTCCGGAGGGCATGAGCGTCTGCGACGCCCTGTTGCGTGCCGGGATTCCGATCGAGCACGCCTGCGAGAAGGCCTGTGCCTGCACGACCTGCCATGTTTTGGTGCGGCAGGGCTATGAGGCGCTGGAGCCCGCCTCCGAAAAGGAGGAGGATCTGCTCGACAAGGCGTGGGGCCTTGAGCCCGATTCGCGCCTAAGCTGTCAGGCCAAGGTTCCCAAAGACCAGAACCTTGTCATCGAGATACCAAAATACACCATCAACATGGTGGCGGAAGGTCATTGAGGGAGGAGGGATCATGGGCTTGAAGTGGGGCGACGCCGAGGAGATCGCGATCCTCTTGCACGAACGACATCCGGAGGTGGACCCCCGCGGCGTGCGCTTTACGGATCTTTATCGCTGGGTCCTCGATATCGATGAGTTCGAGGATGAGCCGCAGCGCTCGGGCGAGAAGCTCTTGGAGGCAGATCGGAA
>JAKAXK010000162.1 GCA_021827145.1 Pseudomonadota bacterium
GGGGATTACGACTATAGCTACGATGGCGGCGAGCGATTGGGTGAGGATACCGCCTCGATTACCGACCGCTGCGCTGGGCGGCTGTCCGCCCACGATTTGAGGGCCGCCGAGTATGGCCGCCTGTTAAAAACATATCCTCACGACGGCGCAGACTATCAGGTCCTTCTTTGGCTTTCCTCGGGCTACACCGTCAAGCAAATCGCGGCCAGTCTGGGGCGCACCGACCGGGCCATACGCTATGCCTGCGCTCGGCTGGATCGCTTCAAGACAACGGGTTTTGTCCGGCGATTACCAGTATCCCGGGTCCGCACGGGCAAGGATCTCACAAAGCCGCTTCCCAAAAGTCGTGCCGGCCGCAAGCGGAAAACGTCATCAGGTAACGATCTTGCCGCACACACCTTGATGTTGGCGCCCCGCGTGCCGCCGCCACCCAAGGCGTCTTGTCGTGTAACGATCCGCCGTCCGCGCCGGCGGTTCGTGGACCCCCGGCAATGCGATTTCGGCTGGGGGATGGGAATCGCGGCATGATGCTTGACGTATGCGGCGCATTCGCCGCTGCTGGAATCAAATATCAGCCCGCAAAGCCGGGGTCCTGGATTCGGATCCGGGCCGAGTGGCGCGATGGCAAAAACAAAAATGTGGCGGTCAACACCGAGTCCGGCGGCTGGATCGATCATGCGACCGGCGACCATGGGTCGTGGTCGGATCTCTGCGCGCGTCTTGGCATCACCTGCCCCAAACCTACCACCACCTGGACTGACGAGGATCGGCGGCTTTGGCGCGAGCGCAAAGCCCGGCAGAAACAGCGAGAACAGGACGCGGCCAGCCGCCGCGTTGCCCGGGCCCGGCGGATCTGGGTCGACGCGCACCGCATCGGTGGCGCTGACACCTGGGCGCGAGACTACCTGATCTCGCGCGGCCTGGATCCCGACGCCCCGGCGCTCGCAGCCGTCGTGCGCGCAACAGCCGAAGGCTGGTCCTCGCAGCGCGGGGAGCGGCTCCCGGCACTGATCTGGCCGATGTTCGCGTCAGATGGAACAACACTCACGGGAGTGCAGTACGAGTTTGGACGCGGCCACACAAACAAGGAAATGCGGGGCCAGCACGGACATTTTCTACTCGGTTCCCTAACCGGCAGCGGTGACACTCTCTATGTAGTCGAGGGCCAGATTACCGGCGCGGCCCTGTCCGCCACCGTGGCCCCGGCCCCCGTGCTGGTGGTATTCGACACCCACGGCCTGCGCAGCCTGTCCGCCACCCTTGTGCGCCGAATCAGTGCCGCGGGTATCACACGGATCCTGATCGCAGCCGACCATGATCGCATTGCGGCAGGTACCGGCAAGCGCCCCGGCGAGGAGGCCGCCTTGGCGTGCGTTGCCCGCATCCTCGACGTGGCCCCGGCACTCCATGTGCAAATCACTTTACCGCCTCACGATGGCGAGGACTGGGCTGACATTCATCAGCAGAGGGGTCCGGACGCGGTGCGGGCGGCGCTGGCGGCAGGGATGCGGGGTGTCAAACATAAATCGGTACCGGGTAACGATACGGGCACCAACATTCTTTCGCTCACGCCCTGGCAACGTACCGAGCGCGTGCCGGCACAGGATTGCCCGATACTGAGCGACGTGGAACCGCAGATTCGACGGGCGATCTCCCACGCGCTCGAAAGCACCGACCCTGCGATCGTGGTAGCTCAACCCGGTACCGGCAAGACTCATCTCGCGATCGACCGTGTCCGCATGGGCGCGCAGCCCGTACTGTGGTTGTCACCCACGCTTGATGACGCCGCGGCAGTCGCGGCACAGATCCCCGGAGCGCACCTGCACAGGGGGCGTAATGCCAACAACTGCCGTCAATATCAAATGATCGACGCACTTACGAACAGGGGGCGGGCGCCGTACGCGTGGGCCTGCGCAACTTGTCATCATGGGCAAGTCGATGGCGAGGACCCATGCGAATACATGCAATCCCTGCGCGTGTCAGTCTACAAAAAGGTCGTGGTGGGCGCGCACGGAGCAGGGGCTGAAGATTCCTTGCTCTACCAGTTTTGCGCGGATCCGAACGCCGATGGGGAGGCGCGCAAGCTCATTGTCGACGAGTCCCCACCGATCACGGCCGCCGCGCGGATTGCGCCCGAGGATCTGGGCCAATGGCGGGTCGGGGCGGCGGAGGCCGGGGCCCGGCTGGTGGACCCACCGGCGCTGCCGTCGGACGCCGATGCGGGGGCGCGCAAGCAACACGAGGCCGCGTGTCGGGCGGTCGAGCGGGCGCGGGGCTGGGTGGCAGAGATCACCCCGGAACTTGATCGGCTGGCGTTGACCCTGGCCGGCGCCCCGGCCGACCACGGTCTGCACAAACTGACAGCGTTCGAGCGGTTTGCGGAGCTGGCGGCCAATATCCCACCCGGCGCCCGGCTCCTCGACGCCACGGTGATTGAGGCGGTACGAGGGGGCCGCGGACTCGATCTTGTGGTGCCACTGCGGGGTATCGAAAACCTCGGAAGCGCCATTGAGGCCGGGACTGCCTGGATACAGGACGGCGTCATTATCGCCACCAATGTGGGGACACTCTGGAAACAAATTCTAAAGCGCGGAGGCGCGTTGCTCGATGCGACTCCCTCTCTCAGGCAACGCGAGGAGGCGCTGGCGGTTGGTGGTGATGTTCACACAATACGCGCCGCGGAACCCATGCTGCACATTACCCAGTTTGGTCCTCGTTTGCATGGTCGCGGCGGCCTGACCCCCAAGAGACTCAACAAAGAGGTGCGCGCCGTGCGCGAGATCGCGGGTGACGCTCCGGTTATCACTCATCGCCCCATCGCTGCCCTCCTAAACAAGGAGAAGGGCGACAGCCAACGGCAGTTCGGCCATTGGGGTCGGGACCACCGGGCACATAACCGCTGGCAATCTGCAAAACGCTTAGTGCTCTACGGGTTGCCGCTCCTGTCCCCCAGCGAGCAACGCATCCAATATTTGTCGGACCGGGCGGCCTTGGCCGCGCGAGGAATCGATTGGCCCGACTGGGATGGATCGGCAAGTGGGGGGCAGGTCGTGCCCACGGACGGGTGGTTGAACCGTTACGCCGCGCGGTTGCCCACCGAGCCCCAGGCACGCGCCTGGCTGCTCGATCGACTGGCGGCGGACGTGGCGCAGGGCGTGGGTCGGTTACGGGCCGTGCGTCGCACAGAGCCCGTAGAAGTCGAGGTCTACGGGCTCTTGCCACTGGTGGGCCATGGCTTGCGCATCGATGACGTGCGATTAGAGAGAGCAGGACGGGCCCGCCAAAAAACCACAACCAGAAAGCTGGTATCGGAGGCTATTGTGGATCTGGGCGAACAACGGACGCGCAAGGGGATCAGCGATTATGTTTATAGCAAGGGCGGTGGCCGGATCAGCAATCAAACCATTGATAACATGCTAGACGAGACCCGTGCCTACGCCCGACACCACGAGCTGACGCTCATCGACGCGGCCCGGGCCCTTTGCCAGATCACGAACGACTTTCTGCGCGGACACGGCAATGATGCCATGGCTGCGTGCCGTGCGGCCGAAGCGGCCGGGATTCCCGGCGCTGTGCTGCTTGCGCTTCTGATCGAGCAAGGGCGGCGGGCGCAGGAGACCCCAGGCGCCCAACGCGCCGGGCCATAACTGCCACGCTGTCATCTCCCCAGAAACGCCCCCCGCTTTTTCTGCACGCCCCTATCACCAACAAAAGTTATATTGTTTCCCACGGGGAACATTCGCGCCTACTTGAACCCGCAAAAATCGAATCAGGAAAAGAGGGGAGACGGCCTGGTGTCTCCCACGGGGCACATTACGGTCGAGCGTGTCTCATGAGACACATAGCGTAATGACCACCTCGGCCCTGCAGGGTGGGTATTCTATACGGTTGAGTGCCAAGGTGGTCGAGATGCATGGCTAATAACCGACTTGCCAAAAATGCGGATTAGGTTATTATACGGTCATGGAGAAACGCGTCCCCCACTGTCCGCTCTCCGTGGTGAAGGCCTTGGTAGAGGCGGGGCAGGTGCGGGCCACGGCCAGCGCCTACCAGGGGGCGCGAGGGGTCGGCGTTTTTGATCTGGCGGGGATGTGCGCGGTCGTGATGGCGCTGTCGCCCGCCCACTTTCAGAAGAGCATGACCACACACGCCGATCATCGCGTCTGGCAAGACGTGTACCACGCCCGGACCAACCAAGCAGACGTGTACCTGAAGCTCACGGTGATTGAGGACGTGCTGATCGTGTCTTTTAAGGAGCTATGACCATGAAGTGTCCTTGCTGTGGCGCGGCGGAATTGATCCCTGACACGCGCGATATCCCCTACACCTACAAGGGCGAAACCACCACCCTTGTGGCGGTAACGGGCGAATTTTGTCCGGCCTGCGGCGAAATCGTCTTAAACCGCGAGCACGGCGACCGTTACAGCGAATTGCTCGGACAGTTCCAGCGCCAAGTCAACGCAGCCTATGTCGATCCCGATTACATTGCCAGGGTTCGTAAGAAACTCGACCTGGATCAACGGCAGGCGGCGGAGATATTCGGGGGTGGAGTCAACGCCTTTTCGCGTTACGAGAACGGCAAGACCAAGCCGTCCTTGGCGCTGGTGAAGCTCTTGAAGGAGATCGGAA
>JAKAXK010000032.1 GCA_021827145.1 Pseudomonadota bacterium
TCTGAACCTTGTTTGGCTACGAGATCCGGGAGTATCTCCTGGAGAAGTGGGGCCGGACCTGCGCTTACTGTGACGCCGAGCACGTGCCGCTCACCATCGACCACATCCACCCCAAGAGCCGGGGCAGTTGCGATCGGGTCAGTAATCTCATCCTGGCCTGCGCCTCCTGCAACCAAAGAAAGAACGCCCAGGATGTGTGGGAGTTTCTGGCCCACGATCCCGAGCGTTTGACCCGTATCGAGATGCGGCGGAAGGCACTACTCAAGGACGCGGCGGCGGTCAACAGCACCCGCCGGGTGTTCTCGGAGCAACTGAAGGCCACGGGCCTGATCGTGGAAGTCGGCAGTAGCGGGCGGACAAACTATAACCGTTCCCGGCAGCACTATCCGAAAGCCCACTCGATAGACGCCGCCCGCGTCGGGGAATCCGGCAAACAGGTCCGCCCGCCTCCCTTGTTGCGTCCGTTACAGGTAGCCGCCGCCGGGCGCGGGCGGAGACAGATGCAAAATGTCACGAAACAAAGAGTTCCGGGAGACAAAGCTAAGTCTCGGCAGAAGGTTTACTTTGATCTTCAGACGAGCGACACGGTGCGCGCCATCGTACCGCAAGGAAGGTTTCAGGGGATGCATGTTGGCAGAGCTGCGTGCACGAAGTCCCGCAGTTTCAAGCTCGAGGTTAACGGCATAGAACTGGGTGGGGTTTCCTGGCGTCATTGCACACCTATCCACAGGATGGACGGTTATGCTTACACACACTGACGGCGCGCTTTCCTCCCCATACCTGAAGGCAGAGGCTCCTCGCGCGCATTCGGTGGTGAATACTGGCGACCAAAGCTTTACAATACCGCCCCGCCTTAACGTGCACGCTTTCGGGAGTATGGGGTGATCAAGAAGCTATTGGTGGCAAACCGCGGGGAGATCGCGGTACGGATAGTTCGGGCCTGCGCCGAGATGGGCATAGAATCCGTCGCGGTGTACACCGATGCCGACCGACACGCCCTCCACGTCAAGAAGGCGAGCGAGGCCTACAACCTGGGTCCGGACCCGGTCGGCGGGTATTTGAATGCCCACCGCATCACGAGCGTCGCTCTGGGCGCCGGCTGCGACGCCGTGCACCCCGGTTACGGATTTTTGTCTGAGAACCCGGAACTGGCCGAGATATGCATACGGCGTGGGCTCATTTTCGTGGGCCCGTCTCCGCACGTCATCCGTCAAATGGGAGACAAAACGCTCGCGCGCGCGGCGGCGATCGCCGCCGGCCTGCCGGTCGTCCCCGGCAGTGACGGCAATGTCGCAAACCTCGACGAGGCCATCGCGGCGGCCAAGACCATAGGCTATCCGGTGATGCTCAAGGCCACCTCAGGCGGTGGCGGCCGCGGTATTCGACGCTGTGACTCCGAAGGCGAACTCCGTCGCCACTACGACCGTGTGGTCTCGGAAACGACCAAGGCCTTCGGCGCGGCGGAGGTCTTCCTGGAGAAGTGCATCGTCAATCCACGCCACATCGAGGTCCAAATCCTCGGCGACCGCTTCGGGAATGTCGTTCACCTCTTCGAGCGTGACTGCTCCATCCAGAGGCGTCATCAGAAATTGCTTGAAATCGCGCCCTCGCCGCAGCTGACCGAGGAAGAGCGCGCCGAGGTCTGTGACTTGGCCGTGCGGGCCGCCAAGGCGGTCGGCTACGAAAACGCAGGGACGGTAGAATTCCTGTTTGACCAGCAGAAGCGGTTTTATTTCATGGAGATGAACACGCGCCTACAGGTCGAGCACACAGTGACGGAACAGATAACGGGCGTGGATATCGTGCAGGAACAGATCCTGATCGCGGCGGGGAACCCGCTCTCCTACGCGCAAGACGATATCCAAAGACGCGGGTACGCCTTGCAGTTTCGCATCAATGCCGAGGACCCGAAAAACGACTTCCTGCCGAATTTTGGGCGCATCACCCGTTATTATTCACCCGGCGGGCCGGGTGTGCGGACCGACGCCGCCATCTACACGGGTTATGAGTTTCCGCCCTACTATGACTCGATGTGCGCAAAGTTGACCATATGGGCGCTGACCTGGGACAAGGCCCTGGCCCGCGCGCGACGTGCCCTCCTGGACATGGGCGTCTCCGGCGTCAAGACAACCATACCCTATCACCTCGAGATCCTGCGGACGGCGGAGTTTCGCATTGGTCGCTTCAATACCGCCTTTGTCGAGGAGCATCCCGAACTCAGCAATTATTCGGTCCGCCGCCCGACATCGCACTTGGCGGCGGCCATTGCCGCGGCCATTGCCGCGCACCATGGTTTATGAACGCAGGCCTGGCCGCATCCGCGACGATCGAGACGCCACAGCGGGCGCGGGGTATAATTCAGCACTCATGAAGACAGGTAGGTAATCGTGCCAAAAACACGCGTACAAATCACGGATGTGGTCCTGCGGGACGCCCATCAATCGCTGATCGCCACCCGCT
This sequence comes from Pseudomonadota bacterium, assembly GCA_021827145.1. GTDB lineage: Bacteria > Pseudomonadota > Gammaproteobacteria > Acidiferrobacterales > Acidiferrobacteraceae > Acidiferrobacter. Next base: position 2,461 of record JAKAXK010000032.1, read on the forward strand.
TGCGCACCGAGGATATGTTGCCGGCCTGTCCGGACCTGGATGCCATCGGCTACTGGTCGCTCGAGGCCTGGGGGGGGGCCACTTTTGATGCCTGTCTGCGGTACCTGAAAGAAGACCCCTGGGAACGCCTGCGACTCCTGAAGGCCGCCCTGCCCCGCACCCGCATCCAGATGCTGCTGCGCGGTCAGAACCTGCTCGGCTATCGGCATTATTCGGATGATGTGGTGCGCGCGTTCGTGGCCAAAGCCGCGCAAAACGGCGTCGACGTCTTTCGGATATTCGATGCGATGAACGACACCCGCAACCTGCGCGTGGCCATCGAGGCGGTTCTCGAAAACGGCAAGCACGCCGAAGGCACCCTGTGCTACACCACGAGCCCGGTCCACAATGTACCGGCCTTTGTGGCGATGGCGCGCGAACTGGAGGCCATGGGCTGCCAGACGATCGCCATAAAGGATATGGCCGGACTCCTGACGCCGACCAAAACCACCGCGCTCGTCAAGGCCTTGGTAAAGGCTGTCAAGGTCCCCTTGCATCTGCACTCCCATTCGACCTCGGGTCTGGCGGCGATCTGTCAATGGAAGGCGATTGAAAGCGGCTGCTATCTGATCGATACGGCGCTGTCTTCATTCGGCGAGGGGACGAGCCATCCCCCGACCGAAAGTCTGGTCGCCGCGCTGCGCGGTACCCCCTATGACACGGGTCTCGATCTCGAGCGCCTTGAGCGGGTCAACACGTATTTCCGTGATGTCCGCAAGCGCTACCACCAGTTCGAGAGCGAGCATACGGGCGTGGACAGTCGTGTCCATGTCAATCAGGTGCCGGGCGGGATGATCTCGAATCTCGCCAACCAGCTGAAAGAGCAAGGCGCCCTGGACCGCATGGATGAGGTCCTGCTCGAAATCCCGCGTGTGCGCGCCGATCTCGGCTATCCGCCGCTGGTCACTCCAACATCCCAGATCGTAGGCACGCAGGCGGTTTTGAACGTCATTACGGGGCAACGATACAAAAGCATCACAAGCGAGGTGAAGCTTTACCTTCAGGGGCGCTATGGCGCGCCCCCGGGAACCGTGGATAGCCGGGTCCGGAGGATGGCCATCGGCGGTCAGCCGGTCATCACCCACCGACCCGCTGACGATATCCCACCCGAAATGGAGAAGTTGCGCGCCGAGATCGGCGATCTCGCCAAGAGCGAAGAGGACGTGCTGACCTACGCGATGTTCCCGGAGGTTGGCCGCCAGTTCCTCGGCGAGCGCGCCGCCGGCACCCTGCAGCCCGAAGAGCTCCTGCCGCCACCCGAGGCGCAGTCGGCCCCCTGCTACCTCGCGCCCACCGATTTCAATGTCACCATGCATGGCGAGACCTACAACATCAAGATCCGTGGGGCCGGCCACAAGAGCGAGGACCGCAGGCCCTTCTACGTCTATGTCGACGGGATGCCGGAGGAAATCATGGTCGAAACCATGGGCATCGTGCCGATCGCAGGCGTGGGTGCCGATTTTCGCGAGCCCATGGCGGGGACCGACGCCGGGGCCACGGTGTCGCATGGGCGTCCGAAGGCCTATAAGGCCGGCGATGTCACAAGCGCCATGCCAGGCACCGTGGTCGATGTCTTGGTCACCATGGGCCAGGTCTTGAAAGCCGGGGATCCGGTGCTTGTCATCGAAGCCATGAAAATGGAAAACGAGGTGCCAGCACCGGTGCAGGGCACGGTGAAGGCGATCCATGTCAAAAAGGGTGATAGCGTGAATCCCAACGAAGCGCTCGTCGAGATCGGCTAGACCGTGGCAGTCCCTCAGCGTCTGATCCTGGCCTCAGGTTCGCGCTACCGCCACGACCTCCTGGCGCGCCTCAAAATCCCTTTCGAGGTGATGGTCTCGGATGCCGACGAGACGGCGCGGCCCAACGAAGACGCGCGGGCCTTGACGGAACGGCTTGCGATCGCCAAGGCCGAGGCGGTGCGTCCGCGGGCAGCGGATGCCCTCATCATAGGCTCGGACCAAGTTGCGGAATACGACGGCGAGATCGTGGGCAAGCCAGGCGGCTTCGACGAGGCGGCACGCCAGCTGCGCCGTATCTCCGGCAAGACCGCGCGTCTGTACACGGGCCTGGCGCTCCTCAATGCGAGGACCGGTCGAATCCAGTCAGAGGTCGCGTTGTTCGAGGTCACGTTCCGGAGACTCGGCGAGGAACATATCACTCGCTACCTGCAAAAGGAGCGTCCCTTTGATTGCGCCGGGAGCGTGAAATCCGAAGGGCTGGGCATCGCTCTGCTCGAGCGCTTCCAGGGTGACGACCCGAACACCCTCATCGGATTGCCGCTCATCCGTCTCGTGCGCATGCTCGAAGCCGAGGGGTTCGAGGTCCTCTAGGTCGGCGCGCGCAGGCCCTGGCCGCGCAGCCCCATCCCCAAAGGCCTCAATCACGGTGCGCGTGCCCGGATAGGGCCTGGCGCATGCGCTCCAAGGCCTGTTCGAGCAGTGCGTGCCGACATCCGAAATTCAGGCGCACGAAGCCTGGCGCCCCAAAGTCCGCGCCATCCGAGAGTCCGACCCCCGCCTCCTCGAAAAATCGCTGCGGGTTCTCCATGCGGAGACTGCGGGCATCGATCCAGGCAAGGTAGGTCGCCTCCACGGCCGCCACCCCGAGGTCTGGCATCGCGCGTATCGCGCTAATCAAGGTCTCGGCATTGCGGCGCAGATAATCGATTAAGGCACACCGCCACGGCTCCCCTTCACGGTAGGCGGCGAGCGCCGCGGCAAAGCCCAACACGTTAATGTCCGGCACGATACCTTTCATAAACCCGCGAAAGCGCGCGCGCAGGACCGGGTCCGGGATGACTGCGAAGGAAAAGCCAAGCCCGGGAATATTGAAGGTCTTGCTCGGGGCCATGAGGGTTATGGTCCGCCGTGCGATCTCGGGACTCACATCCGCGATGGAGCGATGACGCCGGGACGGATCGAGCACGAGTCCTGCATGGATCTCATCGGCGCAGATGATCAGGTCGTGGCGTTCGCAGAAATGCCCCAAGCGCTCCAGTTCCTCCGCCTCATAGACGCGCCCGACCGGGTTGTGTGGATTGCACAACAAAAAAAGGCGGGCATCCGGCGTGACAGACGCCTCGAGCGCACTCCAATCGATCGTGTAGTGCTCGCCGACAAGCCGCAGAGGCGCGGCCACGAGCCGCCGCCCGGCAAGGCCCGGGGCGCTCAGGAACGGTGGGTAGACCGGCGTGAGCGTGAGCACGGCGTCGCCTGGGGCCCCTGTCGCCCGGCACGCCAGATTAAGCCCCGTCACCAAGCCCGGCAACCACACGATCCAGTCCGGGCGCAGTAGCCAGCCGTTGTGGTCCGCGACATAGGCGAGAATCGCCTCGAGAAGCGCCCGCGGCGCGTTGCCATAGCCGAACACGCCGTGCGCCACCCGCTCCTGCAAGGCGCGGATGATGGCCGGCGGGGACGCAAAGTCCATATCGGCCACCCACAGCGGCAGGATATCCCGGTCCCGGTAGCGATCCCATTTGACGCTATCGGTGTTGCGCCGTTCGATCACGGTATCGAAATCGATCACACTCCCTCCCCGCCAGCATCGAGGCCAGCGCTTAAAACCCAGTCGAAGCGCCATTCTCGCACAACACCCCGCTCGTCGTTGCGGTCTTGCCCGGATTCCCGATAGGACAAGAGACAAAGTGCCATCCAGCCGCCCCATCCGCTTTGGCAAGCGAGTGTGCCCACGTCAAGCACGCTCGGCCACCGACACCCATTCCATAAGCCGGATCATGCGGGTCGCCCCTCGGAGTACCATGCCCGCGTCCTTGAACATGCGACAAGGTGGCCTATGAGCAATCAAACGATTCGACGAAACCATAGGCACTTTCCGACAGGCCCGTCGCTTGCCCGGGGTTACGGCTGGAGGTTCGCCATGATGCGCCATGGGTCCCCAAACCCCCCGAACGCAACCGCAGTAGGCGTCGAACGGAACGTCTATTCCTCTGATCGCGACCCCGAGGGCCCGATCACTCATCGATTACCCCCCGAGCATGCGCCCTCTGGCCGCGACGATGACTCAAGCCACCCCGCACCAAGCTCTCCAGGGGGCCGCCGCCGAGTCGTCTTTCGCCGTGGCCGCGCCAACATCCCGTACCCTCGCCGAGAGTCCCCGTCAGCGCAAATCGCGCCCATCAACACGGCAGCCATGAGCGCCTCCGGCACCCCATCGTTTTGGTGGATATAAGGAGCAAACATGGTCGACACAGTGGCTGACTTCCTGCTCGAAAGGCTGCGTGCCTGGGGTATACGGCGCGTCTACGGCTATCCCGGTGACGGGATCAATGGCCTCTTCGGCGCCATGGCGCGTGCCGGACAGGCCGTGGATTTCATACAAGTTCGACACGAGGAGCTCGCCGCCTTTATGGCCTGCGCGCACGCCAAATTCACGAGAGAAGTGGGATGTTGCGTGGCGACATCCGGCCCAGGCGCCATCCATCTTCTAAACGGACTCTACGACGCCAAGCTGGACCATCAACCCGTAGTGGCCATCGTGGGTCAAGCGGCCAGCACGGTGATGGGCGGACATTACCAACAGGAGGTGAACCTGCCCGCACTCTTTCAGGACGTCGCGGGCGAGTACGTGCAGACCCTCATGAATCCCGTCCAGACGCGGCATATCGTCGATCGCGCCGTACGCATCGCGCTTACGGAACGTACCGTCACCTGCATCATCGTGCCAAACGATGTTCAGGAGATGCGCGCCGTGAAGACGCCGCCCCGCGCGCACAACACCCTACACTCCTCGGTGGGCCATGCGCGCCCTTATATCGTTCCGGATGAGCGCGATCTCCATCGGGCTGCCACCCTCCTGAACGAGGGTGAGCGCAGTGCCATGCTGGTCGGGGCCGGATGCCTTGCGGCCACCGACGAGGTCATTGCCGTCGCCGAGCGGCTCGGGGCCGGCGTGGCCAAGGCCCTCCTCGGTAAGGCCGCGGTTCCGGATGATCTGCCATTTGTGACGGGGGCCATAGGGCTGCTCGGAACCCAACCAAGTTTTGAGATGATGGAGGAGCGCGACACGCTTCTCATGGTCGGCTCGAGCTTTCCGTATAGCGAGTTCCTGCCCCCCGAGGGCCACGCCCGCGGCACCCAAATCGACATAGACGGCCGCATGCTCGGGATCCGCTATCCCATGGAGCTGAATCTCATAGGCGACGCGGCCTTGACCCTTAGGGCACTCCTACCGCGCCTGAAGCCCAAGCGGAACCGTGCGTGGCGCGATAGGATCGAACGCGCTGTCGCGCAGTGGCGGAAAACCCTGGAGGGGCGGGCCCTCAATGACGCCGATCCCATCAATCCGCAGCGGGTCTTTGGGGGTTGTCACAGCGTCTGCCAAGTAACGCCATCCTGTCCTGTGATTCGGGATCGGCAGCCAACTGGTACGCTCGCGACATCAAGATCAAGCGCGGAATGAAGGCCTCTCTGTCAGGGACGCTTGCGACCATGGGGCCGGCCGCGCCTTACGCCTTCGCGGCAAAGACCGCCTATCCGGATCGGCCCGTCATCGCCATGGCGGGAGATGGCGCGATGCAGATGAGCGGCATCAACGACCTCGTCACGTTTGCCAGGCATTGGCGGCAATGGTCGGATCCGCGACTCATTATGCTTGTATTGAACAATAGCGACTTGAATCAAGTCACGTGGGAGATGCGGGTCATGACCGGAAACCCAAAATTCGAGGCCTCACAGAACGTGCCGGAGTTTCCCTACGCGACCTATGCGCGGATGTTGGGCTTGCGCGGCATTGTGGTCGACCGGACGCAGGCCATTGGACCTGCCTGGGATGAGGCCTTTGCGGCGGATAGACCGGTGGTGATCGATGCGCACACGGATCCCAACGTGCCGCCTCTGCCTCCGCACATCACATTGAAGCAGGCCAAGAACTTCACTTCGGCCTTAATCAAGGGCGATGTAGACGCGCTCGGCATCGTGCGCGCCACCCTGAACGAAGAATGGGAGGAACTCGCACCCCGCGGTCATGACTAGCGTACGCCCCGGTCTCGCGCCACCATCGAAACGACCGGCTGGGGGCGCAAACGGCACCTACGGTGACACATGGGCCCGCGGTGCGCGCAAGGGGCAGCCATCAAGCCCTGTCGGACGCTCCGTCGCCCTATCACCCGATTGTAAAGGCGGGGGCAAGCGTAAAGGGTCGGGTCCAGAGGCACCACGACCCCGTCGGGATCGGCGGCGGCCGATTCTTGCACGCCCCACAAAAGGAGATGGAATCCGATGCCTTCCCGCCCAGAGAATCAGTCGAACACCGTGAAGCTCGACCGCGCCGATCTGAAAAAGACTCGCGAGCGCGTCACCATATCCGCAGGTGTGGTGCATGAGGTCATTCGCGAAGAGGGTGAGCAGGAATTGCAGCGATCAACCAAGGCCTTGGCCTGGTCGGGGCTTGCCGCCGGCCTCTCCATGGGGTTTTCCATGCTCGCGCAAGGCATCATTCACAACGGCCTTGCCCCAAGCCCGTCACGCAAACTCATCGCGGGCTTTGGCTATTCCCTCGGATTTCTTATCGTGGTCCTCGGGCGCCAACAGCTCTTCACGGAAAACACCTTGACGGCGATACTTCCACTCATGCAGGACTTGACGTGGCGCAAATTCGCTCGGGTCATGAAGCTCTGGGCGACCGTGCTCACCACAAACCTCCTTGGAACCCTGCTGTTCGCGTGGGCCATCGCCGACACCACGCTTTTTGGCACCGGCATGCAACGCACGCTCACTGAGCTTGGACGCCACGCGATCCGGCCCTTCGCGCCCATGGTGCTAGGCGCCGTCTTCGCCGGCTGGCTTGTCGCCCTGATGGTCTGGTTATTGCCGGCCGCCGAGACGGCGCGCGTCACCACAATCATGCTCCTCACCTACGTCATAAGTATCGCGGGCTTCCCGCACCTCATTGCCGGGTCTGTGGAAGCCTTTTATCTCGTTCTGCGTGGCGTGATCTCCTGGCCGGAATACTTTACACGCTTCATGATCCCGACCTTTATCGGGAATGTGAGCGGCGGTGTCATCCTGGTGGCGGCCTTGAATCACGCGCAAGCGACCGCGGGCGCGCCGCCGCCGGAGACCTGAACCTGTGCGCCTTGACCCGGGACCACCCCGCCTTCCGCCCTTAAGCCGGGTCCAGGCGGCCGCCGGCATCGGTACCATGGGCGCGGATGGCCGGACGCCTGCAGGGTTCCTCCGCGGACCGGGCGGTCTAGGAGGCGGCGGCCCTCCCCCGCGCCGCCCGGGTACGGGATGCGCCCTATGGACCCCGCGGTGCGCGTACACAAGCTAGGGCAAGCCATCCGGGATCGGGCTTGGCGGGCTCGCAGCCTTGCATCTCCATTCACGCAGGAGGATTTATGCCAAATACTCAGGATGTAGTCGTCATAACGGGGGCGAGCGCTGGCCATGGCCGCGCGGTAGCGCGTCTTTTTGCGCGCGAAGGGGCCAAGATCGGCCTACTCGCGCGTGGACGAGAGGGGCTGGAGGCCGCCCAACGCGAAGTGGAATCCCTGGGCGGTCGGGCCATTGCCGTGCCGACCGACGTATCGGACGCCGACCAGGTCGAGGCCGCCGCGCAGGCGGTCGAGGCGGAGCTTGGGCCCATCACGGTATGGGTGAATAACGCCATGGTCTCGGTCTTCTCGCCCGTCAAGAAACTGCGGCCCGAGGAGGTGGCGCGGGTCACGGAGGTGACCTACCTTGGTTACGTCTATGGGACCATGGCCGCCCTGCGCCGCATGTTGCCTCGCGACCGTGGTGTCATCATTCAGGTCGGCTCGGCGCTCGCCTACCGGGGCATACCGCTCCAAGCCGCCTACTGCGGTGCTAAACACGCCATCCAGGGGTTTACCGAATCCCTGCGCACGGAGCTCCTCCACGACCAGAGTCGCGTGCGCGTCACCCTGGTCCAAATGCCGGCCATGAACACAACACAATTCTCTTTATCCAAGAACAACATGACCCATAATCCTCAACCCGTTCCTCCCATTTACGAACCGGAAGTCGCGGCGCGCGTCGTGGTATGGGCGGCCAGCCACGACCGGCGTGAGATCGATGTCGGCGCCTCCACCGTCGCGGCGATCATCGCCAACAAGATCGCCCCTGGGGCCCTTGACCACTATCTCGCCCGCCAAGGGTACAGCGCCCAGCAGGCACCGGAATTCGCTGACCCTGCGCGCCCCGACAACCTCTGGAAACCAGTCCCGGGCGATCACGGGGTGCACGGACCGTTTAGCAATCGCTCCGCGCGCCATAGCCCGCAGGTGTGGACGACACTGCACCGCGGCACGATCGCCACGATCGCGGGATTCGCGCTCGCCGCCCTGTCGGTAGGCCTCTGGAGCGGACGGCGGACGGCGCGAGCGGTTTCCGCCCCCAGCCGTGCGCTCGCAAGTCCAGACCGGGCCCGCCTCCATGAACGGCGGGCCGTGTGAACAGAGGCCATTAAACAAGCGGCTTGGTGCCTCCGTGCTGGCAAAGCGTCAGGATTCGGTTAAAATGGCGCGCGCGATGCCTGTCACGAGCTTGTCATGAAACCCCCTTAGGCTTCATGGCGATCAAACAACCCTAGAGGCAGCTATGTTGAAAAACTCGAGCAGGAACCCCGTAAAAGCCACGCTAGGAGGGGCGATGCTCGCCCTGACCCTGGCCGGGGTCATGGGCTCTCCGATGGCGTCCGCGCGCACGCTCAACATAACGGAGACCGGCTCCACTCTCCTTTATCCGCTCTTTAACCTCTGGGTGCCCGTATACACCCACAGCCACCCAGGCGTACGCATCAATACGCAGGGGACCGGGAGCGGCACCGGCATCTCGGAGGCCGTGTCGGGCGTGGCTCAGATCGGGGCGTCGGATGCCTATATGAGCAACATGCAGATGAAGCAGAATCCGGCGATTCTGAACATCCCCCTGGCCATTTCCGCGCAGACCGTCAACTACAACATCCCGGGCCTAAACGGCACTCATCTCAAGCTGAGCGGGCCTGTGCTGGCCGGGATCTACGACGGCCACATCCGCTACTGGAATGCGCCGGCCATCGCGCGACTGAACCCCGGCGTGCGTTTGCCACACCATCTCATCACGCCAATCCATAGAACGGACGGCAGCGGCGACACCTTTATATTCAGCCAGTACCTGTCCTTCTCGACACCCTACTGGAACTCGCACGCAGGTTACGGCACCACGATCAGCTGGCCTGCAGTACCGGGTGGCTTGGGTGCGCTCGGCAACCCAGGCATGGTGCAGGCTGCGGCGCAGACGCCCTACTCCATTGCCTATATCGGCGTAAGCTTCACCAAGGAAGTGAAGCGCGCGCATCTGGGTACGGCAATGCTCAAAAACCGCGCCGGGCGCTTCCTGCTGCCCACCAAGAAGACCGTAACAGCGGCCGCCGCGGAACTCGTCAACAAGACGCCAGTCGACGAGCGCATCAGCCTTGTCTTCGCGCCGGGTGCGGAGTCCTATCCGATCATCAACTATGAGTACGCGATCGTGAACGACCACCAGGCAAGTGGCGCCATGGCCCAGGCCCTGCGCACCTTCCTGTCATGGACCGTCGACACCCACGAAGGAAACGCGCACCGCTTCCTTCGACAAGTGCGATTCATCGCCTTGCCTGCGCGCATCTCCGCGCTCAGTCGCAAGCAGATCGCGAAGATCCACTAACGAGAGCAAAAGACCGGGGCCCCGAAAAGGCCCCGGCCCTTTTCTGAGAGCGTCATGAAGCTTCGACCATTCCGGATTGTCCTCGTACTCGTCACAAGTCTCATACCGCTCGCTTTGCTTGCTGTTCTCGTATTTCTGGCCCGCTATTCGTGGCCAGCCCTGACATTCAATGGTTGGCATTTTCTCACCGGCCATACCTGGAATCTTGGCAACCTCTACGCCGATCCCGTGAAACAGCGCGGAGTGCTTGCGCCCATAGGCGCGAATTACGGCATTCTCGTATTCATCGTAGGCACTCTGTTGACGTCAGCGATCGCGCTTATTATCGCCGTCCCCATCAGTCTCGGGGTCGCGGTTTTCCTGGCCGAGGGTCTGCGCAGCCGTCTCCGGACCCCCTTGTCGTTCGTAGTCGAGATGCTCGCCGCAGTACCAAGCGTGGTGTACGGACTCTGGGGCTATGCGGTGCTGACGCCCCTTGTGGCCCATACCGTGGGTCCGGGCCTGCGCTCAGTGCTGGGCTTTATTCCTTTCTTCGCAGGTGCGGTCGGAAGCGGCTATGGTTTGCTCGCAGCCTCCATTGTGCTTGCGCTCATGGTGGTACCTATCATTGCGGCGACCGTGCGCGACGCCTTGGCGCAGGTCCCGTCGGAAACGAAGGAGGCCGCCTACGCCCTGGGCGCCACCCACTTTGAAGTGGTGCGGCGCGCCATGTTGCCCGCGGTGCGCGGCAACATTATCGGGGCTTGCATCCTGGGTCTGGGTCGCGCATTGGGTGAAACCATGGCGGTCCTTATGGTAAGCGGCGGGGCCTTGAATTACTTCCCTGGGAACATCTATAGTCCGGTCACGACCATGGCCTCGTTTATCGTGTCACAGCTCGATAGCGCGATGCAGGATCCGACCGGGATGGCGGTGCGGTCACTCGCCGAGATCGCACTTATACTTTTCATCATCTCGGTCCTCACCAACATCATAGCGCGCCTACTCACCGGGACCTCCCGCAATGCTTCAGCCGTTTAGTATCTCGCGCGTCACACGCCGGAAATGGCTCTCGGGATTGGGGTGGGGTCTGGCCGCGGCCTCGTTCGTCCTGGTGGCAACCCCGTTGCTCGACATTCTCTATACGGTGATTCGCAAGGGCATGTCCGCCTTGTCGTTCGCGCTCTTCACGCAGGTCACGAATGGTATCTCCGGCGGACTGCTCAATGCCATTACAGGCACGCTCGTGTTGGTCTCGGGGGCCCTCATATTTGCCGCCCCGGTGGGCATCCTCGCCGGCATCTATCTCTCGGAGTTCGGCCGGGGCCGGTTCGGGCGTACGGTCCGCTTCCTGGACGATGTCCTGGCCGGTGTGCCGTCCATCGTTCTGGGTTACTTCAGTTATGTGACGCTCGTCATAGGGCTGGGCTGGCAGTTCTCGGTACTTGCCGGGTCTTTGACGCTCGCGATCATGGTCGTTCCCTACATCGCGCGTTTCACCGAGATTTCTTTCATGCAGGTACCGGGCGGCCTGCGTGAGGCGGGCTACGCCCTGGGCTTGCGCGAGTTTACCGTGATCACGCGCCTGGCCTTGCCTCTCGCCTTGCCCGGCATATTGACGGGTGTTCTGTTCGCCATCGCCATAGCCCTGGGCGAGACCGCACCCTTGATCTACACGGCCGGTTGGTCGAACTTCCTCTGGAATGGCAAACTCATCCACGAACCGATCGGCTACCTGACCTATGTCATTTGGAGCTTCATCAATCAGCCCTATCGTTCGGCGCACGCCTTGGCGTTCGCCGCGGCCTTCCTCGTGATCCTCATGGTGCTTGTCATTAACGTGGGCCTGAACGCCGCCCTGCGCCGCTCGCGCCCCGCACGAACAGGCCTGCGCTAAGAGAGACAAGAAGGAGTACCGTGGCGCGCCTCGCCGCCCCGTAGCTCCACCTCCACGCATGGAGAGGAGCCTGTGACGCAAAGGCACCGTCCCTGACCCTCAAAATGCGTGAGGTACGGGCCCGCGCTTTACGCCCCGATCGGTTTCGAGGCCCCCAGACCCGTGGCGCCTTGATGCGAAAGTCTGTTAGGCGACCCTTTCGGGAACACCGGCCGCCGTGGCCGGTTCAAGCATGGGACGCCCGAAATAGAACCCTTGCCCCCAATCGATACCATGGTCGCACGCGATTTGAGCCAGCTCCTCGTCCTCTATGCCTTCGGCTATCGTAAGGATGCCAAGGTCTTGGGCGATGGCCTTGATCCCTTTCAGGATGGAACGTGCGCGCTCGCTGGTGCGCGCGGTCTTCAAGAGCGCCATCTCGATCTTCAGGAAAGATATGGGGAGCGCGGTGAGGTACAGGAAAGAGGAATAACCGCTACCGAAATCGTCGATAGCAAGTCGCGCGCCGATGTCGAGCAGAGGTTGCAAGGTCCGCAAGGCCTCCGCTGGATCGCGCAGGAGTTCGCGTTCCGTGATCTCAACCACCAGCGGATTGCGACTCCCGGTAAGATCCCCGAGAATATCGCATCCAGTGAAAGCCAAAGCGATCTGCTCAAGCAGGCGCTGTTCCTGCAAGAGTGCGGCCGAGACATTAATGAATCGCAGACGCTTATCGCCCTCGCGGCTCTGCTCGCGGCACCGGTCCAGCGTGCGCTCGATAAGACGCTCGTCGATTCGGCTCGCGAGTCGGAGATCGGTGGCGGCATTCATGAATTCATCGGCGCCCAGGATCCGGCCGTGAGACAGCACAATCCGCGCCAAACCCTCTTCAGCCACCGGGCGGCCGGTGCGTAGATCCACGATGGGCTGGTAGGCGGGATGAACGCGCCTCTCGCTCAAGGCCGATTCCACTTCGGCGCCTAGGCGGCAGAGCCCACTCTTATTGTGCCGGGCGGCGACCACTACCCCCCGCCCCTCGTTCTTGGCCTCCTGGAGGGCTGAGGTCATCTGACTGATGGCGTCTGGCAGGCTCTGGGCACTCTCCGGGAAGGAGGCGAGCCCCGCACTCATGGTGGCGTGCAAGGTGCCGGTACCAAGCTCAAAGCGGTGCCCGGCCACGGATTTCAAGACCTGTCGCGCCAAGGAGAAGGCCTCTTCGCCAGTGAGCTGGGGCACAAATGCCAGAAACTCATCGCTTCCGAATCGCGCCAGCCGTGTGTTTTTTGGTAAGGCCGCGGCGATCTGTTGTTCGACCCGGACGAGCAGACCATCGCAGGCTTCGGTGCCATGTTGGTCGTTCAATATCCGAAAGCCATCGATATCAAAGAGGATGAAGTGGTAGGCACAATGGCTGTCGATAGCCACGATGCGTTCCAGCGTTCGCAGAAAGGTGGCGCGCGGGGCCTGCAGTATACGTGTGGGCTCGCGGTTCACGACGCATTTGCGGCGGCGCTTGGTGCGCCTATGTCCTACGGCAATCAGGGCGCCCGTGAGTATTACGCCGCCCTGAATCGCGGCTAGGCGCCAGAATGCCACCTTGGCGCCAAACCACCCCCCAAGAAAGGGGGGTAAGAGCCCGCCAGGGGGCTGAATACCCGACAGGGCGATCCCGGCGTGCGCAAGCAGCGCAAGCCCCACTCCCCCGAGCGCGCACATCGCGCCGAGAAATGCGGGGGTCGTAGCATGACGGATCTTGGTCGGAGACGACGCCTGCATCACCCCGTCGCTGCCTGCCGCATTCCGTTTTTCGCTCTGTGTCATGCCCTTGCCTCCCGGATCCACTGTACCCGGTCTCTATGCCGAGCCACAGACTCGCCGTCGAATAGTGTTAAGGCTGCAAAAAATGCGCCAAAGCCTCGCTCAATTGCCTGGCGCCAAACACGGCGATATCTCCCTCGGAGTGCCGCTTGGGGACGTTGGCGGCGGGCACGATGGCGCGCTTGAAGCCGAGTTTTGCCGCCTCGCGCAATCGCTCCTGGCCGCGCGGTACCGGCCGCATCTCACCGGCCAGCCCTACCTCACCGAACACCACGAGATCGCGCGGCACAGGACGGTCCAGAAGGCTCGATGTGCAGGCCAGTAAGACCGCGAGATCCGACGCGGTCTCCGTCACCCGCACGCCCCCCGCCACATTGACGAAGACGTCGTGACGCGATGTGGCATGCCCCCCGTGGCGATGCAAAAGCGCAAGCAACATGCCCAGGCGCTGGCCGTCCAAGCCCAGCGCGACCCGTCGCGGATTGGCGCCGGGGCTTTCATCGATCAAGGCCTGGACCTCCACGAGCAGGGGCCGGGTGCCCTCCTGTGTCACCAATATGACGCTCCCGGGGGCATTGCGGGCGTCCTGCCGCAGGAACAGGGCGGAAGGGTTGGTCACCTCGCGCAGCCCCCCTTCGGTCATGACGAACACGCCGATCTCGTTGACGGCCCCGAAGCGGTTCTTGATGGCGCGGATCAGGCGGTAGCGGCTCCCGCTGTCGCCCTCGAAATAGAGGACGGCGTCGACCATGTGCTCGAGTACGCGGGGGCCGGCCAGCTGCCCCTCTTTGGTCACATGCCCGACCAGAAAGACCGCGGTATCGGTCTCCTTGGCGAACCGCACCAAGGCGGCGGCCGCCTCTCGGACCTGGGCCACGCTGCCCGGCGTCTGGGAGAGCTGCGGCAGGAAGACCGTCTGGATCGAATCGATGACGAGCGCCCGCGGGTTCTCGAGGCGGGCCTGGGCTATGATCGCATCCACGTTGGTCTCGGCCAAGAGCTTCATGCGCAGGGCCTTCAGGCCCAGGCGTCGGCCGCGCAGCGCCACTTGCGCGGCCGACTCCTCACCGGTCACGTAGAGCGCATTCAGGTCTGTACTCATGGCGGCCAGCGTCTGGATCAGGATCGTGGATTTGCCGATCCCCGGATCCCCGCCCAAGAGCACTACCGACCCCGGTACCACACCTCCCCCGAGGACGCGATCGAGTTCGCTTAAGCCCGTCGACCAGCGCTCCACGGTCTCGCATCGCACCTCCGATAGCAGTATGGCACGCTTGGCGATCGCACCCGGAGCCGGGGGTGCGCCACCAGCCACTTCGACCAGCGTGTTCCAGGCCGCGCAGGCATCGCAGCGCCCGGCCCACTGGGCGGCACGGGCGCCGCATGCGCGGCATTGGTAATAATTGCGCGCCTTCACGGACACACACGCCGCGGGAGCCGTTGCGTCAGCCCGCAGAGCAGCCTATACGGGATCGTGCCTGCGGCCTCCGCGACCTCCTCGACCGGCAGGCCCTCGCCCCATAAAATCACCTCGTCGCCGACCTGTGCGTCCGCCACGCCGCGCAAATCTACCGTCAACATGTCCATGGAGACGCGACCGATGACAGGCGCGCGCAGGCCGCGTACGAGGACCGATACCGCGCCCCGAAACTCGCGGGGGTAACCGTCACCATAACCGACTCCCACGACGCCCACCGGCATGTTCTCCCCGCAGCGATAATCCCCACCATAACCGATCGCGTCTCCCTCCTTGCGGTAGCGCACGCTGATCAGGCGACTACGCAGCGTCATGACAGGCTTCAAGACCGCCGGCGCAGACCTCGTCCGACCCAATGGCGAGACTCCGTAGAGCATGATCCCCGGTCGTACCCAGTCAGCATGCGCCGCCGGCCAGCCCATAATGCCGGCTGAGTTGGCGAGACTGCGCCGAAGGCCCGGCAGCGGCAGCCGTCGCAGGGCCTCGATCTGAACCATGGTGACAGGCGAAGCCAGTTCCTCCGCGCAGGCGAGATGCGACAAGAGCCCCAGACGATTCACAAAGGGAAGGGCCCCGAGCTCCGCAGCCACAGCAGGGACGTCGGCGGGCTCGAAACCCAGGCGATGCATGCCGGTGTCGACCTTGATCCAGACATCGCAGCGGTCCTCGCTTCGCACGCGGCGTAAGGCCTCGAGCTGATGACGTTCGTGAATGACGGGGGTGAGCCGTTCGCGCAGAATGACCGGGATCTCCGCGGCGTCGAAGAAGCCTTCCAGGAGACAGATCTCGTGCGCGATCCCGGCCGCGCGTAGCTCCAGGCCCTCTTCCAGGCTCGCGACCCCCAAGGCGTCAGCATCCGTCAGGGTCTTTGCCACCCATACCAAGCCATGGCCATAACCATTGGCCTTGACGATCGCCATGACGCGCGCGCCGGTGAGTTTCCGGACTTGGCTAAGGTTATGGCGTAGCGCCCGTGCATCGACCGAGGCGTACGCAGGCCTCATGCATAAGGCCCTTCGTAAGCGTGCACGTCCGCGTGGTTTTCGAAGCGCGTGTATTCCCCAAGATAGGTGAGCCGGGCCTTCCCGATCGGCCCGTTACGCTGCTTGCCAATAATGATCTCGGCTGTCCCTTTATCCTCGCTGTCCTCGTTATAGACCTCGTCGCGATAAATGAAGAAGATCACGTCCGCATCTTGCTCGATGGCCCCCGATTCACGCAGATCCGACATCACGGGACGCTTGTTGGGACGCTGCTCGAGCGATCGATTCAACTGCGAGAGGGCTATGAGTGGAACATTAAGTTCCTTGGCCAAGCTCTTGAGTGCACGAGTAATACCAGATATTTCCGTGGCCCGGTTCTCGGTACTTTCCGGGCCCTGCATGAGCTGCAGATAGTCGACGACAATGAGACCGAGACCATGCTCGCGCATGAGTCGTCTGCTGCGCGCCCGCAACTCCAACGGCGTAAGCGCGGGGGTGTCGTCGATATAGACCGGGGCCTCCGCCAACATGCCGACCGCCGACGTGAGCCGTGGCCAGTCCTCGTCCTCGAGCTTGCCGGTCCGGAGTCTATGGGCGTTGATGCGTCCGAGCGACGACATGAGACGCATGGCGAGTTGCTCGCCTGGCATCTCGAGACTGAAGATCGCCACCGGCAGCTTCAGTCCCACGGCCGCGTTCTCAGCGACATTCAGGGCAAACGCGGTCTTGCCCATGGACGGTCGCCCGGCCACGATCACGAGGTCCCCGGGCTGCAGACCCGAGGTCATATTGTCGAGATCGGCAAAACCCGTGGCCACGCCGGTGATAGTGGTATTGGAACGAAACAGGGTGTCGATACGATCGACCGCGGCCGTCAACAGCGACTTCAGGGGTCTGAAGCCCCCACGCCGCGTACCGCTCTCGGTGATGGCGAATACACCACGCTCAGCGTAATCCAGGAGCTCGACCGCGCTGCGCCCTTCCGGCTGATAGGCCTTCTCGCCGATGTCGTTGACGACCTCGATCAGGCGTCGCACCAGCGCCCGCTCGCGTACGATGTCCGCATAGGCCTGGATATTGTTGGCGCTCGGCGTATTCTCCGCCAGCGACCCGAGATAGCCGAGCCCACCGATGGCTTCCAAAGCCTCGGTCCCGAGACGTTCGCTCACGGTCACGATATCGACCGGCCGTCCCTCCGCATTCAAGGCCGCCACCACCGCGAAAATCACCTGATGCTCGCGGCGGTAAAAGTCAATTTCGGAGAGACGGTCCGCGATACGGTCCCAGGCGCGGGCGTCCAGGAGTAGGCCGCCCAATACCGCCTGCTCGGCCTCCAGCGATTGCGGCGCGACACGCATATGCGCCCCCAAGGTCCCGCGGGCGCGTGACACGCCTGCGGCAGTCTTATCGGTCACGGGACAAACTTTGCGCGCGCGTAGGAGGCGCCCTTAAGATTCAGCGACGACCGAAACGATGATGGTCACTGTAACCTCGGAGTGCAAGCTCACATGAAGCTCGTGATCACCCACGGCCTTCAAGGGGCCATCGGGCAATTCGATCTCGGCTTTGGCCACCTCGAAACCGGAAGCCGCCAGGGCGTCGGCGATGTCGGCGGTTCCGACCGAACCGAAAATCCGGCCCTCCTCCCCCGCTTTACGCACCAGCTGCACGGTGGCCCCATTCAGGCGCTCGCCACGCGCGCGGGCGGCGGCGAGATGCTCCTGCTGATGCCGTTCGCGCTCGGCGCGTTCGGCCTCGAAGCGTGCCTTGTTTTCAGGGGTCGCACGGACCGCCTTGCCGGTGGGGATCAGGAAGTTGCGACCGAAGCCCGGTTTTACCGTTACTTGGTCGCCCAGATCGCCCAGATTACGGATTTTCTCAAGGAGAATGATCTGCATGGGGCGATCCCTTAGTTGTGTGCGTCGCTGTATGGCAAGAGCGCCAAGTGCCGGGCAAGCTTGACGGCGCGCGCCAGCTGACGCTGGTAGCGGGCCTTAGTGCCGGTATTGCGGCTCGGAATGATCTTGCCGGTCTCGGTGATGTAGGCCTTCAGTGTGGCGAGATCCTTGTAGTCGATCTCGACCGTGCCTTCGGCGGTAAACCGGCAGAACTTCTTACGTCGAAAAAAGCGCGACATGATCCCTCTCCTTATGCCGAGGCTTCGGCGGCATCCCGCTCGGGCCCGTCTTCGTCGGTGCGCACGCGCGCGGGCTTGGCCGCGGCATCCTGGTTTTCTTTGGCCAACGGTGACGGCGCGGTCACCGCTTCATCGCGCGCCAGCGTCAGCGTGCGGATCACGGCGTCGTTGAACTTGAATGAGGTCTCGAGCTCCTGGAGCACGGCGGGCGCGCACTCGATATTCATGAGTACGTAGTGCGCCTTGTGGATCTTGTTGATGGGGTAGGCGAGCTGCCGACGGCCCCAGTCCTCAAGTCGATGGATGCGGCCGTCTCCCCCCTCTATGAGCGAGCGATAGCGCTCGATCATGGCGGGCACTTGCTCGCTCTGGTCCGGATGAACCAGAAATACGATTTCGTAATGACGCATGGAAAGCCCCTTATGGCTGTAAAGCCTGTGACCCGTTGCCACAGGCAAGGTGCGGGCGCCATTCTAGAGATTTATGGGGGTCAACGCAATTTCCGCTTAATCTGACACACTGATCGAGCGCGCGCGTACGCTCTCGTAGAGGCACAGGCTGGTCGCCACTGACACATTCAGGCTTTCGGCCTGCCCGCCCATCGGGATGCGCACCAGGAGGTCGCAGGCCTCGCGCGTAAGGCGCCGCAAACCTGACCCCTCCCCGCCCAGCACCCAGGCCGTCGGGGTCGGCAGTACGCATGCGTGCAGCGACTGATCCGCGTCGGCGGTGGCACCGACCAACCAGATCCCCGCCTCTTTCAGGGCCCGCAGGGCACGCGCCAGGTTCGCCACCTCATAAAGCGGTACGCGCTCTGCCGCCCCGCAGGCGGCGCGCGACGCCACCGCCGACAGGGGGGCGCGGGCATGTCGCGGAACGATGACGAGATTGACCCCGGCCGCTTCGGCACTGCGCAGGCAGGCACCGAGGTTGTGCGGGTCCTGAACGCCGTCCAAGACCAACACCAGAGGCTGCTTTAGGCCCTGGAGGTGAACGGCCAGATCCTCTTCCCGTGGGCGCTCCACGGGGCGTCGTCGGGCGAGCACGCCTTGGTGGGCAAGGCCCGGCGCCAGCCGGTCAAGGGCCGCCCGCGGGCTACGGCGTACCACCACATGGGCGCCACGCGCCAGGGCGAGGATGCCGTGCACACGGTCATCCGCGCGCTCCTTCGCGACCCACACGCAGTCTATGGTCTCGGGATGGGCTTTCAGGGCCGCCGATACGGCATGCGGTCCGGCGATCAGATCCTCGGGGACGGCCTCATCCACGGCGCGACCTGCGGCGCCGTTTGCTGCGCGCAGCCCCCTTGGGCTGCGGCTTCTCGCTAGTGGCCGCAGCGGCCGTTACGAGCTCGAAATCGATCTTGCCCTCATCCACGTCGACGCGCAGGAGGCGGACACGCACTGGGTCGCCGAGCCGGTAATGCTGCCCGGTCCGCTCGCCCACCATACGGTGGTGGGCCGGATCGAAGTGGTAGTAATCGTGGCCCAGCGACGAGACGTGCACGAGACCGTCCACATAGATATCAGCCAATTCGACGAACAAGCCGAAGGCCATGACGCCGCTTACGATCGCGTCGAACTCCTGTCCGACCTTGTCAGCCATATACTCGGTCTTCAGGGAGCGGACCACATCGCGGGTCGCGTCATCCGCGCGCCGTTCCGTAAACGAGCAATGCTCGCCGGCAGTCTTCATGGATCCCTCGGGGCGCGTCACGGGCCCTTTCCCCAACGCCCCCTTGATGGCTCTATGGACGATCAGATCCGGATAGCGCCGGATGGGTGACGTGAAGTGCGTGTAGTGTTCATAGCCCAAGGCGAAGTGGCCGATATCATCAGGGCCGTACACGGCCTGGCTCAGACTTCGCAAAAGCAGCGTTTGTAAGAGTCGGCCTTCGGGTCCCGGCGGCGCCTTCGCGAGCAAAGCGGCGTAATCCTTGGCGCTCGGCTTGTCTCCACCCTTGAGCTCGAGCCCCATCTCGAACAGCATAACCCGCAGATCCTTCAATTTTTGGGCCGAGGGTCCCGCGTGCACCCGAAAGAGCGCGGGCGCCTCACGATCGATGAGGAATTGCGCCGCGCAGACGTTCGCGGCGAGCATGCATTCCTCGATGAGCTTATGGGCATCATTGCGCACCAGCGGTTCTATGCGCTCGATCTTGCGATGGGCGTCAAAGACGATGCGTGTCTCGGGGAGCTCGAAGTCGACCGACCCGCGTTTCGCGCGCGCGGCATGCAATACCTCATAAAGCCGATGGAGGGTCTTGATGGCCGGCACGAGCGGCGCCCGTCGCGCGGTGACCTCTTCCTCTCCGGCAATGATGGCGGCCACCTCCGTGTAGGTGAGACGCGCACGGGAGCGCATGACCGCCTCAAAAAAGCGGTGGCCCGTGAAGGCCCCGCCCTTATCCATCTCGATCTCGCAGGCCATGCACAGGCGGTCCACATCCGGGTTCAAGGAACACAGACCGTTGGACAGCACCTCCGGAAGCATGGGGATCACGGCCTTAGGGAAATAAACGGAGTTCCCGCGCGCCTGAGCCTCCTCATCGAGCTTGGTGCCCGGCTGCACGTAATAGGAAACATCCGCGATCGCTACGACGAGCCGCCATCCGCCACGGGTCTTTTCGCAGTACACCGCGTCATCGAAATCGCGCGCATCTTCGCCGTCTATGGTGACGAGCGGCAGACCCCGCAAATCCTCGCGGCGCGCCGCCTCCTCGGCATCTATCGTCGGCGCAAGCCCACCCACCTCGTTCAAGACCGCCTGCGAAAACTCGTGCGGAAGGTCGTATTTGCGTAAAGCGATAGCGATTTCCATACCGGGGGCCGCGCGGTCGCCGAGAACTTCGACGACACGCCCCATGGGCGGGGTCTTGGCGGTCGGCTGTTCGAGGATCTCGCAGACGACGATTTGGCCCGGTTCGGCAGCCACCGAGTCCGCATCGTCGGCGATCATGATATCCCGTCCGATCCGTCGGTCATCGGGGTTCACAAAGGCCACGCCACGCTCCTTGCAGTAGCGACCGACGATCTGGCGCTGGCCACGCTCGAGGACCTCAACGATGAGGCATTCGCCACGGCCACGGGCATCGAGGCTCGCGACGTGGGCCACCACGTGGTCGCCATGCAAGACTTTGCGCATCTCGCGGGCGGGAATGAAGAGGTCATCATTGCCGTCCTCGCGCGCCAGGAAACCAAACCCGTCGGGGTGACCGATGACGCGGCCCTTGATCAAGTCCATGCGCTGCACAAGCCCATAGCGTCCACGACGGTTCTTCAGAAGTTGGCCATCGCGCTCCATGGCGCGCAGCCGCCGGCCGAACGATTCGACGTCGCGCTCGCCGCTCACGCCCATGTCTTCAAGAAGCTGGCGCAGCGGCACGGGCTCGTCCTGCGACGCAAGGTAGGCCATGACCGCTTCGCGGCTCGGCACGGGAAACTCGTAGGTTTGGGCCTCGCGCTCGGCCATGGGATCGCGGAAAGATGGGGGATCGTTTTGCGTTGACATCGTGTCCTGTTCTCGGTAGAGTCGCCGGCCTTAAAGGCATGCCGGGCCGGGGTGGCGGAATTGGTAGACGCGCTAGCTTCAGGTGCTAGTGGGGGTAACCCCGTGGAGGTTCAAGTCCTCTCCTCGGTACCAAGTCCGGTGTGCTTTT
>JAKAXK010000033.1 GCA_021827145.1 Pseudomonadota bacterium
CGGTAGAGCACTGGCTTCACACGGCAGGGGTCAGTGGTTCGATCCCACTATCGCCCACCATTAAAATCAAGCAGTTACGGTCAATCCTACCGATCACAACCCCGAATATGCGGTCATCCCGCCATAACGCGTATGGCAAATGGGAAGACGTTATGGTGACGTTCCGCAAGCGGCCCGGGCGAGGTGGAAAAAACGCCTGGCAGGCGCAGATCATCCGGCGGGGGCACGAACCTCTCTATAAAACATTTGACACCAAGGCCGAGGCCGAGGCGTGGGCGCGCCAGATCGAGGGGGAAATGGACCGAGGGGTGTTCGTCTCGCGCGCTGAAGCCGAGGCTACGACCTTGTCCGAGGCCCTGGAACGCTACCGGCGGGAGATCACGCCCCGAAAGCGCGGTGCGGCCATCGAGCAATTCCGACTCGACCGATGGGCGCGACATCCCTTGGCCCGCCGCTTCCTGGCCACTATACGCGGGTTAGGCATTTTGTCCGGCTTGACTTGAAGCGCGACACTGTTTGATGTATGCCCCACGCAAGCAGAGATGAGAGGAGGTCGGTGTAGTGCCCCATGCGCTCACGGACGTATGCCCCGCGCGAACGGGGATGAGGGGGATAGACTCGAAGGCCCAACAATGCCAGAATATTACTGGGTATTACCCGGTAATAGGGGTTTCTTATGGCGACATCTCTCAAGATCAGCGACACACTGAAAAATCGTATCCATCGGCTCGCGGGCCAGCGTCGTCGCTCGCCGCACTGGGTCATGCTTGAGGCGATCCAGCAGTACGTCGAGCGTGAAGAAGCGCGAGAAAGCTTCAAGCAGGAAGCCCTGGCATCATGGGCAGCTTATCAGGAAACCGGGCGGCATCTGACTGGCGAAGACATTCGCGCCTGGCTGGATACTTGGGGCACCGGTGACGAGAAAGGCGTTCCTGGGTGCCACGAGTAATCATCACCGAGGGTGCGACGGAAGGCTTGGAGCGATGCCGGAAGTTCTTGGCCACCAAGGCCCCTGAAGCCGCCAGGCGGGCCGGCCAGGCGATTGCGCAACAATTTCAACTGCTGGAAACGGCCCCTGACGTGGGTCGGCCACTCCCGGATATGCCTGAACTGCGCGAGATGGTAATAGCCTTCGGAGACTCCGGCTATGTAGCCCTATACCGCCATGATCCCGCCCAAGGCAGGGTGTACGTTTTGGCTTTTCGTCACCAGAAAGAGGCGGGCTACTGAGGTTCCAGCCAGAACTCATCCATTGAACCAACACGGTTCGTGGTCCCCCCACCGTATTCCCCACGCCGAGTTTTCTACCGACTAAAGAGCCGCACTCCCTTCAAGACACAAATTCGCCACGCGACACACCGGATTGGCGAATAATAGACTGCAAGGTTCCCGTACGCGGTTCCTGGTGATTCGGTTCGGGCACCGTCACTGTTGTGTTCGGAAGTTTCTGCTACATGATGATATGGCTGCCACGCTGACGCGCCTCCACAAACCCGTGCCGAGCCAAGATGGCACAGACCTCCTTCCCGGACAGAACGCGCAGCTTACCCAGCGGCGACGTCTACCCGCGTGACATAGACCTCCTCGTGCAGACGCTGCTTGATTTCCTCGGGCGAGGCCGTCTCGAAAAAGAGCTCAAGTGCCTCCTGAAGGTTCGTGCGCGCCTCTTCGATGGTATCGCCTTGGCTTGCGATATCGAGTTCGGAGCAGAGCGAGACATACCCCTGCGCTTCACGCTCGATGATAGCCGTCAGTTGTTTGTGCATGGCATGGTCCTCTGGTGATGGCGAGGTCGCGGGATCCGATTACCGCCACAGGCGGCGATAAGGTTCCTCAAGGTCATGGCTGTACCGCACGGGGCAAGCGGGTCCTCTGGAGAACCCCCGAGCACCTTCGGGAGGCGCAGAGCCGTTTCCGTACGGGCGGGGGCAGGGAGTCGCTACAGCGTCTAAGCCCCCGACAAATTGCGGCTGGAGTTATTACCCGTATCTCAGCCATGTCTTTGGCGGTAAGCCGCTTGTCTAAGAGGTGGATACTACTACCACTTGCAACTGAAGTGGGTCGGACTCGTTTGCGACGGCAAGCGTGGTGGCACACAAAGACTCGGCCGGGCCAAGATGGGCAAGATCCGGCCCGGCGGCGCCGGTCCTGAGGCTGCCGGAAGCAGGCTCCGCTAGACACCATTGTGGGCTGCACCCTCCCCATCCGGCGGGCAATGTGGCGCATCATTTAATAAAAATTGCACCCCACTATCGACGCGCCGCCACCGAGGAATTGCAACTCCGGCGCCCCCGGCGAGAGGATGCCCTTGCGCAAGTCACCGTTGCCGAAGCAACACCCGAGGGCTTCGCCGGCTGGCGCGACCAACACGTGAAGCGAGTCAAGCCCGCGACGGGGCAATCGCAGTCTGGTCGCCGCGCGCATCCTGCACGACCCGGGTTATCCGCACGCCTGTTCGGTGAGTGGCGCCAAGCCGGATTACCACATGTGTTGACGGGGCCGGGATGAAGTGTATTCATTTTGTGTCGCGCGAATTTTGGACAGGACTTATAGGCGGTACCGAGCGTCATACCCAAACGGCATTGTCGACCGAATGGCCGGTCACTGCGGGATAGCCTGCCGACTTCCTCGGCCTAGGGCATAAAAGCGCTTGGTAGGGTAGGCTGGCTTGACGTTCGCCTGACAAGCTAGCTTGACTCGGTACCATCGCGCGCTGACAATATAGTGGTCAAGCCCGGTGCCATTTCCGGGCGAGCGAATCTGCCTTCGGGCAGTGGGCTTCAGCAACACGGGCGATAACAAGCTCCGCTGGAGCCTTGATAGAAAAACCAGGCCGCCCGCGCGCTACAATCCAAGAGTGTTCCGCCACAAGCGGACTCTGCGCACGTAAGCGGCCGCCCTTTCTGAAGGCTCCCTTATGGGGGATAGGCCAACCCAATACGGTGTTACGCCATTCTCGTTGACGGGGGTTTCCTCAAAAAAGCTTGGCTCGCAACAGTCCCCATTGGACGGCGTCCGCTTTGACGCCTTCTTAGAGACACTCAAAGCGCACTCGGCACTATCTACACTTCAGCTGCACCGCATTTACGACTACGACGCTCCTCCGTTCGAGGAAAGTGTGGACAAACCCCTGAACGGCGGCAAGGTTCTCACCATCCGTTTCCTGGCCACCCACCGACAGTACGACGACATAGACGCACAAACTATTTTTGAGAGGATGCCATGGACATTCGGCCCATCAAGACTGACGCCGACTATCGGGATACATTGCGCGAAATCGAAACCCTCATGACGGCGGAACCGGAATCGGAAGCGGGCGACCGTCTCGATTCAGGTTCATCTGGCCGCTTGCTCCGCGCGCCATTCTATCGCCGTCTATTCCGGTCTTTGCTGCCCCCATACAGCCTGTGTCTGGCGGTAGGCCGCGGCAATAGTGCCGTTATTCTGGGCGATTATTGGGACTTGCTCAAGGAAGGTGGCGCAAGCCTTGGCCACGAACCGTGGAGTCTTGGGATTTCTGTCGCGCACCCGGCAGACTTGTGCGAGTTGATTGGTCACATGTTCCGTACGCTTCATGACCTCAAACACATTCGTTTGACGCCTATGGGCAAAGAGGTGAACGCGACTGGACGAGAAAGCCCGCTGGCCGATCCAGAACGAAACTTGGCCGCGGGCGAAGGTCGTGTTCATGCCTTCGTAAATCGACTGCTCGTACACATACGCGGCTTGTATCTGGTCCGTAATGGTCCGGTAGTCCATAGCCACCCGGTCTGCATAGGCAATTTGTTCTTTCGCGCGCCACGGCAGGGTCTTAATCCAGGTGTCCCAACCCCTTAAATGACCAAGCAACCGTATGTCGGCCGCTCTCTCGTCCTTGCGCTGGTGGGCCCTTGCACTGCCGCGGCCGCGGCAGCGCTATGCTGTCGCAAGGCGGCCACGATTCGGGAGAACACGGCTTGCGTGGCCCTGATCACGGCGAGTCGCAAGGTGTACCCGCCCCCACCCCCTCGTAGCGTAAGATGGCGGCCATACCAGGAGCCGGAGAGCGTTAAGGGCGCCAACAAAAAGCTTGCTTCTTGAGCGCCATAACTATAAGGCTTCCGGATGCACAGCCTGACACCGATGCATCTGTCCTGGTGGTTTGCGCGGGTTGCCCGAAAGCGAGTTCCACGAAATGACCGACCAGACGGCTATGAGGCGTCTCGATCACCTGAATCTCGAATGCGTGGTGCCCGTTTGCCGCCACATAAGTCCCAGTCACATTGGCCCATACGACAGGGCTGGCCAGGAGGCCGGCCACCAATACACCTCGGTGTGTCGGTGTCATGCGCAATGTCGTCTACGCGCCCCCCATGCAAGCCTATAGCCCCGACGGCTTCGCCTTCGGCGCCTCCAGACTTAAAGCCTTCCGCAGGTCCTTCACGGACTTCGGCGCCGCTCCTTTGCCTGCGGACTTCGTAACCCCCGGGATGGCCCAGGTCAGCTCTTTCTTACCCTTTTGGTTTAGGAGCTCCGGATTGGCCGCCCACGCCGTTTCAATCAAAAAGCGCTCGAGTTCGGCGATCTTCTGTGGGGTGGTGTCCGACCGGGGTGCAACCACAAAAAAGAGCAGCGCCGTTCCGGCCTTGTAATGGGCAAGGGCTTCCTGGTATTTGGCGATCTTGTCATCCCCAAAGCACGTATGCCCGAAGTCGTTATCAGTTTTGCCCACATACCAGGGGGCTATACCACCTTTCCCTCCCTTTACAGCAAAGATATAGCAGCCAATGCGTTCCCCAGTCTTGGCACCCTTCCAGAACGCACCGAGCTTGCTCGTGTCGATACTCTTTCCACCCTTGTGCTTTTTCACGGGGACCTTGATGGGACCTTTCACCGCGAAATTCGTAAGCGCATTGCTGGTCTTTTCCTTCTTCTGTGCGGCCACTGTCACTTCCTCGCTTTTTTGGAAATCGTCGGTTTACATCATCATCGGAGTGTACCGCAAAAGCCCAGCGCGAACAGCTTTTGCGGTGGCATGGGGATGGTGACGTTCGCCATCGCGCGCTACATCACGCTGACCCGTTGTGAGGAATGCGGAATGTTTAACGTCGGCTTCCTCAGCCGCTTGCATTGTCGCGAGACCGGTAACTGCCGAGTATCGCCTTCTTGTGCCCCAGGAGCCAAAAACGAACTGATTGATTCTAGAAGCGAGGCGCTCAGGTCACCACCGTCACCGACGCTCTAATAAGAAGATGCGTATGGCCAAATAGCCATTGACACTCTCGACCGGCTGCTTGCGCGGATCGCTCTGGACCGGCTCTTTATTTCAACCCGAGGAACCCGCAACAGCGACCGACTGGACTTTCACGACGTCAGTGTCTGGGGCGCCAAGAGCGCCCTTATGGCGGCCTACCTAACGGGCCTGTAGGCCGCGTAGCGACCCCTCCAAGGCCTGGAAATGGCTCTTTTTTTGAGCCCATAACTTGATGGAGGCGCTCCTGTGAAGCTTTCCGACCTCCTGCGCGTATTGGGACCCAGATACCTCCTGACGGACACACCGACCGGGAAGTCGCTATCCCTGTTACAGGCCATGGCGAACTTCGACCCGCGCCCGCTGTTTCGGTCGATGGGGAGTCTCGCGGATTTGATTGGGGCTCCAGACCTGCATTTCTCAGCCCAAGCTAGCCACTACGTCGTCCACCAGAAGCGGGCATCCAAGCTATCCACAAGAGTTTGCAGGATTCACATTCCTGGGCCGCCTATCGCGCCTATAAGGCTATGGTGGAAAAGGTCCGAGCCACCAACGAGCGGGTCGAGACGGTGCACAAAGAATCCTCAAACGGCACCCTCTGTGATCTGGTGGCACATCTGCGCTGCCAGCAACCCTTCTCCGAACGGACCCTTGGTGCCGGTCCTCGTGCGCGGGGTGCTTCGGACCATATCGCCAAGGAACTGACCGAGATAGGGGAGCACCCAGACAACTTCGGGGAATAAATTGGCGTTGTGCTGCGGGCTCTCCATGGGGCCTGGTGCGTCGGTCATGGCCCTGAAGCGATCGCTGTGACTTTGACAGCGAACCAGGCCAAAAACGAAAAGCGGGCCTCGCCGGACTGGCGCCCGGTGCCCGCGCATCGAACGCTCGAACACCGGCGCGGCGTGCAATTACGAGAAACCGTTGGCGAACAAGCGCTCTGATTCAGATTTCCATTCGCGAAAAGAAGTGCGCACCCAGCGCGAAGACCGCCACGATCATCCCCCCTAAGACAGTGAAATCGAGGGTGATGCCGAAGATACCGTGCCCCAGCAGAAAGATGCGCAAGGCGTCCACGCCATAGGACAGCGGATCAAGACGGGCTATGAAGCGGAGTCCTGCCGATCCCTGAGCGATCGGAAAGAGCGCGCCAGAGAGGAAGAAAAGCGGCATTCCAAGAAAGTTTACGATGAGCTGAAAGCCTTGCATGTCCCGAAGCCGCGAGGCGAGGACTATCCCCAGGGCGTTAAACAGGAGTGCCGTAAGAAGCATCACCAGAAGACCTAGGACTACGCCGATCACTGACACCGGTCGGAAACCCGCAATCATCGTAATGACAAGCACGATGGTGCCCTGCATCATCGCCACCGTGGCCCCTCCCAGCGCGCGCCCTCCCATGATCGCTACGCGCGAGACCGGCGCCACCATCGTCTCCTTCAGAAAACCGAACTGTCGGTCCCAGATGACCTGCATGCCGTTGAAGAGCGACACAAAAAGAATGGACATGCTGATGACGCCTGGCACAATGAACGCGAAGTAATCTCCCTGCCCCGCCTTTCGGAAGACCGGCCCCAGACCGTAGCCGAGCGCCACCAGGAACAGCAGCGGTTGGCTGAGAGAACCCACGATGCGCGATCGCGAGCGGGTGAAGCGCTTCACCTCACGCAGCCACATAACATAGATCGCGCTCATCTCCATCGGCCAGTCAGCGGCGGCTGCCGCCGCCCCATATCCGGCGCGCTTGGCGCATCTGATCCATCGAGCCGCCCGTCTCCTCCCGTAGTGTGTTGCCGGTGAGAGCCAGAAAGGCGCCTTCGAGCGAGTCCGCCGCTGTCTTCTGTTTGAGTTCCTGCCCCGAGCCTTCGGCGATGATACGCCCGCGGTCAATGATGGCGATGCGTTCCGCCATGTTGTCCGCCTCCTCCATATAATGAGTCGTGAAGAACACCGTGACGCCCTCGTCACGGTTGAGGTTCTTCACATGACCCCAAAGATGGTTACGCGCCTGAGGGTCCAGCCCCAATGTGGGTTCGTCGAGGAACAGGATCTGCGGATGGTGGAGCAAGCCGCGGGCGATCTCGAGCCGTCGCTTCATGCCCCCGGAGAACTCCCGCACCAGACTGGCCTTGCGATCCGTCAGATCGACCAGCGCCAGGAGTTCCCGGATGCGCGCGCGGCGCGTCTCCTTGGGAACACCATAGAGAATGCCGTGGAACTCGAGGTTTTCGAGCGCGGTGAGGTCGTCATCCAGGGATGGATCCTGAAACACGATACCGAAGGCCCGCCGCACGGCGCCCGGATGGGTGGTGGGATCGTACCCGGCCACCCGTATGGTGCCTGAGGTCGGACGAAGGAGCGTGGTGAGCATCTTGATGGTCGTCGACTTCCCCGCCCCATTCGGTCCGAGGAACCCGAATACGCACCCTGGGGCAACGGAAAAAGTCACATCGTTCACGACCGCGGGATTCTCGCCGAACCGCTTGGTCAGATGCTCGGCTGCGAGTATAGCGTCCATATATGTCAGTCTATCACAGAGGCCACCTCGGTGATGGTGCGTCCGCACCCACCTCAGATGTCGGTGGCGCCGAATTCCGTGCGATCACCCCACATCGTCCTTTTCAGCCATGCTATGGGGGTCCGAATATTCCGCAATGACACCAGACGGACACGAGTCGTGCTGAAAAGATCGCGAGCGCACGCGGCCACTCGGCCGCCAGTGCGACGGCCACCATAACCGCAATAAGTATCCCCCCGGCAGAGCCGGGGCTTGAGTTTGTGAGCCGCTCAAAGCGGCTATAGGGGGTCGCTCACGCGGCCCCGGTTCGTGTGGGCCACCTGACGGTGGCCATCAACGCCGCAGATTCATTTGGTCTAGGCGCGGATTATCTTGCTCTTGGTTTCTGATGGTCTCCCGGATCGTAGCCTCATCCCTTCCGACCGTAGAGACAAAGTACCCTCGGGCCCAGAAGTGCTGCCCGACGAAGTTTCGTTTCCGTTCCCCGTGCACGCGTGCCAGATGAATGGCGCTCTTGCCCTTGATATAACCTATCACCCGCGAGACCGCGTACTTGGGCGGTATCGATATCATCATGTGCACATGATCCGACATCAGGTGGCCCTCCTCGATCCGGACTCCCTGCGTTCCGCCAGATTGCGGAAGACCTCCTCTTAAGTGCCGCCGCAATTGGGCGTACAACACACACCGCGTGCGTCGCCGTACTGGGCCAAAACCGTTTTGATCATCACCTCAGATGCGCATGGGGATAGTATGACCATATGCCCCCACCGCGTGCCGTCTCACCTGACGGCGAGCCGTCCCGTGAACGATTTACCTTCAACCGTTACGGGGTCCGCGTCCTGGCCGTGCTGGTCTCACCCTATATCAAGGCGGGCACCTACTCAGGGTCGCGGACACCCTCCCCCATCAGAGGCCGTTTTACCCGTTTGACCACACCTCGGTGATTGCGACTCTAAGAAAACGCTTTACGCTCGGCGGTCCGTTAACGCATCGCGATGGGGTCGCGCCGGACCTGGGGTCGGTCTTCACTCTTCCGGGGCCCGACGACCCTGGACCCGCACACTTGGAGGTCACGACTGCGGAACAAGACAACGAGCGGCTAGAGGCCGATTGCCATCGCCCCCTTTCGGACCTGCAGCAAAGTTTGCATGCGCTCGCCGCGCATCTGCCGTCAATTATCGACGACGTGAACCACGCCGAGCAAACCATCGTTGGGCATGTCAGGGCGTGGCGCGAAGGTGCCCAAAGAATCGACGTACCGGATCACAAGACGCCTTTAGAGGCCGTGCCTTACATCAAAGAACAGGTACGGCAATTTCTGGCTCAGATTTGACGTAACTGAGCGAAGGTCAGACGCCTCCCTTGCGCTACCGAGCGCTGACGTACGATAGCGATCAATCAGTCGGGGCCCCTGTGATCATTTTCTACGCCCCTGGCAGGGGCTCTCTTGCGCCCCGCATCTTTCTCGAACGGCAAATGGCTGAGCCAGCGGCGCTTTATGGAACGGTTTTAGCAATGATCATCTTGCCGCCACTTTGCGTGATGTGAAATATCTTGAGAACATTCATGCCCAGTAAGGCTTGAGCATCCATGTGGGGCATCACCGCAACTTGTACGTTTTGCACCTCGAAGTCCCCGAATCGCAGATTCCGTGCTCCGGCAATGCACTCCTGCACCACCCCGTTTGCTGTCGTGGAGCGCGCCGGCACACAACCGAACAGGCCCATGTGCCGCGCTACGCGTTGCGATACCGAAGTCAGCGAAGCCCCGGTGTCGACGATAAACCGCACAGAAATGCCATTAATCGACCCGTTGACCACATAATTGCCAGTGCGGTTGGTGCCGAACACCACCGATCCATCATGCAGAATCTGAACTTGCGGTTTACCCATCCCCGGTATAAATGTCGTGACCAGCCCGTAAAGAACCACGCCAATCACAATCCAGAACAGAACGTAAAAGAATACGGGGGTCTTGCGCTTGGGAGTTAATGGTTTGCGTGCGAGTGTTGGCTTATCGCGTTGCGCGTCTTTGTACCAGTCCCGGTCTTGGTATCCCATCGTAGACGGAAGCTTACTCCGTGAGGCTTCTAGAATAAAGCACACCTCGTTCGTGGCCGGACGGTCCATGAAGTTGCCGCTCTCGAGCATCTCCCGTGTATACTGCTGTGACGCTTCCGGTCATGGCGTCCCTGTCATGATGGCTGGCTCCCCTGATAGCGTACCGATTTATACATCAGAATCCCGGATACTTCTGCCAAACGCGCTCACTGAGGGCAGGATTCGAGCGACCCCCAACGTCATCACTCTCACCAATATTCCATTCCCGGAACGCGCAGAGATCCGAGGCGATCTCGGCGATCACTTCTCGAAGCTCAAGGGGGCTTAGGAAAGACGCGGGTATCACCGCTTGCCCATGGATCGCTCCCAGGATATTGCCGGTAATAGCCCCCGTCGAATCGGAGTCCCCATCATGGTTCACCGCATGGATCACACCGTCTATAAAGCTAGGGGCCGTAAGCGCGCAGTAGACGGCGATAGCTAACGCTTCTTCGGCCACCCAGCCTTGACCCAGGCGGGCAATGGCCGCGGGGGGCGCCAAATCAGAGGCCGCAAGCGCTTGTGCCTGAGCCAGCGCCTGCTCCGTCTCCTCGTGGTGCGCGTGTTTTCGCAGGCAAGCCCGGGCGATCACCAGGGCCTCGGGCAGGGTCTTGTCGCGCACGATCTCCGCGATAATCACCGCTAATACCCCGGCTGCAAGGGAACCCGTAGGGTGGCCGTGGGTAAGAGCAGCAAGCTTGGCGCCCAAGGCGAAGGTCTCTGTGGAGGAAGCGCCGCCTTGTCCCATGACAAGCCCCACGGGCGCGATGCGCATCACGCCCCCGCACCCCTTGCTGTCGTTTTGTGCGGGATCACCCATAACCGTCATATGACGAATTGCCGAAAGGCAGGTCTCCCCCGGGCCGCGTTGGGCATGCAAGGCCTCTTGCTGGAAGAGCCAACCCGTCTCCTCGCGATCACCGTAACGGGGGTGCTGGGCCTTGCCTTGGGTCTTGTACCACCGGACATAGGCCCGTGCCGTCATCGCCTCGACGCTCGCTATCCCCTTATTGCGACGACGCACCCATGTGCGGATCAGGCCTTCGGCGGTAAAGAGGGTCATTTGCGTATCGTCGGTAATGGCCCCCACGCGCCCGTAGGCTGGCGCATAGGCGGTAATGCCACCGGGTCCGAAGCGCTCAAGGATCTCTGTACGCCTCATAAATTCCACCGGCGCCCCTAAGGCATCCCCTACGGCACCGCCGAGGAGGCAGCCCATAAAGCGTGAGCGTATGAATGCCTCGCGGGCCTCCTCAGTCTGGCGCCTGGCCTCGCGACTCATCGACCGCGAGCGCCCCCGGCCTGTCTTTGCCAAGGGCCTTACATCTGGTGGCGCGGCGTCCACCCCCACATCGAGTTTCTGTGCAGCGCGAACCTTTGGTGACCGTACACCCTTCGGCCGAACGGTACGCGCCGTCTTGCCCTCATCTTTACCCATACACCCCCCTTGATCTTCCCGTCTGGCCTTGCATCTGATCGCGCCGTCCCTCGGCCACTTCTCTATCTCAAGTCTAGCGCGCCGGACAGAACGTCTTGTGGCGATATCGCCCATAAGGCTGCCGTTAGCCCGCGGGATTCATCGAAACAATACGATAGGTCAGTTCCTCGGCTTCGTCGTCTGTGATCGTAAAATACTCGCCGACCTTCAGGATCTTTGCGAAAACGTTTGTAGGGTAAGGCAACGCGGGATCCTCATCAGACCATGACTCCCATCCGCAAAAATCGAAGCGAGCCCCGTCACTGTCTGTGGTCAGAACGCACGGGTACTTCTGGGGGTGATCAACATCTTCGATCATATAGCCCATCCATTCTCCCGGCACCAGTCGGCCCTCGGCGCTGATCGCACCCAGGAATACGATCTTCTCTTCGGGTTCCTCCACCTGCTCTGCCACCACCCTAACGACTGCCATATCAGTCTCCTCGTTTTGTCTCTCGTGTTATCGAAATGTCATGGTGCCTTACCGTCGCGATGAGGTCGGCCCCATCAAAAAATGCGCCAGTCGCACCATCGCCTCCGTATCCCGCCCACAATAAGTCTTCAGCGAACACTCGATGGCCTTTTTGCGGGTCTTCGGCGTCTCTGGCGCAATCGCTTCCAAATACGCTTGCTGCGCTTGACCGCCATCCTGGACACCGTCCAAGTGCGCATAATCGAGATCGGGCGCGATGGTGGGCAAGACCGCCTTGATCGACCACGACCCCTTCATATCCGGATGGTAGTAGTGCTGGCGGGTCACAGGCAGGAGATCGACCAAGCGTGGCAGGAGATCTGTCAGTGCTGCGGCGAGATCCGGAAACCGCACCGCCAACTCCCGGATAATACGACCCTCGAAGGCCTGGTTATACACAAGGATGGGGCCCGCGGTTTTGAGGGTCGCCAGCAAGGATTCCGCAAACGCCCGCATCGGCGCCTCACCGGAAAGATCCAGAAATTCCTGATGGACGAGCGTCTGGTCCTTGCTCTCGATATGGCACGACCACTGGAAGGGCAGCTGCTCATAAGGCCGCGTACCTTGCCAAATGGGCACCGCAAACTGAATGGTCTCAAAATCGAGATAATACCGGGGATAGCCCAGCGCCCTGATGACAGCGGCCGCCTCTGGACGCAGGTCAGCTTGCTGAGAGACGGTGATCGCCCGTACCCATTCGTGGGTGTCGTTCGTCAACACCATAGCCGGGATATCACGCACATCCGTATAGCCTTGAGCCGTCAGGAGCCCATGTTGTTTGGCGGACAGCCGCGGCAGAATACTCAGGGGATATTCCGGACCGTCCCCGTAGCAATACGTTATAAAGGGACAAGGGTAGGGATCCTCACAGTAATCGGTGAGGGGCGGCATGGGGCCCGCCAGCCGGGTCTGGGCCTCTTGGACCCAACGGGGAACAGCCGCCACAAGCGAGGCGATGTCTTTGGTCAGATCCTCTTGGGCAAAGAGGCTATTCACGTGGCCATTTGCCGTGATCTCGTGGTAACAGCCCTCTCCGGGATACACGAACGCGTTATTGACGTACTGCAACACACTGCGGCGAATCGGGACTCCGGCCTGCTGAAAGGCATAGGTCTGGATCGCCACATCGTCCCGGTAATGATCCTTCACACTGGTGGACGCCTTCACCTCGATGAGATCCCATTTCTGAGCAGCGGGTTTGAGGATATCGGCCCGTACCAGCAGGTCTTTGTAGGCGATGGTCGCCTCAAAGAGCGGCTGACGCGGCGTAGACTTCAAGGCCTCTGTGGTCTCATGAAGGGCCAGTGATAAGGGTCCCTCGGGGGCAATCAATCGACCTCCCGGGTGCAGATCACAGGCCACGGCGCCGACCTGATGGCCGATAGCAAAGGCGTGCGTGGTGTCCTCGGTCTCTTCGGCGCACTCGGGTTGATGAATCGTCAGCCACAAGCGGCGCGGACATTGGCGATAGGCCATGAGTTTCGATTTCGATAAGCCGTAGGTCATAAGCCCTCTCCCCTTCCCACAAGAACCCCATCCGATCCTAGCCGGACGCGACCCGATCGATCGGCGCGTGAGCACGCACGACAGTCAGACATCACGACAGCGCCGCCGTAAAACCCATGGCGCGGCCATCCTTGCGATGACGGACACGCCACGCCCCGGCGACGGCCTTCACGAAAGCCGTCGCCGTAGGCGTCCCTTGAAGACGCAGACCCTTCACGACCGCCGCGATATCCCCTACGGTCAGGCCCTCGCAGCCATCGAGGATCTGACGCTCCGAGGACGACAAGGCGGCGGATAGGCCGTGATCGGCGAGCACGCGTGCCACCAGGGTGCGCCTTTGGGCAGCGCTTAGCGGCTTGAAGGTCAGCGCGCGATCGAAGCGCCGGTAGACGGCATCGTCGAGATCATCGATGGCATTGGTGGTGGCGATGAATATCCCATCGAATCCTTCCATCTGCGTCAGCATCTCGTTGACTTGGGTGACCTCCCAGCTATGGTGGGCATGGGCGCGATTACGCAAAAAGGAATCGCATTCATCCAGTAAAAGGATGGCGCCCTGCATACGGGCATGCGCAAACATCTGACTGATGTGCCGTTCGGCCATACCGACATAAGGATCGAGGAGGTCGGAGGCCCGATAGCTCACAAGCGGGCGCCCGATGGTGGTCGCGACATGCCGTGCCCAGGCGCTCTTGCCGGTGCCCGGGGCCCCGGCACAGAGCAGTCGGGCGCTGCCCGTGGCCTGGATGCCTGCGACCAAGCCCGCAAGATCGCAGTCGGCCGAGAGGAAATCGAGATCATAGGCAAGAGGGGACGCCAACAGACTGGGCAGGCGGGCCTGCCCTAAGATTGTCAACAGGCCGTTTAAGGTCTCCTCGCAAAAGGCGGCACGGGTGTCACGATCGGTCCGGTCGGCGATGGCCGTGGTCTTCGCGGCCTGGGCGAGCACGCCCGGCACCAAGGTCTCGTGACGGGCAATACGCGCAGCCAAGGGGTGATCGGCCAGCCCCAGGGGTGACAGGTATTCCGTCACCAGCCGAGCGCGCACGGCCGGCGGTGGAGGCGGAATCTCACAGGCGAGACTAAAACGTCGCAGCAGCGCCGGATCGATGCCCTCGATACTATTGGTAATCCAGAGCGTCGGTGCCGCGGCCTGCTCGAGGATATCCACGGAATAACCCTTGCCAGGCCCGGTCCGGGACCTGAGCCCCGGAAACTCGTACTCCTCCCGAAAATAGTCCTCGATCTCATCGAACAAGACGATCGTGCGTCCGGCCGCAGCCCCCAGGTGGGCGACCAGACGCAGCGCCTTGACCCGCCCATCGCGCGAGAGCCCGTCACCGTCTTCATCCATCACCGCCACCTCAAGAAGTCGCGCCTTCAGATCCGCAGCCAGAGCCCGAGCCAAGGCCGTCTTGCCGGTCCCCGGTGGTCCATAGAGCAGGATATTGACACCCTTGTGGCCGCAACTCGCCTGATCCAGAAGCGGTCGCATGAGGGTAATGACGCCCGTCAGATGGGCAAAATCCGCGAGCGCGCGCGGCTCGTCCGTGGCAGGCTTCACATAACGCGCCAACAATGTGGCCGCACAGAGATCGGGTTCCAAAAGCCGCGAGTGCAGATCTGGCACGGCCTCTAGCCAATCATCGAGATCCCGTCCCACCCCCGCGTTGTCGACACCGACGAGACCTGTCGTCACGAGCACGGATGTCCGCGCGAGCGCCGCCGCCACCCTCTCAGGCGCGGCCTTCAAGCAAATCGCGATCCAGGCGATCAGGTCACTGCGGCTACGTACCCGTCCGAAATAGGCGACCCCTCGCTGAAAACCCCCCGGGTGCTTGGCCATCGCCGCCAACACAAGCAGTGCCTGCTCCACTTCATTCAGACTCAGATCGGCGGCTAAAGCCCGTACCGCCGGAATTTCCAGCAATGCGGCCTTCTCGGCGGCGCGCAGTGCGGCCTTCAAGCTCGCCAACAGCGCGCGTCGCGTGGACTGACCATCCACCGTATCTATACCGAGCAAGGTCTGCAGCGCGCCCTCCTCAGGCCCCCACTCGTCCTCGTCACAGGCGTGCTCCCAGGCGCGCCCCAGACGCCGCCAACCATCAGCTGCCAGTAAGCCGCGTAAAAGCCACAGGCGCCCGCGCTGATCGATCGCGGCGTAGGGATCCACAGTCTCGCGACCCAAAGCATGGGGGATTGGGGTTTTCGTCATAGGGGCTCCGAGGCCAACAGGAAACATGACCCCATTATGCAACCGCCTTGCGTCAAAATGTGTCGCAGGCGGTAGGCCCCTCTCAGCTTGCGCGGCGCCTGGCCGGAGGCTTGGTAGCCGCCCGTGCCCGCGTCTTTCCTGCGGGCTGCATGGGAGCCTGCCTTTGATAGGGTTTAAGCGCTGCGCTGAGCGTTGCCTTCATCCAGCGGCGCAGGGCGACGGGTTTGACGACCTCGACCTCGGCGCCCTGGCTCAAAAGCCAAGTGCGCAGATCCCGGCTATCGGTGACGCGTGCACGGACAACACAAAAGCCCCCCTCTTCCGTGATCGTCTGATCCTGAGCCAAGGGCGCCTCCTGGAGATACCGCACACTCTTGACCGGTACCCGCACGATGAGCGTCAGCGGGCTGGCCTTAAGCGGCATATGGAAGGCGTCGCTCGCCACATGGGCGTCGAGATCAAAAGTCGACGGGCGTCGCGCGCGATCCGATTCCATCGCCACAGCCGTCATGCGATGGAGCGCATAATGGCGCACATCCGGGTATTCCCAGGCGGTGGCAATCAGATAATAAACCCCTTGGGCGCGCACCAATCCCAGGGGGTGCAAGCGATACTCGGTGGCTTCGTCCTCCCCCATGCGACAGTATTGGACCGTCAGGACACGGCTTTGGAATAAGGCCTCGCAGACCCCCTGCAAAATGGCAGGTACCACCCGCGGACTATGTCCGGGACGGCGTCCCTCCAACACCCGCACCCGATCTGGCCAGTGCGACACGGCAGGTGGCGCCCCTTGCGCGAGCAGACTGCGGGCCTCCGTGAAAAAGGGCTGCAGGCCCGTTTGCAAACTGGCGGGCACAATGTCACCCATATGCATTTCGAGCAGCACAAGGGCCAAGGCCTGTGCATCGGTGAGACGGATACCGCCATCGAGACGTGCAAGCCCTTGCCACGACACCCGATAGGGTTTGGTGGTGCGATTGACGGCTATGACCGTGCCAAAGACAGTCTCCAGGATCTGGATATCGCGCTCCAGAGTGCGAACCGTAAGCCCCTTGATCGTATCGGCACTGGCGGTGGCCTGCAGGTATCGCCGAAGATCGGGGATGGTGGTCGACTTAGGATGCGCCGGAATGGCCCGCAGCACGCGCCATTGTCGTTCGAGCGTTTGACCCTGCATACCGAAACCCCACGATTCATGTCCAATGTCACCGCTATTCTAACAAAGCGGTAGATTGCGGCGATTGTGCGCCGCCCTTCAGGCTGCGCGATGCGACATCCAAGCCACCCGGGTCATGCGGTCCGCAATGTCGCGTCCTCGATCTCGGCCCCATGCATGATCTCTCCGCCCCACCCCACAAAGCTTCTTCATTCGCTAGGCGGAGAGCAATGGGTCGAATCCGGGGGGCGAAGAAGCCTTGCGCGACTCGCAGGCCCTGTGTTCATTCGTGGGCATCGGCCGGAAGCTGGTGCCGGATAAGGCCCCGTCCCTAAGGTTCGCTATCTCCTCGCGAAACACTATCTGGGCAAGCCACCCTACCGCCAGATTCCCCACCCTGGGGACTCCCGGGGCATCAAGGCCACGAACGGCGCGGTCGTCGATACCGCCTGTTAACGATCCTGTGAACCCGCGCCTTATTGGCGCAAGGACGCGACATGATCAGCACCGTGGTGCATGGCCATGCTTTGCAAGCACCAGGCGCAGGAATTCGGCGAGAGCTTGCATGGCGCGCGTCTTGTCATGGGAGACGGCAAGGCTAGGGTCAT
Organism: Pseudomonadota bacterium; assembly: GCA_021827145.1. Lineage (GTDB taxonomy): Bacteria > Pseudomonadota > Gammaproteobacteria > Acidiferrobacterales > Acidiferrobacteraceae > Acidiferrobacter. The sequence continues at coordinate 17,282 of JAKAXK010000033.1, forward strand.
GATCTCCGGTCGCACACTTCAAGAACAGGACGAAGTTCCAGGCTCCGGTGGCGACTGCTTGGCGCGCGTATTGCCTTCTTGCGACCCGCAGACCACAATCATCTTAAGGACCCGCAAAAGGGTCGCGTTATCGCCACCACCCCGCCAGGAGGCCCGTCATGAAAACGCACTCCTCATCCGATAAGGACCTCGAGACCATGGGCGAGGCGTATCGCGAGCTCCTGGAAGGCGCCCTGCGTAAGGCACGTCAGGGTGGCAGCAGCCTCTTTCATTGGCTCGGCGGTCAGGGTAACGACCGGCATGCCCCTGATCAGGATGGTCACGAGGTTGCCGAACTCGAACGCTATGTGCGACGCGACCTTGCCGACTCGGCGCGCTACCGCCATGAAACCGGCCGGGGTCTCCATGATTGGTTGGGCTTCGATGTCGCGCTGATCGAGCAGGCCTTCTGGAACGTTTTCTCCGACGCCGCCGATCAGACGCTGCTCGCGCTGCACGAGATGCGGCTGCAGGCCGAGGTGAGCGAATACCATACCGGCGAGATGGTAGGGCTCGGCACCCTGGCGTGCGACAAGTGCAACGAACACCTGCACTTCTCGGCGGTCTCCCGCATCCCCCCCTGCCCCCGATGCGGGGGCACGCACTTTCACCGCGCGATGGATGGGGCGCCTCTCGCTTAAGGAGCCGCCAGAAGCGCTGATGCAGCCAAGCGCCACGCGGGGCCCCTGCGCCACCGCAAAGGGCCGCGCCCTAGGAAACCATGTGGCCCGTGCCGCTTAGTGCGTGCGACCTTCACCACCCATGGGGCTCGGGTTACTGAGATTTACCGTGAAATCCGACCCCGGATGCTCGGTCATGATGTCGAGATAGGCCTTTTGGCTCACCTCGTCATCGAAATAGATCTTGAGCGCATTGGGGCCCATCCCTTCCAGAACAAAAGGATGTCCTTCGGTGTCCACGATAGTGTGACCCGTAATTGGGTCCGTCCTTTCGATACGCATACGCGCCTCCATCCTCATTCGAGGGATAAAACGCACCGCTATCGAAGTCTGCTATATGCCTTCCGGACTACCTTGTCAATGCGCGTCGACAAAGGTTTCCTGGGCCCATTCCAATCGTCCCCACACGACTCCAGGGGCGCATCGATAGAGCCACGTTCTCGGTACGCCGAGCGCCTTGCTCGCCACCGGAAAAACGGCTTGCCGCTTGGTCTGTGCCGCCGCCCTCACCCGGTGTCCCGCCCTACGAAGACCTGGGCTTCCGCCGACCGCCAAAACGGCTATCATTGATTGAGGCTTTGGTCCTGGAGGGCGATCGATCATGGTCCGCAAGGGGTGGGTACGGTTCTTCGCCGACATCGACGCCACGGATGTCGCACTCGTCGGGGGTAAGAACGCCTCACTCGGCGAACTCTACCGACACCTGACGCCCCAGGGGGTCCGCATACCCAACGGTTTCGCGGTCACGACCGAGGCCTACACCGCCCACCTCGCGGCAGCCGGCGGAGAGCCGGCCCTACGCGCCCTGTTCGACGGTCTCGACAGCCAGGACACCGAGGATCTCGCGCAGCGGGCGCAGGCGGCACGCGCGCTCTTTCTTCAGACCCCGCTGCCCCCGGACGTGCGCGCCGCCATCCTCGATGCCTATGGGCGCCTCAAAGAGCAATACGGGGACACGGTCTCGCTCGCCGTCCGCTCCTCAGCCACCGCCGAGGATCTGCCCACGGCGAGTTTTGCGGGGCAACACGACAGTTACCTCGCCATCCGCGGCGAGGACGCCCTGCTCGACGCCTGCGTACGCTGCTTTGCGAGCCTCTTCAATGACCGCGCCATCCATTACCGGCTCGCGCAGGGGCTCGGCCCCACGGACGCGGCCCTCTCGGTCGGCGTCATGAAGATGGTGCGCTCCGACCTCGCCGCCGCGGGTGTCATGTTTTCGCTGGATACGGAATCGGGATTTCGGGATGTCGTGTTCATCACCGGCTCCTATGGGCTCGGCGAGACCGTGGTCCAGGGGATCGTGGGACCGGACGAGTTTTACGTCTTCAAGCCGACGCTCGATGCGGGCCTGCGCACCGTGCTGCGCCGGACGCTCGGCACGAAGGCCATCAAGACCGTCTACGCCCCCGAGGGGTCGGCGACGACGACCGAGACCGTCGATGTGGCGCGCGACGACCGTGACCGGTTCTGCCTGACAGATGAAGAGGTGCTGGCACTCGCCGATATCGCCGTCGCCGTCGAACGCTACGCGAGCGAACAGGCCGGGCACCCCCAACCCATGGATATGGAATGGGCCCTCGATGGAGAAGACGGCGCCTTGTACCTCGTGCAGGCGCGTCCCGAGACTGTGATCTCGCGCGCCTCGGGTACGCTCCTTGAGGAATACAGCCTGCAAGGCCAGGGGACTATCTTGGCCAGTGGACGCGCGGTCGGCGCGCGCATCGGCGTGGGCCGAGTCCACGTCATCGGCGATCACGAGCGCATCAGCGACTTCAAGGACGGCGAGGTGCTGGTCGCCACCGACACGACCCCGGACTGGGAGCCCATCATGGCGCGGGCAGCCGCGATCGTCACGCGCCGCGGCGGACGCACATGCCATGCCGCCATCGTCGCGCGCGAACTGGGCGTACCCGCCGTCGTCGGTGTGGAGAGCGGCTTCGAGCGCCTGACGACCGGCACGGAGGTGACCGTGTCATGCGCGCAAGGAGAGACCGGGCGCGTGTACCAGGGCCTCCTGCCCTTCGAGGTGGCGCGCACGGACCTGAGCACGCTTGCGCGGCCGGCCACGCGCATCATGATCAATATCGGTAACCCGGCCGCCGCCTTCAAAGTGAGCCGCCTACCCAATGACGGCGTGGGACTCGCGCGCATGGAGTTCATCATCAACGAGGCGATCGGTATCCATCCCATGGCGATCGCGCACCCGGAACAGATCGAGGACCCCGAGGCCGTACAAGAGATTGCCCGCCGCACCCGCGGCTACGAGAGCCCTGCGCATTTCTTCGTCGAGCGCCTCTCGGAGGGTATCGCGACCATTGCCGCCGCCTTCTTCCCCAAGCCCGTCGTCGTGCGCCTCTCGGACTTCAAGAGCAACGAATACGCGGCCCTGATCGGGGGACGCAGCTTCGAGCCCATCGAGGCCAATCCCATGCTCGGGTTCCGCGGCGCGGCGCGCTATATTCACCCGCGCTACGCCGATGGATTCGCGCTCGAGTGCGCGGCCTTGCGGCGCGTGCGCGAGGACATGGGCTTGAAGAACGTCCTCATCATGATCCCCTTCTGCCGCCGCGTGCAGGAGGGGGAAGCGGTCGTGGCACGGCTTGCCGAGCTTGGACTCAAGCGTGGGGAGGACGGTCTCGCCCTCTACCTCATGTGCGAGATCCCCAATAACGTGCTGTCGATCGACGCCTTCGCGCGCGACTTCGACGGTTTCTCCATAGGCAGCAACGACCTGACCCAGCTGACCTTGGGCGTCGACCGCGACTCCGCGATCGTCGCCCCCTCCTATGACGAGCGCGATGCGGGCGTCAAAGCCATGATCCGGCTCGCCGTCGAGGGTTGTCATCGCAACAGGCGCCACGCGGGGCTCTGCGGTCAGGCGCCATCCGATTATCCCGAGATTGCCGAATTCCTAATCGACATCGGGATCGATTCCATGAGCCTGAACCCTGACGCCGTCCTGGCCGTCACGCGTCAGGTCCTGGAGGCCGAAAGGCGGCGCGACCGCCCACCCGGTAAGGCGCAGGCCCCCACGTAAACAGGCCCGCAGACCCGATTCGACCGCCCGCATGGGTCTAAAGCGGCGCCACACCGTCCCACTGATGTTGAAGAAACCGGCGGGCACCACAGCCTAGGCCACGCCGCCCACCGCCTCAAGCAGGTCGGCGGCGACCTTAGCTGGGAAGGGAGATGCAGGCGACGAAGGCGCACCGGCGTGCTCCGGGTGATCGGCCCGCCCGCGACCTCTTGGCGCGACGCAGTATGGGGGTGCAGGCCACGTCAGGACCCGACAATCGCAGCCCTCGGACCGAGACGGGATACCTTAGCCCTGCGGGCAGACTTTGATATGCGCCCCCGACTCGCTATCATGCGCGGCTACGCCCCGCCCAGCGGGTCTCCACCTCGGGTTCGATGTGCGCATGAAAGATGAGAGCAAAGCGGCGCTGCCCTGGCTTGCCATGGCCACGCTCGGTGTCGTATTCGGGGATATCGGCACAAGCCCCCTCTACACCGTGAGCGCCTGCCTGAGCGCGCTTTCGCTCTCGGCGACGCCCGCCCATCTATTTGCCATCTTATCGCTCATCCTCTGGGCCCTCATCCTGATCGTGGCGGTCAAATACGCCTGGTTCGTCATGCGCGCCGACGAGCACGGCGAGGGCGGCATCATGGTCCTCACGGCACTGGCCGCCCGCGCCAAGCCCGAGGGCTCGCGTGGCCGTTGGCTCATATTCGCGCTCGGACTGCTCGGGGCCTCGCTCTTCTATGGAGACGGCGCCGTGACCCCCGCGATCTCGGTACTCTCGGCCCTGCAAGGCATGGAGGTCGCGTCGACGCGGCTCACGCCCTTCGTGGTACCCTTGTCGGTCGGCATCATCGTCGGTCTCTTCTGGATACAAAGACGCGGGACCGGGACCATAAGCCGTCTCTTCGGTCCGGCCATGCTCGCCTGGTTCCTGCTCCTGCTCACCTCGGGCCTCGTATGGGTCGTACAGAGTCCCTCGGTGCTGAATGCGCTCAATCCCTGGCTGGGCCTGCATATGCTGATGCATCACGGCGTGGGAGGCTTCACCATCCTCGGGGCCGTGGTCTTGGCGGTGACCGGCGCCGAGGCCTTGTATGCCGACATGGGACACTTTGGGGGCCGCCCGATCCGCCTCGCCTGGTATTTCGTGGTCCTTCCAGCCCTCGCCTTCAATTATCTCGGCCAAGGGGCCCTCCTCATCCTCCACCCCGCCGCCATCAAGAACCCCTTTTTCGAGATGTTTCCGCACTGGGCCACCATCCCCATGGTGGTGGTATCCGGCATAGCCACCGTCATCGCCTCGCAGTCGATTATCACCGGGGCCTATTCGGCGACGCGACAAGCCTCCATGCTCGGCTATCTGCCACGGCTCACGATCCGACACACCTCGGCGGCCGAGCGCGGCCAGATCTACCTGCCAGGGCTGAACTGGATCTTGATGATCAGCGTCATCCTGATCATCCTCGCCTTCAAATCCTCGAACGCCCTGAGCTTCGCCTATGGCACGGCGGTGACGGGCACCATGCTCTTTACGACCATCCTGATCTTTTTCGTGGCGCGCGAGAACTGGCGGTGGCCCACCTGGAAGGCAGGGCTCTTTTGTAGCTTCTTCGCCCTCCTGGACGGGGTCTTTTTCGGCGCCAATATCTCCAAATTCGTGGATGGAGGATGGGTGCCGGTCTCCATCGGCATCGTGGTCTTCACCCTGATGTCCACATGGCGCCGCGGGCGCAAGCTCCTGTCACAGGCGCTTGCGCCCTCGACCCTGTCGATACCCGACTTCCTCGGCATGATGGCGGTGAGCCCCATCAATCGGGTCGCCGGGACCGCGGTCTTTCTCACTGTGCGCGTCGGCGGTATTCCCCACACTCTCCTGCACAACCTCAAACACAACAAAGTCCTGCACGAGCGCGTCATCATCCTGACGATCCAGTTCGAGAGCACGCCACGCGTGCCTCGCGCTGAGCGCACGACGATCCGCGACTATGGAGAAGGTATCTACGGTCTCACCGCCCGCTACGGCTTCATGGAACAACCGGATATCCCCGAAGTCCTAGGGGCCGCCGAGCTGCCCTTTCACTGGAACCCGGCCGACACCACCTACTTCGTCTCACGCCAACATATCCTGCCCGCCGCGGGTGGCTCGCTCAGCTTGTGGCGCCAGAGACTGTTTGCGGTGATGCTGAAGGCCTCCGCCACCGCCATCGATTTTTTCCGTCTGCCGGCCAATCAGGTGATGGAGTTGGGTGATATCGTCGAGCTCCCCCAACAGATCCACCAGCCCCCCTCCGACTCCTGACGGCGCTCACAGACGGCGCACCGCGCAGGGCGGCGGGGATACAGACCCCCAACCCCAAACCCTTCAGGCGCGACCGGCCTGACGACGTCCGGCCATGACCAGGGCACACCAGTCGCTCTCCGCTTCACCATGCGCCACGCAATCCAGGAAGCGGTCACGCAATAACCCGCCCAAGGGCAGTGGCATGGCCGCCTCCGCGCCCGCCTCGAGCGCCAGGTTCACATCCTTCAGACCAAGCGCCAAGCGAAAGCCGGGGGGCTCGAAGCGATCCTCGGCGATGAGCGCTCCATAAAGCTTGAAGGCGGGCGACGAGAACAGGGTCTGGGTGAGCATATCCAGATAGGGACCCGCATCCACCCCGTAGGCGCCTGCAAGCCCGGAGGCCTCCCCCATGACCTCGATCGCGCAGGCCAGCGCCAGATTGGTGGCAATCTTCACGGCATTGGCACTCTCCGGCCGCTCGCCGAAGCGCCAGGCCCGCTGGCCGAGCCGCCCCCATAGGGCCTCGAGTCTCGCGATCGCCGCCGCCGGTCCCGCCAGCAGCAGATGCAAGCGACCCTCAGCCGCGGCGTCGGGACGGCCCAGAACGGGACAGGCGATATAGGCCACGCCGCGCGCCTCATGACGGCTATGGAGCTCACGCGCGCACGCCACCGAGACGGTCGCCATATTGATATGGATCGCGCCCGGCGTGAGTCCCTCGAGCAGCCCTTCCGTCAGAAACACCGCGCGCACCGCAGCGTCGTGCGCGAGCATGGAGATCAGCACCTCGCTGT
>JAKAXK010000163.1 GCA_021827145.1 Pseudomonadota bacterium
CCTGTCGACAAACCCGTTATACTGCGCGCGCGCCGGGATGGCGGAACTGGCAGACGCGCCGGACTCAAAATCCGGTGGTAGAGATACCGTGTGGGTTCGACCCCCTCTCCCGGCACCAATAAAATCAATGACTTAGGGCAACGCCCTTCCCTTCTTCCGTGTGTTATGTCCACCATATGTCCACCTGAAATAAAATTAGGGGGTGGACATGGCGAGTTTCCGAACAAGGCCGGGGCCAGGCGGACGCCGAGTCTGGCAAGTCAGAATCAAGAAGACGGGCTATCCAGAGATGGCCCGGACTTTCGACCTGAAGACTGAGGCCCAGGTATGGGCAAAACAGATCGAATCCGAAATGGACCGCGGCGTCTTTGTCTCTCGGGCCGAAGCCGAAGGCACGACCCTGGCTGAGGCCTTAGAGCGCTATTCACGTGAGATCACCCCAGCAAAAAAACCCTCTACACAGGCGCGCGAAACAATCCGCGCCCGCGTGATCGCCGGGTTTCCCCTCGCTCGGCGATCCCTTGCTTCTATCAAGGGCTCGGATATCGCTACGCTCATCCGTGGCCGGCAAGCGGAGGGCTTGGGTGCCAACGCCATCCGCCTCGATCTCGCCTTGCTCTCCCACGTCTTCACGGTCGCGGGGTCGGCCTGGGGTATGGAATCGCTGGGGAACCCTGTCAAGCGCATCCGGGGGCAACGTCCGAAGCTCCCAGGTGGCAGGACGAGGCGCTTGGTTGATGACGAACACCAGCGCCTCGTCGAGGCCGCTTCCAAAGATCAGGGAGGAAACATAGGCCCCCTCATTACCTGGGCCATAGAGACTGCCATGCGTCGCGGGGAGATCGCCGCCATGCGCTGGGAACACCTGGACCGCAAAGCGCGAGTTTTGCTCTTACCGGAAACCAAGAACGGGACACCGCGACGGGTACCGTTGTCCGTAGCGGCGCTGGCGGTCCTAGACGTGCTCCCTAGGCGTATCGACGGGAGAGTGTGGGGCATGCGTCCCGACTCGATCTCCCAGGCCTTTGAGCGGGTCTGTGGGGCCGCAGGCATCGAGGGCCTGACGTTTCATGATTTAAGGCACGAGGCGACGAGTAGGCTCTTTGAGAAGGGCCTCAACCCCATGGAGGTCGCGGCAATTACGGGGCACAAGACCTTGCAGATGCTTAAGCGATATACTCATTTGAGGGCAGAGGATCTAGTGGGGAGGTTGGGGTAAGCCCCACCGCAAGATGACCTAACCCTAGCCAGTATGCTCGAGGCGCATTATCGTAGGGTGTACTGACCACATAAGGTAAAACATATGTCTAACGTCGCGTCCCCCGCACATCACCATACCGATAATGGGTGTGGTTTAATAATATGGCTCTTCCGGGTTTTGTGTGGGTAGCCCATAAAAGCCTCATGACGGGCACCCTGCTGGATAAAGGTCAAGCTTCCCGCAATGGAAGAGAATCGCGATGCGATATTGGGTGAAATTCCGATAGCCGCGGGCGTTGGCTTTGAGGAGTTGGATCTGGGCATTCATGCCTTCTGCGGCGGCGTTGGTGATGCGATGTTTCGTGTAGGCGAGTAGCCCCGGCAGATGGCGCTTAAGAGTCTTCGCGGCGGCAATGATGGGCGGTAGTCGCGAGTGAGTCGCCCAGAAGTACCAACGGTCGAAAAACTTGTGGGCCGATCCGGTATACCGGTAGTCCCAGAAGTCGGCAAACGCCTCCTTGATCGCCCAAGCACGGCCCACTTTCAACGCATCGACTTTGAGCGTCTGGAAGCGTTCTCGCTGGCGATCTGTCCAGTTCAATGGGTTCTTCAGCCAAAGATATCGGGTCTTCGTGAGCATCCCGATGCCCTGGGCTTGGAGTTCTCGGTGCTCGCGCCGACGCACTAGATCAACCGCCTTGTTCAACTCCTTCGCGCAGTGGAACTTGTCATGTACGATCAGGGCTTGCGGAGCCGCTACGCGGGTGGCTTCAAGATAAGGCACCCACATATCCATGGCCACGGCATCGATCGCATGGCGTTGAGGCTTAAGGATCGCGGTCCAAAGCGTATTGGCAGCCTCCCGGGTGCGTTCGGGCACGACCTCAAGGACTCGTCGGCCCTCGAGGTCGTGCAGCACCGAAACATAATCATGACCCTTGCCGAAGCTCTTCTCATCGAGGCCAGCGTAGCGCAACCCTTCCAACGATCGGCGGGCCACGCCGCGGGTCACCGCCCGTTCCACATTGTGGGCCGCATGGCCCATCACCCGATCCACTTGGTCCCAAGAGAGCGCCGTCAGCCACTGGGCCTGCACCTTACTGCGCACCGCTTGCAACACCTGAATGGCATAGGCTTCAAAGAGTTCGGTAAAGCGACTCCCGTCCCCGGCCCAGACAACCGGGATCTGTTTGACCCCACACTTCAGACAGTTGACCCGCGGGACATCGGCCTCGATGAAGGTCTTCCATTGCATCGTATTCAGATGACGCCAGCGTCGCGGACGAGTATCGTAACCGGGTACCACGGCCTCACATTCAGGGCAGTGTAGCGGCACGTCTAGCGGCCACCCCACGCGCACCGTAATCTCGCTTAAGCGGCGTATCGCCTGAGGCTTCTTGCACCACCACTGCCGTGACTCGCCACGGCGCCGTAAATCCCAAGAGCTTTTGGTACAGTTCAGTGTCACGCATAGGGGTATCATACTTGCCTGCGGGGGCGCCTGATGCAAGCCCAATACCCCCTTACCCACACGAAAGCCTGAAGACCCGAAAAGATTGACGACGTGTCAGCCCGATTCGATGGGGTGCCGGGAGTGACTGGATTTATGGTCGATCTCGCCCGTCCAGACGCGAGCGAAGAAGCGGTGATCGCGCTGTTTGAAGAGTTAGAGGGGGCTGGATTGCCGGACGTGGTGGTTGTCAACACACCGGCCAGCGCGTCGGCCACGCTGGACCGCCAGGCATCGGTACTAGTGGAGGCCGCACACGATCTTGGGTACAGCATCCGTGTTGCATGGATGCTCGGACCGGACGATGCCTCCGCCGCCCTGTCTGGCGAGTCGGAGCTGTGCCGTTTGGCAGACCGTAAGGTCGCGGTGGTGAACGAGCGCTTCGGGGACGCAAAGCGCTTCGCCTGGAACAAGCACGCGGCCCGCCAGTCTTGGGCCGCAAATGGCGGCATGGAGTCGGCCCTGCCGGCTCTGACCGACCGCGCTATGACAGCGGTACAGGACCACCCGGGGCGCTACTCGGCGCTAGCCGCGCCGGGGTCCCCCATCTCCACAATCACCCGCAAATACGTGGGGGAGTGGGTCCGCGCGGCGCATGAGGGGCCGGTCGCGCTGCTGTTTGGAGAGGACGGCGAAGAGTAAACACAACGAGGCCGGTGGCGTTGGTGCTGCCGGCCTTTTTTAACATGAGGCATCATTCCATGACACAAGAAACGACGAACAGTACAACGAGCTTGCGCGCGGTGGCCGTGGCGGCCGTGCCGCCGGGGCTGAAAGAACATCTTTTGGCCTGGGCGAGTGAAAACCACATCACAACCCCCGACGACCCGTTTTGGCCCCTGGCCGCGGGTCTTATCAACTCTTTGGCGGCCGCCAGGGCCGCGGGGGATGCGGCGGTCAAGGTCGGCGCCGCCGTCGGCTCCATCCAGGATGAAATCTTCAAGGGCACACAACGTGCAGCCGGGGATCTGGCCGCCGGGGTCGCCAAGGGCATCGAGGACAAAACGGCCGAGGCCGGCGCAGCGCTTATGCAAACCATTGAGATCGCCGCCAGTCAAGGGGCGCGCGAACTTCAAAAGGCTGCGGCCGGGCTTGACAAACTCGGTCAAGATAAAGGCGCGGCGTTCGTGGAAACGTGGAAAGCGACTTTAGCAGCCACGGTGCAAAAACAGGCCACCACCGCTTTGAAAAAAGCCACGCTGCGCGAGTGGGTGGCGGCTGTTTTTGGACTCGGCGTCATGTTGTGCGTCGGCGTCGCCCTGGCCGTTGGGTATGGGTTGACCACCCACAAAATCCTGGACGCGCGCGGCATCGAGATCCGAGGGCGAGGGGCAAACACAGAGATCATCATCCGCCGGCGCATGGTTTGGCTGCATCACAAATACTGCCCCCCGGGCGCCGCCTGCCTGGTCACCCCAAAAGGAGACACACCATGAAAGGGATTACATGCCCGCTCTGCCACGGGCCGATGCGCGAGGTTATGGGAAAAAATGGGGCGTTTCTGTCATGCGCAGAGTTCCCCGCATGCAAAGGGACAGTGGACCTGGGTCCGGACGGGCGGCCCGCGCCGGCCTGCCCGGGCGACCCCGCGCATGGGCGGATGCGGTTCTTTGCAACGGGGAAGCGAGGGCCTTGGTTTGGGTGCAAAAAATATCCAGACTGCCGCGAAACGCTGGAGGCGGGCGATACAGACTGACCCCCTCCCCACGTAATACCCTAACCGGCCCCCACATGGGGGCCATTGGGGGCCTCTGGAGTTGTATGCCCTTGCCCCGTTATTCCCATATGGGTATCATTGGACCATGAAGCCTTTGTTCTGGATCGCAAGCACGAAAAAAGACCTCTGCGCGATGCCGG
>JAKAXK010000164.1 GCA_021827145.1 Pseudomonadota bacterium
GATCTACTCGAAGAGCGTAGCGTTAATGAGTACTCGGCGCCACATCGTGTTACCTCAGAGTGTTTCGTCCAATAGCGCGCCAATACTGCACGCCAACGTCAGCCACTGCCCGTCGAGAAGTAATCTTTGTCGAAGCCCATCGACCTCGCGTAATGACTGCCCCTAAAACCGAATCCTTATGGAAACACCCCAGACTTGTCCTGATCCCATATGAGACGCAAGAGTTGAACGTTCTCCACGTTACGTGCCACGGGACAGGCTTTGCATTTCCCCTGTCGCGGTGGTGCTTCGCAACCGAAACATTCTTTGACAAGCCGCGCGGCCGCGTCGATTTGGCTCAAGAGGTCAGCGCATTGCGCTTTTTTGGCCGCCACGTCTCGGTGCATGTCCTCGAGCAGGTGGTGCACCTTGCGGCTTGCCGTGTCGCCGGTTCGACTGCGGGCACGCGTGGTAGCGAGCTCGACGACATCGCGCAGGCCGATACCCAGTTCCGTCAGGTGTTGAACGGCCTCAATGCGCTCAATATCTTCTTTCGTGTAAGAGCGTGTCTTCCCCAAAGTCCGCCCCGGCGCGAGGATACCGAGCTCTTCATAGAAACGCAGCGTGCGCGGTGTCGTTTTCAGGGCGCACGCTGCCACGCCGATCTTAACGGCCTCGCCGACATCCTTCCGGGCGTTAGAGCGCTTGCGTTGTCCCATAGCGATTCTATAGGCCTATGAGCTGAGCACTGTAACCGTGTTTCACCACAGCCTCGAGTAAAGTCTGTGCGGACACTGCGCCGGAGTCATAGCCCACGATCAGGAGGTGATTACGGTTAGCATGAAATCCGCTCTCGACCACACCCGGGATACCCCGCAGGGATGCCGATACCGTGCGCGCTGAGCTTTCATCCAGCGCCTCATCGGTGTGAATGACCACTTTCACTGAATGATGAATCATAGTCGTCTCCTTCATCGTAAGTTGGTTGTTACGGGACGAGAACTCCCCGTATCCCGCCTCTATTCATCCCCGATCGCCGCCACTACCCAGTCGTGTGCGCCGGTCACCCGGATTACATGAAAAGACAGATATCGGATTCGCCGGCGAACTCGAAAAAGGTCGCGGCGCCGCCCATATCGATACCGGGGATAAAGTCGCTTGGGCTAAAGTCAAAGAGCTCGACTGTCATCTGACAACCGATCATCTTCACGTCCGCCTCGGCACACAGGCTGCGCAGATCTTCCAGAGTCGCCACGCCCTTGTCTTTCATCTTCTTTTTCATCATGACCGTCATCAAGCTCTGCATGCCCGGCAGGGCTTGTATCAGGACCGGCATGGGGAGCGGCATGGGCATGCCCGGATTGCCGAGCGCACTGACCTTGAGGGTATGGTTCAGATCCTTCCGGAGGAGTTGCAGACCGTAAAACGTAAAGAAGATGCGGACCTCGTAGCCCAGCGCGGCGGCGGTCGAGGCCAGAATAAACGGGGGGTAGCCCCAATCGAGAGTCCCTTTGGTGGCAATAATGGCGAGCTTCTTGGTAGACATGTAGGCCTCCTGTCGGCTACGCCGATCTACTGAGCCTTTTTTCGCAAAACAAACGTGAATTCGCCGTTTAATTCATGGGATGCGATCAATTCGTTGCCGGTCTGCTTGGCAAAGGCCTGGAAGTCTTTGATAGCGCCGGAGTCCGTTGCCACGATCTGCAAGACCTGACCGGGGGCCAATTCATTCAAGGCCTTCTTTGTCCGCAGGATAGGTAACGGACAATTGAGACCACGAGCATCGAGTTCCTTGTCGAACGTTGGCATGATGTTTACCCTCCAATCGTAAAATGTTTCCGCGTACGGATGGATCCCTGTGTCTCAGGAGTTCGACGCATACGAGACAGGTCCCTTCCACTGAGCACTCTGCCTACCACAAGTACGCTCGTGGCACCGGTGCCCTACCAGCCTTGTAAATCTCTCCTTAACGTTAAGGTAACGTCCGATGCGAGATTTGTCAACCTGCCCCGACCCAGATTCCGTAAGGGAGCTGTATTAGATAATGGAGTTTGATTCTAGCTACGTGTAAAGAAAGGCAGATTCAGTGATGAAAGACGGTGCGAACATTATGAGAAGCCATCGGAATTCTGTTTTGGAGATGGTGAAGCGCCATGGGATCCGTAATCGTATAGCTGCGAAAACTGGTGGTCTCGCACAACGCTTGGGGCAGAGGTGAGAGTCTGTTTGCGTTACTCACATTATCTCTTGCCAGATGTTACACACGGACCCCATACACGCTTAAGTTCTTCCTTGGCCGCATGCTTACGAGGCAAACGGGGCTTATGGAGTTTAGGCGACAGAGGCCTGGGAAACGAGCAATGGGTACGACCGGCCACCACATAGCCAGCAGATCACGCGCGTACGGGATGACCGCGCGCTTCGTCTCGGCCAGTTCCTCACCATCCAGGACATCCCCATAACGCCCGGCCCGAAAATATGGCAACCCAAGGTCACGATCCGCGGAATAGCAAAAGGCCCGAACGGCCGCGAGGACCATGTATCCTAGGGTTGACGAACTGATGAGGCGATCGCGGAGCATCAAAGAACGGATATTGAGGGCTGTCGCCACTTGGAGTCCGGTGGCCGCCCCGATCTCGTCGGGACGCCACACGCCCCCTTGGCGCCGTACGCAGGCTCGATAACCCAGGGAGTGCACGGTGCGCGTCGCGACATGGCTTGGCATCTTGGCCTGCGCCTCAAGGGCAAGCGCTTTGTTATAGGCCAGGTACAGCATGGACTGATCGGACACGCTGCGGGCCGCCGCCACTAGGGTGCTGGTCTTGCCGGCCCCCGCGCAGGCCTGCACACCCACATTCCGTCCGTCCCGAATCGCGGTGATGACCGCCTCTTGTTCCGGTGTGTTGCGATAGGTGGGCATGGCGGCCATCCTTTGAAAACGCCGGCGCAACAATTCGCCGGTCGGAGGAGAAACCGGACTCTACCGCCTTAGAGGCAATCAGAGTCCGGACACGGCTGGTGGCTCACGGCGGCGCGAGCCCCATGACTTCATTAAAATGGCAGGGCGTCATCGAAGGCGGGGGTCGCTTCCGATGCTTCGGGGGCCACGTCAGCCTCCGCCTTGGCCTTCGCTTCGATCTTTTTGACGGTATAGGGCCGAACGAATGTCTCGTAATGCGTCACGCCGACCTTGTCGTCATACTTGCGCGTACCCATTTCGCCTTCGATCTGGATGAAGGTCCCCTTTTTAAGCGCTTTCACCTCATCGACGAGCTTGCCGCCGACAATGCAACGGAACCAATCGGTCCTCTCCTCCTTGACCCCTTCCTTGACCCAGCTCTTATGGACACCCAAACTGATGGAGGCGAAACTCTTGCCTGTCGCGCTATTCACACGGACCTCAGGATCCGCGCCCAAATTACCGACCATCTTGACGCTGTTGTTGTTCGACATAGATTGAGCTCCTATTCAATGCGATATGGTGTTTAATGTGCTTTCTATACTACCCCATTCCCATGCTGTGATTTGCGGATGATACTGCGTCAACCTCCTTGCCCGCCCATGGGGGCACGACCTCGTGTCCTAAAATCAAACCCAGATTCTGCAGCGAAATTGCCAATCGTTGGCCGACCGGTAACGCCACCACGAGCACTCGATCACATCCCTGGGTACAAGGAGCGCCGATGCGAAAGTTCAACATCCCCCACGCCTCATCCTGATCCGGGAAGGGAAAGGTTTGGCATGCCGGCGGGATGGTAAACAAGACCACGCTACCGGCGCTATTGATGCCGCTCGGATCACAAAAAACCCGCCCCTTCACTCCCGGACCGAACCGGGACATATCGAGATCGAATACAGACCTTCGCGGTACCGGCGTGGTTTTCGGTACTGGGTCAGCTCCCATGAATCCCCCGTATAGGGCGAGTATATGATAGTCATTCTATGCCGTGCATGAGGCACGCGCAATGACTCCCTCGGCGATCTGTGTCAACACCTGACCGCTCGCCGCCCCCGCATCGGCCTCGATGCCTCGGTCCATGAGGGCCCGCAGGCGCCGCTCGACCTCGTTCTCAACGGTCCCTCCTGGGTATTGAAGGGCCAGTCTGCGGCGGGCCTCGGTCGCTCCTAAAGCGGCCGCCACCATCTTCATGACGGCGTTATCCGCAGGCGTGGTCGACAGTGCCCACAGTTCGGTGGGCCCCCGGGTGTACCGAAGCTTCGCCTCATAGGTGCCAAACTGGGTGACGAAGCGCCCGAAGACATGGGAGCCGTCACTATCGGGTTTGCGCATCCGCTTGATCGCGGCAATCGCGGCATCCGAGAACTTGAACAGGGACTGCATGCGATCGACGTCGTCCCCCTCGCCGGCGCCGAATACCAGGGTGGTGGTCGCCAAATTGCGCATGGAGTCATCAAAATCATCGGGGCGCTGTGAGAAGAGCGCTATGCCCACGTTGTACTTGGGCCCTTCGCGGATATCCACCAGGACCTGAGAACGGACGCCGGCGTGCCCCCCCGTACGGTGAAACTCATCGTAGATGATCTCTTTCAAATCACGC
>JAKAXK010000034.1 GCA_021827145.1 Pseudomonadota bacterium
GTTCCTGGGTGCGAGCTATTTCCGCGCCAAGGGCTCGCGCGAACAGTTTGGCCTGTCGGCACGGGGTCTGGCACTTGACACCATAGCCCCCCACCCGGAGGAGTTCCCGCACTTTGTCGCCTATTGGATCCGACGTCCGGCACGACGGGCCCGCACCATCACCGTCTTTGCCTTGATGAATAGCCCAAGCGCCGCGGCGGCCTTCCGATTTCGTATCCGGCCCGGGCGCGCGGTTCATGTGCGCGTGCGCGCCACCTTTTTTTTCAGGCGCCCTGTGCGTGAGCTCGGGATCGCCCCCTTGTCGAGCATGTATATGTACGATTTGTGCGACCGCCGCCCCTGGGCCTATTTGCGCCCGGCGGTTCACGATTCCGAGGGGTTTTTGCTGAAAAGCCAGCATGCCGTACGCTGGCGGCAACTCGCCAATCCCGCGCGTGTGCATCAGTTCCTGTTTCCGGTCAACCATTTGCGCGGCTTCGGTTTGATCCAGCGGGATCGAGATTTCTCGGATTATCGATCCGTGTCTATGCGTTATCAGGGGCGCCCCAGCGTGTGGGTGCGGCCGCACGGGGCGTGGGGGGCCGGGGAGGCGACCCTGATCGAGATCCCAAGCCCCAATGAGACCAACGACAATATTGCGGTCTTTTGGCAGCCGGCGCACAGGCCGCCGCTCGAGCAGCCCTACCCCGTGCGCTACACCTTGATCTGGAATGGCGTGGGCCCCCGAGAATCGCGGGCGCGCGTCGTGCAGACCCGTGCCAGTGCGCGCTGTCCGGGGCGCCCGCTGCGTTTTGCCATCGAATTCAGCGGTGCGGCGCTCGCGCATCTGATGAGGGGCGGCCATCTGGCGGCGCGGGTGCGCGCCCGAGGGCCTGGCGCGCTCATCTCCGGCATCAGGCTGGGTGCCGTAGGTCACGGTCGTGTGCGCTTGAGTTTCACGGTAGGGGCCGTGCGTCCGCGGGCGCTGCGGGTGCGCGCGGTACTCATCGATCGGGGCCGGCCGGTGAGCGAGGTCTGGGACTACGTGGTGGCAAGCGAGGAGCCCCCAATCCATGTGCTGCGACGCGCGGGGAGGACGCCATGAGTGCATGGCGGGCCTGGGGTGGCGCCTGCGTCTTCGGGGTGGCGCTCTTGAGTGGCGTGGGGGCTTGGAGGTCTCAGGCCTTCGCCTTCGATCGCGTCGTCGCGCTGGCAACGCCTCCTCGTCCGCCGTCGCGCGGGGTCACGCAAGGCGTGCGACTCGCGCGCTTCAAAGGAGTGCCGGCGCGCAGTGTCTGGTGTCTGCCAGGAGGGCCGCGGGCCTTGCGCGCGACAGTAGCCTTGGGGCGCCGGAAGGTCGATGGGCGGTGCCGGGCGCTGCGCGTCATTGGCCATACCGCGGCTGGGCGTGCGGCGACGCTCTGTGCGATGACCGGCGGCGCCTTGTGGGCCCGACCGGCAGGCGCCTCGCGAGGCGTCGCCATGAGGGTCTTGGGACCGCACGGGGCGTTCCGGCGTGTAGCGCTCGCTGTGGATGGTCGGCGGCTGCTGGTGTCGGCGCAGGTCCGGGCGCGCGCGACGCAGGCCCACTTTTGGATCCGCATCAGCGGGGTGCGTAGGATACGCATGGTGGTGACGGAAGATGTTCGCACCCGCACGGGCGCAGGAGGTGTGCGCGATCGGCCCATGCTCAGCGCCTTCTATGGCTACGGGATTGGGGGTCCCATGCCGGCGGCGGCGGTCGATCCCGCGCGCCACGATGCCGATGGCTTGTGGCTCGACGGGGCCCGCTCCATGTCATGGTTGCCCCTGCGTAACCCCCCCAGGCCCTGGTCGCGCGCGTATGGAAGCGCGGTTCGGGGTTTTGGTCTTTGCCAGCGCGATCGTGCCACGCGCGACTATGGGGTCCACGCAGCGCGTGAACAGGATGCCCCGGATGTGTGGGTGCGCTGGGCGGGACGTGGGGGGCCGGTCATCGTGCGCGAGCGGCCCAGTGCGGGCAGCGGCAGGCCGAATATAGGGGCGGTGTTCATGCCAGGCGGTGTCCATGTCACGGGGCACGGATGGGCAGGGCACTATCGGCTCCTGTGGGGTCGCAGCCCCGCGCACCCTGAGTCCGTGGCGGCGGTGGTGTCGAGCCTTATCGGTGGCAACGCCGACACCGGGGCGCGCAAATATGTCATCGATTACGCTGGAGGTCCCCTCAAGGGGCGATTTCCGATCGGTGCGGTCACAGGCGGTGTACGCGTGCGACCTGACACCTTCGTCACCCAGGACACGGTTGGCTTCAATCCCTACACAGGCGGCTATCGCCAAGTGGTGCAGGTCATGCCGGTACCCGGCCGCACCGTGCAGGTGCGCGCCTGGCTCAAGCTGCACGGCCGCGGCGTTTCGGAGATCTGGCGCTACGTGCTCTTCGCGCCACGCGTGGCCCACTGAAGGGCGGCGCCCCGGTGTTTGTTATAGGCTTTCTCGACCGTTATAGTGGCCGCGGATGAGCGATTGAGACGAGGTGAACGGGTGCAAGACGCGGTCGAGACGAATGCCTTGGGCCAGATTGTGGGTGTAGCGCTCAAGGATTGGCGGGTCCCGCCGCGCCCGGACGAACGGGCGCTCGAGGGTCGATTCTGCATCGTCGAGCGCTTACAGACGGCGCGTCATGCGCGGGCGCTCTACGACGCCAACGCCCTCGACCACGAGGGCCGCATGTGGACCTATCTTTCGCACGGGCCATTCGCCGCGTTCGTGGACTACCGGGCCTGGGTGGAGTACGCGGAAGGGAGCGACGATCCGTGGTTTTATGCGATCGTCGACAAAGAGCGAGGGCATGCCACGGGCGTTGCCTCGTATCTGCGTATTACGCCCGAGGCCGGTTCGATCGAGGTGGGTGCTTTGGTTTTCTCGCCACTCTTGCAGCGCCAGCCGGCGGCCACGGAGGCCATGGCGCTCATGATGGGGCACGCCTTTGCGCTCGGTTATCGGCGATATGAGTGGAAGTGTGATGCCTTGAATCAGCCCTCTCGCGCGGCGGCGGAACGCCTCGGTTTCCAGTACGAGGGTACGTTCCGTAAGGCCGTGGTGGTGAAGGGGCGCAACCGCGATACCGCCTGGTTCTCGGTGACTGATGACGAGTGGCCGGCGCTTCAGGGCCTATTCGCGCGTTGGCTCGACGCGGCAAATTTCGACGCGGAGGGGCGTCAGCGCGTGGCCTTTTCGGATCTTACGCGTGCCTGGCGCGTAGCGTAAAGGAGAGGTCTGTAGGTCAAAGGCGCGGCGTGTGGCAAGGGGTATGCCGTGACTGCGAAACGGCCCGCGGCTGGGGGCCGGGATGCGTCTCACATGGGTGCGTTCCACGTCGTTTGGCCGGGCTACAGTCCTGCTTGTTGACCGTCTTTTTGGGGTTCACACTGACCCTTTCCCGATCAGAGCGAGCTGATGGAGATGACGGAAGAGAGGTGGCGTCAACGCGCCTGGGAGGTGCTGGGGGGTGCGGCCCGGGACGCAATGATCGCCTGGACGCAAGACGGACGGGTGCTCGTCTGGAACGCGGGGGCGACCCGCCTATACGGTTACGAAGTCAGTGAAGCCGTGGGACGCGACATGCGCGCCGCGCTCGGCATGAGCGATAGCGACCTATGGCCGCCGGCTTCTTTCTCGGGACCGCTCACGCTCGAGATCGATCGGCGCCGTAAGGATGGCGCACCGCTCGTGGTGCTCGTGGAGCTTCACCGGATCCAGGATGAGCAGGGCGCGACGGTGGGTGTGGCCGAGGTCGGGCGTCTCGCCCCCCGCACGCTTGGCATGGCGCGCGCGCAGCGGCAGGTCTCACGTCAGCATCTGGCAGCGATTGTCGAGTCATCCGAGGATGCGATCGTGAGCAAGTCCCTGAAGGGTATCATCCAGTCTTGGAATCGCGGTGCCGAGCGCATCTTCGGTTATAGCGCCGAAGAGGCCATAGGCCGCCCCGTGGCTATGTTGATACCCCCAGATCGTCAAGGCGAAGAGGGGCGCATCCTCGACGCGATCCGCGCCGGGGACCGGGTGCGGCATTACGAGACTGTGCGTCTCCGTAAAGACGGGCGGCCCATTCAGATCGCACTTTCGGTCTCGCCTGTGTATGACGCCCAGGGTGGCGTCGTCGGGGCATCGAAGATCGCGCGCGACATCACGGCCCAGCGCGCCGCCGAGCAGGCATTGGCCGACAGCGAAGAGCGTTTGCGCGTGGTGGTCGAGTCGATGCTTGTGGTGCTGTTCGCCTTTGATACGGAGGGTCGTCTCACGCTCCTCAAGGGGCGCGGGGTCGAGGCCCTGGGCTTGAAGCGCGAAGGGCTGCTCGGCCGCTCGTTTCGGGGTGTTGAGAAGGGACCTGCCGCGAGGCTTTCCGCGCAGCTGGAGCGGGCGCTCGCTGGGGAGCGTTACACGACGTCTTTGGGAGTCGGCGGACGGGTCCTTGAGATCCGCTGGATGCCGGTGGCGGGGCCGGGGGGCGCCATCGAGGGCGCGGGAGGTATTGCGATCGACGTGACCGAGCAGCGGCGCGCCCAGGACGAGGCCTCGCGCACGAGCAAATGGGAATCGTTAAGCGCACTCGCAGGCGGCATAGCCCACGACTTCAATAATGTATTGGCGGCGATCGTGGGTAATCTCGCGCTGGCCCGCATGAAGCTTCCGACCGACTCGGAAGCAGTGTCTTTTATCAGGGAGTCGGAGAGTGCGGCCATGCGCGCCCGGGGCCTAAGCCGCCAGTTGCTGGGCTTCGCCAAGGGCGATCGGTCGGCGCGTCATCCGGTCGATCTCGCATCGCTCATCGAATCCACGGCGCGCTTCGCGCTCGGCGGTTCGAACGTGCGCGCCCATGTCCTGGTGGCCCAGGACCTCTGGAAGGTTGTGGGCGACGAGGGTCAGCTGAGCCAGGTCATCAATAATCTGGTCATTAATGCCCAGCAGGCTATGCCCGCGGGTGGGGCGGTGGAGTTGATGGCACGCAATGTCTCCCAGGGTGGTCATGAGAGCGTCCTTCCGGCGGGCGACTATGTGCGCGTAGATTGTGTGGACGGAGGGGTGGGGATCGACGAGAAGGATATCGCGCGCGTCTTCGATCCGTTCTTCACGACCAAATTGCACGGCAGCGGCTTGGGGCTCACTATGAGCGCACGCATCCTCCGTGAACATGGTGGGCACATCGAGGTGGTGTCGCGCCCGGCGGAAGGGACGCGCGTACGCTTCTATCTCCCGCGCCTGGTCGAGGAAAGCCGCACGCCGGCGGACCGGGGGCCCGTGCGGCCGCCAAAGGGGCGCATCCTGTTCATGGACGACGAAGAGCCGATCCGTAAGGTCGCGCAAGCCATGCTCACGCATCTTGGATATCATGTGTGCGCGGTGGCCGAGGGGTCGGCGGCGCTGCGTGAATACCAGAAGAGGCGCTATGATGTTGTCATACTCGACTTGACGGTGCGCGACGGCCTGGGCGGGCTTGCGACCCTCGAGCGTTTGCGTGGCTTCGATCCCGGAGTGGTGGCGGTCGTCTCGAGCGGTTATTCTAGTGACCCTGTGATGGCCGACCATGAGCGCTACGGCTTTGTGGCGAAGGTCCCCAAGCCCTATACGCCCGAGGCCTTGGACGCGGTCATCGCGCCCGTGCTCGCATCTCGTGCCCCCAGGCGGCCGGCGAACGCGGGGGTGTGACGGGGCGTATCCCGGCATGGAGGGGGAGCGAATGAAAAAACAAGGCAGGCGTCCGGGAGATGGTATTGACGGCGGACGGCTCGATGCCATCGTGGCGCGTGCGCACAAGGAATCGGATACACGCATGCGCGGCTATCGCGAGCAGTCGCTACGCCTGCATCCGCATGTCTGTGCGCGTTGTGGGCGCGGTTTCGATCGCAGCAATCTCCATGAGTTGACTGTGCACCACAAGGACCATAATCACGACAACAACCCGCCCGATGGCAGCAATTGGGAGAATCTCTGCCTGTACTGCCATGATTGGGAACACCAGAAATATTCCTACGCCGTGATGGGGGCGTACGCGGATTTCGGACTCACAAGCCGGGCGGCGGCCCCGGCCGAGGTCAAACACAGCCCGTTTGCCGGCTTGAAGGATGCACTGATCAAGAAGGGCGAGGGCGGATAGAAGTCGTAAGGTCTCGCCGCATACATGCGGGTGGGCGCATGGCGTGTTTGAGGTGGGGTTCCTTGCGGCGCACCCCTTGAGACAAAAAAAGACCGACAACCCCTTTCGGGGTCGCCGGTCGTTTATTGCCTAACCGAAGTCCGAGGACTTAGGCCGGCGAGACCTGGGTGGCCTGAAGGCCCTTGGGTCCTTTCTCGACCTGGTAGGTCACGGCTTGGCCTTCGGCCAGGGTCTTGAAGCCCGAGCCTGTGATGGCCGAGAAGTGCACGAATACATCCGCGCTTCCGTCCGAGGGAGAAATAAAACCAAAGCCCTTCGCTTCATTGAACCACTTCACTGTTCCTGTTGCCATTCTGGTAGTGCCTCGATGTGTATGAGATCTGATCCCCGTTATCCGGGTATAATTGCAGGATCGAAGGAAATATACGGGAAATTGCCGAGTGGAACTTCGTGTAACGTCCTAAAGAGCAGCTGCAATAGGGATACGCTACGCTAGTTCCGCGGCGTACGCAACTAGGCAATGCAGGAGGACGGACTTTGGTCCGAGCCGCGTGTTTGGCGCGCTTGGCACAATCGGGGCAAGCGCCCGGCTCGGTGGAACTTCTCGGGAGTCTTATGGACTTACTCAGTATAGGGCAGGCAGAGTGGACTCTGTTGGTTTGTTGTAAGATGGACGATGCCTTGGAGGCGGTTTCGGGCAGGGGGGAGTGCGTGGTGGTGGTCGACGAGCGAATGCAGAGGCGGGTCCGTGTCATGCCACTTGATGTGGCGGAGCCCGCGGAGATTCGCGGACGACTGCGCGCCTATCTTACGGCTCTCGGGGTCGACGAAGGGCTTTCCGAACACTATATAACGGAGGCATGCGAGGGCGTGACTCATGCCGGGGCCGCTTTCGCGCGCCTACGCGATCTGCTGGTCGCAGACCTCGCCCGGAGCGGGGCCGGCGTAAGCGACGACCCGGAATCCGCAGCCCTCGCGCGCGTCTCTATCTGGCTATCGGTGGATGCTGTCACCCTTGCGACTTTGCCTCTTACGCCTCCGCTCACGCGCCAGTCCATGGCGTCCGAGCGGGTGCGCCCATGACCGCTGAGATGTCACGAGGTCCGGCGCCGCATCACGGAGGTTTGTGGCGCGGTGTGCTTTTGACCTTGCTGGTCTTGATTCCCGCCATCGTGGCAAGCCAATTCATGCTCGCGGTGCTCCCGCATCCCGGTTACGGCGATCTGAACGGTGCGCTGGCGGCGGTGTTCGGGGTGTTGTTCGGGTGGATTTCCATCGGCCTCTGGATTTCTCTGGCGGGCGCGCTTTCCTTGCTGGCACGCGCGCGTTCGCGGCTGCAGGCGCCGGCCGCCACGAGCCGTGAGGCGCGCGTGGCACTGGTGGTGCCGGTATTTCGCGAGGACCCGCGGCCAGTGTGCGCACGTATCGAAAGCATCTATCGGTCGCTGGAGGCGGCTGGGCGCCTCGCGCAGTTCGACTTCTTTCTCTTGAGCGATAGCAATGACGCGGACGCCTGGGTCGAAGAAGAGGTCGCGTGGGCGGGCCTGCGGGCGCGGCTTGGCGGTGACGCCCGGATCTATTATCGGCGGCGACGTATCAATATCAAACGCAAGAGCGGCAATATCGCCGACTTCTGTCGGCGGTGGGGTCTCCAGTACCGCTATATGGTCGTGCTCGATGCCGACAGCCTCATGAGCGGGGAGGTTCTGGGGCGGATGGTCGATCTCATGGAGCATAATCCCTCGGTGGGTTTGATCCAGACGTTGCCGGCGGCCATCCATCAGAACACCTTGTTCGGCCGTGTCCAGCAGTTCGCGAGCCGCTTGTATGGACCGGTGTTCGCGGCTGGTCTGCATTTCTGGCATATGGGCGAAGGCCATTATTGGGGGCATAACGCCATCATCCGTGTCGCCCCCTTCGTGCGTCATTGCGCGCTGCCACGACTGCCCGGCAAAGGGGCCTTTGGCGGTGAGATCATGAGTCATGATTTTGTGGAGGCGGCCCTTTTGCGGCGTGCCGGTTGGGAGGTATGGTTGGAGCCGAGTCTCGAGGGCAGCTATGAAGAGACCCCGTCCACCTTGCTCGACGAGCTCAAGCGCGATCGACGCTGGGCGCAGGGCAATATTCAGCACATGCGTTTGATCTTCGCCCGCGGCTTCGTGCCGCTGCACCGCGCGGTCTTCGTGAACGGCATCATGTCCTACGGATCGTCGTTGTTGTGGTTCATATTTCTCCTGTTGTCGACGGCCGAGGTGGTGCTGCATGTCCTCGTGCCCCCCCGTTATTTTCCGAGCACACGCGTGCTCTTTCCTGTGTGGCCGGTCTGGCATCCGCAATGGGCGGCGATGCTGTTGTGGTTCACGCTCGCGATCCTGTTCGTGCCCAAGATCTTGTCGATCGGACTGGCCCTCCTCGACCGGCGCGTGCGGGGTTTCGGGGGGCTTAGCCGCCTACTTGCGGGGGTTCTATCGGAGAGCGTCCTGTCCTCGCTGCTGGCGCCGGTGCGCATGCTGTTCCATACGGTGTTCGTAGTGTCGGTCCTGGCGGGGCGCAAGACCCAATGGGGGCCCCAGGCGCGTGGCGATGTTGCCACGACTTGGCGACAGGCCTTGCGCTACCATGGGCCCGGCACGATGCTGGCCATGACCTGGGGCGCGTTCGTCTATGCCTTGAGCCCGAAGTACTTTTGGTGGCTCCTGCCGGTCATGGGCGCATGGATTGTGGCCATACCGCTTTCAGTGTGGTTGAGTCGGGTGGGTCCAGGGCGCGCCGCGCGCGCGGCGGGCCTTTTCGTGACACCCGAGGAGAGTCATCCGCCGCCCTTGCTACGTCTTTATCGGGCGGCCTTGGCGGCGCCGGGTTTGCCGCGCTGCACGAGCGCGCGCGGTTTTCTGGCGGCCATCGTCGATCCGGGTGTGAATGCCCTGCACTGCGCGCTTTTGCCGCTTTCAGGGGCCTCCCAGGAGGGCATGGCGCTCAGTCGTCAGCAATTGATCCTGACGGCCATAAAGGACGGGCCGGGGGCGCTCACGCCCTCCGAGCGCTTGCGGATTTTGAGCGACCGCGACAGTGTGGCGGGCCTGCATTGGCGTGTGTGGTCCTTGCGCGCGCCCCGCGCACGGTATTGGTTGGATGAGCAGCTGACGCGGAGCGATACACCGTCGCCGCCACCGTGCGCCGAGGTCCGGCGTTAGCTTGTGCGACGCGGCAACAGAGAAGGGGGAATAGTGGGGAAACAGAATTTCTGGGCGGCGACCGTCATCGGCGCAGCCCTGGGGGGCGCGTTGAGCGGCTGTGCGACGACGGGGTCCGTGCATGCGGTCGGCGCCGAGGCGCGGCAGGCCGCGCTGACAAGCCATAAGGCCTTGGCGGCTGTGAAGGCCTTGGGCGCCAAGCGCCAAGCCACGGATCGTCAGCTCAAGGACTCGATCGCGCAGATCAAGGGTGAGGAGCATGTGCTCGAGGAGAGCGTCTTGCGCTTGCGCGTGGAGGAGCGTCGGCAGACACAGGCGTCGATCCCGCATCGCGAGTCCGGGGCGTCGGCGCCCGCGATCTCCAAGGCCGAGGCGGACGCCTTTTTTGGTCAAGTCGTAGCGCGTGCGCATGCCCTGGCGGCGGCCGCCTACCAAGCGCCCAAACAAGCCCCCAAGGTCGTTCAGAAGCTCGACTTTTCGGACTACAACAAGATCTCGTATACCGGGCACATACCGGGATGGCCGGCCGGCACCCCTTTTCATCTCCAGTTGTATCCAGCGGGTTATCTTTTTACTTGGCCGGAGCATATTCGCATCATCTCTGGCGGACATCATTGGGCGCCGCAGCTGCCCATCACCGTGGCCGGCGATCCGGGGTTGGCCGCGCGCCTGCCAAAGTCGATCGCTCCGGCCGGATTCAGTGCGTACACCGGTTTTGGCAAGGGGCCGCCGGTCTATGAATTTATGTCGTTTCTCGGCGCGAGCTACTTTCGTGCCGTGGGGGCCGGCCAGTCCTGGGGTCTGTCGGCGCGTGGAGTGGCGGTCAATACAGCCCTTCCGCATCGCGCCGAAGAGTTTCCGTATTTCCGGGCCTTCTGGGTGTTCGCATCGCACCCTCATGCCCGCCATATGGCGTTTTGCGCGCTGCTTGACAGTCCAAGCCTGACCGGCGCCTATCGTTTTGTGGTGCGGCCCGGAACCGATACCATCATCGATGTCAAGGCCGTCTTGTTCGAGCGCAAGCACGTGCGCCGCTTGGGTGTCGCCCCTCTCACCAGCATGTTCCTGCAGGGGCGTTTCAGTCATCACCATTTTGATTCCCTGGTGCGCGCCGCCCATGACTCCGATGGGCTGGCCCTATCGTTGCCCGGCAATAACAGGCTTTGGTGGCCGCTGCGCGATCCCAAGCGCATCGCCATCTACCGTTTCCCGGGCGTGAATCCCGCCGGTTTCGGGCTCATGCAAAGGGCGCGGCGTGCGGGTGACTACCGGGCCTACGGTATGCATTACGAAAACCGTCCGAGCGCGTGGGTGACGCCGGAAGGGGGCTGGGGGCCGGGGCATCTGGTGTTGGTCGAATTGCCGACCAACTCCGAGACCAACGACAATATCTCGGTCTTCTGGGTGCCGCAGAATCAGCCGGCGCCGCTTACGCCCATGACCTTCCATTACCGCATAAAGTGGAGCGGCGGTGATCCGCGTGGCGCCCATATCGGCTATGTGAGTGCGTGGCGGCATGCGCGCGGCTCCGGACATACCCAGACCTATGTGATCGACTTCAAGGGCGCCGTGCTGGCCAAGTTCATGCCCGCCCAGTTGGCCCCCTTCGTGCATGTCTTTGGACCCGCGCGCGTGGTGAGTCCGTGGCTTACGCGCAATGCCGCGGGCGACATCCGCATGCAGTTTGGCATCGTGCGTACGGGGTCCGATCCCGTCACGATTCATGCGGCGGTCATGCACGGTAAGGGGCGCGTGACCGAGACTTGGGGGGGAACCCTGCCTGCGCCACGCTAAACGGGACACGGGCCGGCATGCCCCGGCCGTGTCGCGAGACCTGCGGAGGCGGCGCGCAGGCGGATGGGCTCTTTCTTCGGGAGCGGATCGGCGGCATCCACACATTCGCCCGAGGGCGTGGAATAGTCTAAGCTAAGCGCCATGTCCCAGCCTTCCCCTGAGTTGCGGGCGCTCTTAGATGCCACTTTGGCCTTTTATGACGGCCGGGCGGAGAGCTTTTGGGCCGCGACGCGGGATCACGATGTGGCCCAGAATCGCGAGGCGGTGTTGTCGGCGCTCGGTGTCGGCGGCCCGTGGACCCTGTTGGACCTCGGCTGTGGTCCCGGGCGCGACCTCAAGGCCTTTGCCGAACGGGGCCATCGGGTCATAGGGGTCGAGGCGGTAGCGCGCTTCGTCACCATGGCCAGGGCATACAGCGGTTGCGAAGTGTGGCAGCAGGATTTTCTGGCGCTCGATCTCCCCGCGGGATTTTTTGATGGCATCTACGCCAACGCCTCCTTGTTCCATGTGCCGCGTGCGAGCCTACCGCTTGTGTTGAGCGAGCTGCACGGCGCCTTACGCACGGGGGGCGTATTCTTTGCCTCCAACCCGCGTGGCGCGGGTGAGGAGGGCTATCGGGAGGGTCGCTACGGCGTCCTTTACGACTGGCCTGGCTGGCGGGAAGTGGTGTCGGCGGCCGGTTTTGAGGAGTTGACGCACTATTACCGGCCCGCAGGCGTGTCCGCCGAGCAGGCGCGTTGGATCGCAAGCGTATGGCGCAAGGCGTAGCGGGGGTGGGCCGGCGCCTGGGCTTTTGGCCCCGGATCTTGGGGGCTGCGGCCTTTGTGGGCCTTTTAGGGGCGGCGCCGCCCGCGCCCTCCTTGTTCGGTGTTCGGCTCGCGACGGCGACCCGCGCCGAGCTTGGACGGGTGCTGAGCGCCGCTCATATGACGCTGGCGCCGGGTGGGATGCATCAGTGGTATGACCTCTACGACGTGAATGGCGCCCTGAAGCACGCGAGCAAGCTCGCCGTGAGCTATACCAAAGGGGGGCGTTTCGCCAAGGCCGAGTATGTGTTTCCGAGTTTCGTGAGTACCAAACGCTTGGGCGAGGTCATAGCCGAGGTGCGCAACAAGTACGGCGCGCCCACGCGCATGACAGGAGAGCTCGCCATCGGGCCGGCGCGGGTGCGCTGGAACCTCCCGCATGACTTCGAGATCGTGGTCAAGCGGCGTTGGCCGAACCCGACGACTTTCATGATCATCGAAAATCGCCGAATGCTGAAGCGCATGAAGACCGAGCAGCGCCGCGCCACCGCCGAGAGTGGCGCGTTCTGATATCTGGCCATGCGCCTTGAGGTGCGGGGCAGGCGTTGGGGTGGGGGCGCATCCGCGGCCCGCGTCGCCGGTGAATCAGAGGGGGTCGCCGATAGCGGTTGCGCAAATGGTCCCGAGGCCCCATAATGGCCGCTCAGGATGGCTAATGTCTGTAGTGTCGTCGATATCGATACAGTATCCCGCGCTTCCCGACCTCCGTCAGTCGTTACCCTTATCCCCTAGTAGCCGCGGCCGCCCATAAGGGCGTCAGCGCAGTGCGGCCGCGTGCCGCGTCCTTTCTGTGTTTTCAGGAGTATTATGTCCTTTGCGTCACTGAATTTGATTTCCCCGCTTTTACGTGCCCTCGAGGCCGCAGGCCACGAAAACCCCACCCCCGTACAGGCGAGCGCCATCCCGGCGATGCTCGCCGGCCGCGACGTCATGGCCTCGGCGCAGACCGGAACCGGCAAGACCGCCGCGTTCCTCTTGCCGACCTTGCAACGCCTGGAGGAGCGCCCCGCGCAAGCGGGCCGCGGTCCGCGCGCACTCGTGTTGACCCCGACGCGCGAATTGGCGACCCAGGTGAAGGAGGCCGCAGAGCTGTACGGCAAAGAGTTGCGGCACTTGCGCATCGGAGCGATCGTAGGCGGGGTGCCCTATCCTGCGCAGCAGAAGCTTCTGCAACGGCCGCTCGATATCCTGGTGGCGACGCCGGGCCGGTTCCTGGACCATATGGAGCGCGGCCGCATCGATTTTGCGCGGCTCGAGGTTGTGATCCTTGATGAGGCGGATCGCATGCTCGATATGGGCTTTCTCGCGGACGTCGAGCGAATCATGGCGGCGATGCCGGCGACGCGCCAGACGGTGATGTTTTCGGCAACCTTCGAGGGGAGCATTGCGACACTGGCCGCCAAGCTCCTGAAGAACCCGGAACGTATTCGCGTTGCAGCCACCGAGGCCAATAACGCCAAGATTGCGCAACAAGTCCATTATGTGAGCGATGTGGCGCAAAAGAAGGCAATGCTGTTGGCCTTATTGAAGGAAGGTCCGGTCGGTCAGGCGATTGTGTTTACCGGCACCAAGCATGGCGCGGACCGTCTGGCCACGGCCATCGGTCATAGTGGGCACAGCGCGGCGGCCCTGCATGGCGATATGCGCCAAGGCGCGCGTAATCGTACGCTTGCCCAATTCCGTGCGGGCGCCGTGCGTGTCTTGGTGGCGACCGACGTGGCGGCGCGCGGCATCGATGTGGCGGCCATCTCGCACGTCTTTAATTACGACTTGCCACGCTCGGTCGAGGACTATGTGCATCGCATTGGACGCACGGGCCGTGCCGGCCAGAGCGGTTCAGCGATCTCGTTTGCGACTCGCGACGAGCGGCCGGCCTTGAAGCGCATCGAGCGCTTTACCGGGCAGCAGATCCCGGCGCTTGCGGTGGCGGGTTTCCCCTTGATCGAAGCCCCCGCCGACAATGAGCGTCGGGCGCCGGCCGGGCGCGGTCGTCCGCCGCGGTTCGGCGAGCGTGCCGGTGCGGGGCGGCCGCGCAGCGGCCAAGGCGCGGATAGTCGCTTCGCGCGCCGGCCCGCTGGCGGGGATCGCCAGGGCCGGGGACGCGCCTAGGGCCAGTCGGTAAGGAACCAGGGCGCTGATTGAGGGCTACGGGGCTTGCTTAGGCCGTGGCCGCATGGACGAAAAAAGGGGGGGCTTTTGCTCCCCTCTTTTTTTATGACCGAACCGCAGGCTCGCGCACGAGCTATGCTTGGAGCGCGGGCAAGGGAGATCGGGGTCGGATTGTGGATGATGGGTGGCAGAATTACGGGCGGGTATTGACGGTGGGGCAGGTGGCCGCTACGCCTGCGGCGTGGTTTGCGGCCATCATGATTGCCTCTCTCTTTGTCGGCGCTACAATGCTCTGCGTGCCGCACGCCGCAGTCATGGTCTCGATTTTACCCGGTTTTCTGCCCGCATTAGCGTCTTTGACCGTCCTTGCGGATATTTTGACCGCCTATGTCTTGTGGGGGCAGGCACGCGCGGGCGAGGAGCCGGCGCTGGTTGTATTGGCGGCCACGTATTGTGGCACCGCCGTGCTGGTGGCGGTCAACGCCTGGGTGTTTCCGGCGACATTCCCGGTGTCGGCAAGGCATGTCGGGCATCTGGCCGCCTGGGCATGGGTGTTCTCGCATGCGTTTTTTGCGCTTGGGGCGGCCAGCTATGGCCTTTATCCGAGCTCCCGCGGTGCCCCACGCTCTTTCAGGTTGAGTGCGCTCGGCATTGTGTCTGTCGCGGGCTCGCTGGTCGCCGCTGCCATTGTGCTGGCACAGTCCCGCTATCTGCCGCCGCTCATCGCTCACGGCCTCTTTTTCCGTCTCCCACGGTTGCTGTCGGGCCTCATGCCGCTCGTCATGGCGTTTGCCGTGGTAGCGTTGGTCGCGCGCCGCCGGGTACGTACGGTGCTCGACACGTGGCTGCTGGTCGCGATGGTTGGCATGTGGTGCGATGCGGCGCTCATGAACCGGGGCGGGGGCCGTTTTACCGCCGGCTGGTACGGGGGGCACGTGATCAGTCTGGCCGCGTCTCTGACGGTGCTCATGGCCTGCCTATTCGAGGCGAACTGGCTCTATCGGAGACTCGTGTTGCGGGAGGCCCGCATGACCACCACGAACGCGTCCTTGCGTGCCGCCAATAGCGAGCTTGCCACGATTGCGGAACGCGACGAACTGACGCACCTCTTGAATCGGCGCGCCATCCTCGCAAGGCTCGCGGAGCGCTTCGCCGCTTGGCAGGGCGAGGGGTCCGCCTTCAGTGTTCTCATGGTCGATCTCGACCACTTCAAGGAGATCAACGACGAGGCCGGGCATCTGGGGGGCGACGAGGTATTGGCGCAAGTCGCCCTGCGGCTACGAGCAGCCGTGCGCGCGTCGGACGCCGTAGGCCGTTACGGCGGCGAGGAGTTTATCGTCGTGTTGCCCGGCACGGTCGGCGAAGGCGCGCGCAAAGTCGGGCTAAAGCTTATTGAGGTGGTACGTGCCACACCTTTCGGGTACAAGGGCCTGGCCATGCGCATGACCGTGAGCGTCGGCGGGGCCTGTGTCGATAAAGGAGACGAGGACCTGGACGCCCTGATTGCGCGCGCGGATCGGGCCCTGTATGTGGCCAAGCGTGATGGCCGCGACCGGCAGGCGTGGATGGACGCCTCGTATCCGGATGATGTGTGTGCGTGCGGTTAGGGCGTGCCCCGCGTGGGGTGTGAGGGCAGGCCCGCCGCATGGGCCGGGCCGGAAAGGGTTGTTGAGCGCAGGGCCGCGTGGTACGGATGTCGGTGGGTGGGCGCCGGACTCGAGGGCGGCATAAGGGGCCGATCCGCCCCGCGCGATCACGGCTGAGCTCGGTCGCGCGCCCGGGGTCGCCTTGGCGGCTCCAGAGCCCTCCTTTATACTGGTCCCACGAAACGCGAGAGGGCATGGAATGCAGGTCGGACAGATGTTGGTGTTGGCGGTCGTGCAGGGTGTCACCGAGCTTTTTCCGATCAGCAGTCTTGGCCACAGTGTTCTGATCCGTACCATTCTCGGCTGGCATGTCTCCAAGGCGAGCCCCGATTTCCTGCCATTCCTGGTGGTCTTGCATGTCGGTACCGCGAGCGCGCTCTTGCTGTATTTCTGGCGCGATTGGCGCGATATCCTGGGGGGCCTTTTGAAGGCGCGCGGGCGGCCGCTGAACGATCAGGCGCGACTCTTCTGGTTTCTGGTCGTAGCTTCTATCCCGGCGGGCCTCATAGGACTGCTGTTCGAAAAGAAGATCAAGCTCTTGTTCGCCAACCTTTTGGTGGCGGCCATTTTTCTTATGGTGAACGGGATCGTGCTTTTGGTTGGGGATGTCCTGAAGAAGCGCCGCCCGGAGCATACACTCGCGCACATGACCTGGGGCAAGGCGTTCATCATTGGTGCGGCTCAGGCTTTAGCGTTGATACCGGGCATGTCGCGCTCGGGCGTCACGGTTGTGGCGGGGCTCGGCCAAGGTTTTGATTATGCGGTGGCCGCGCGCTTTTCCTTTCTCATGGCGACCCCGATCATAGGCGCGGCGGCGGTCCTGGAGGTCCCCAAGCTGTTTCGAATCACGGGCCATATCCATGTCGGCGCGATCTTTCTATCGGGTGTGGTCGCGGGTCTCTTCGCTTACCTCAGTACCTGGGTATTGATGCGGTATTTCCATAAACAGGAGGTGCAGGCCTTGCGGCCGTTTGGCTTTTACTGTCTGGCGGTCGGGGCCGGGGCGCTCGCCTGGCATT
The DNA here is from genome assembly GCA_021827145.1 of Pseudomonadota bacterium. Lineage (GTDB taxonomy): Bacteria > Pseudomonadota > Gammaproteobacteria > Acidiferrobacterales > Acidiferrobacteraceae > Acidiferrobacter. Next base: position 16,681 of record JAKAXK010000034.1, read on the forward strand.
TCGCCTGAGGGCACTCAAACATCGCTCATGACCAATGCTCGCCCGGCGCCTGGGTGGCTTGCGCGTATTGGGGTGGGGTGAGGATGGTGTCGCGCGCTGGGTGCGAGCTGTCGGTCTGCGGGTAGTCCCGCGAGTAATGCAGGCCGCGGCTTTCGGTGCGCATCTGCGCTGACCGTATGATGAGCTCGGCGACCTGGACCAGATTGCGCAGCTCGATCAAGTCGTTTGAGACCTTGAAATTCGCATAGTATTCGCGGATCTCGTGATTGAGCAGGTTCACGCGGTGGAGCGCACGCTCCAGACGCTTGTTGGTGCGCACGATCCCTACGTAGTCCCACATGAAGCGGCGCAATTCCTCCCAGTTGTGCGACACCACGACCGCCTCATCGGCGTCCGTGACCCGACTCTCATCCCACGGCGGGAGCGCGACGGCGGCCGGGGTCGCGGCGAGCCGCGCCCCCGCGTCCTCGGCGGCGGCGCGCCCCAAGACGAGGCATTCGAGCAGGGAGTTGCTTGCCAAACGGTTAGCGCCATGGAGGCCTGTGTAGGCGCATTCCCCTATGGCGTAGAGGGATCCGAGATCGGTGCGGCCGCGTAGGTCGGTCAGCACGCCACCACAGGTGTAATGGGCGGCAGGCACCACCGGGATCGGGCCTTGAGCCATGTCATAGCCAAAACCCAGACAGCGCTCGTAGATATTCGGGAAGTGTTCGACGATGAAGTCGCGGCCCTTGTGGCTGATGTCGAGGCCAACGGCGTCCAGGCCGAGGCGCTTCATTTCGCTGTCTATGGCGCGCGCCACGATGTCGCGCGGGGCCAACTCGGCGCGGGCGTCGTAGTCCGGCATGAAGCGCGCGCCGTCCGGCAACAGCAAGAGGCCGCCCTCGCCGCGCACGGCCTCGGAGATCAGAAAGGATTTGGCCTGCGGGTGGTAGAGGCAGGTGGGGTGAAATTGCACGAACTCGAGGTTGGCGACGCGGCAGCCAGCGCGCCAGGCCATGCTGATGCCATCGCCTGTGGAGGTGTCCGGGTTGCTGCTATAGAGGTAGGCCTTGGAGGCGCCGCCCGTGGCGAGCGCCGTCAAGCGGGCTGCGTAGGCGATGACGGTGCCGGTCTTTTTGCTCAAGGCGTAGAGGCCCAGGCAGCGATTGGGTCCGGCGAGGCCCAGCTTGGCGCTCGTCACGAGGTCGATGGCGATATGGTCCGTGAAGATATGGATGCGAGGGTGATCGCAGGCCTTGGCTGCGAGCGTGGTCTCGACCACGCGTCCGGTGGCGTCGGCGGCGTGGATGACGCGCCTTTGGCTATGGCCGCCCTCGCGGGTCAAATGGTAGCGCCCCTCATGGAGGGTGAATGGCGCCCCTTCCGCGATCAGCCAGCGGATGGCATCGGGTGCGCGTTCCACCACGAAGCGCACCGCCTCCTCGCGGCATAGGCCGGCGCCCGCGACCAGGGTGTCGTGGATATGGGACTCGAAGGAGTCGTCCGGGCTGAGCACGGCGGCGATTCCACCCTGCGCATAGAAGCTCGCGCCGTCGACGAGGTCGGCCTTGGCGAACAACGCGACCTCCCCGTAGTCGGCTAAGTGAAGGGCCAGCGTAAGCCCGGCGAGCCCGGAACCGATGACGGCGAAATCATAGTCCCGAGGGTGGCGGCCTGGGTGTTTCTTCATCGTGATGGGACGCGCTCGCGTATTTTGCGCTATCATAGTGGCTTTGTTCCTTATTGCAAAACCAAACACCCTAGCGACCCGATCCTCCTCTTATGCTGATCGTCACGGATGTCGCAAAATCTTCGTCGGGAGGCGAACCTTTTCCCATGGCCGTGGTCACTTGCAAGTGGTAGCAAGCCCTTTGAACGAGGGTCCAGATCAGAGCCTCGATCGGGACCTGGTGGAGCGCGTCAAGAAGGGCGAGAAGGGCGCGTTTGATCTGCTGGTGCGCAAGTATCAGCACAAGATCGCGAAACTCGTGGCTCGTTATGTGTACGATAGGAGCGAGGTCGAAGACGTCACGCAGGAGGTCTTCATCAAGGCCTATCGGGCGCTGAGTGGTTTCCGCGGGGACAGCGCGTTCTATACGTGGCTCTATAGGATCGCGATCAATACGGCCAAGAACCATCTCGTGTTCCAGGGGCGGCGGCCGCCTTCTTCGGATCTCGAGACCGATGAAGTGGAGCTGACCGAAGAGGGGTCGAGTCTGCGCGAGATCGCGACCCCGGAACATAGTTTGTTGACAGACGAGATCGCGCGTACAGTGACGCGGGTGCTCGAGGGTTTGCCGGAGGATTTGCGGACGGCCATCACCTTGCGCGAGATAGAGGGTTTAAGTTATGAGGAGATTGCCGCTATTATGGAGTGCCCTATCGGGACCGTACGGTCGCGGATCTTCCGGGCACGCGAGGCGATAGATAAGGAATTGAGGCCGTTACTCGAATTCTGAGGGCCTTCGTGGGCGGAGAGTGCGTATGAAAGAAAACCTGTCGGCGTTGATGGATGCAGAATTGGGGGTTAGGGAGCGCGAAAAGGCACTTGATGCAGTGGTGGGGGATCGCGAACTGCGGGCGGCCTGGGGTCGATATCACATAAGTCGGGCGGTACTGCGCCGGGAGTGGGATGGAGATCTGCGGATGGACCTGTCGACGCGCATTCTCGACGCGCTGACGGAGGATGCCGTGGCGCCGGTGATGCCCGCGTTCTGGGGTCCCTTGGGGCGTCAGGGTGGGCGGCAGGCGGCGCGGTTCGCCTTGGCGGCTTCGGTGACGGCGGCGGCGGCGCTCTTCGCTTTGCGTATGGCCGTAGTGGAAACACCGACCGCCTCCCAGGCGCCGGCTTCGTTCAAGACCGCACTCGCGGCCCCCATGGCCAAAGCCCCGCGTTATGTGGAGAGGGCGCATTGGCAAGGACCCCGTTGGCGCAAACGACTGAACGCCTTCCTACTCGAGCATTCAGCGGTGGCGCCGCTTGCCGGGATGAACGGACTTTCCTATGTCCGTTTGGCGGCCTATAACAATCCGCCGGCACGAGGGGCGCGGAAATAAGCCATGCGAGCTTGGCGGCCGCTGTTGACGGCAGGCCTTGTCTTCGTGAGTGGCGTCGCATGGGCGGGTGGAGCGAAGGCGTGGCTCGACCGCATGCAGGACGCTGCACACACCCTCGATTACACCGGTACCTTCGTTTATCGCCACGGCGACACCATGTCGGCCATGCACATCGTCCATCGCGTCGCCCACGGTCGTGTCACGGAGCGCCTGACGGCCCTCGACGGGCGTCGCCAGGTGATCATCCGCGGTCGCGGCCGCATCGCCTGTTACTTGCCCGGCGACCATAGGGAGTTCGTCGAGCGGCGCGCCCTGGTCCTGAAAACCTTCCCAGCGTTCGTCCCAACCCACTTGAAGCCTTTGCGCCGCTTCTACGCCATCCACCTGGGCGGGCTGGCCCGCGTCGCGGGGGTGGTGACGCGCCTGGTCGTGATTTCCCCACGCGACGATTACCGCTATGGATATCGCTTGTGGGCCGACCGGCGCAACGGCTTGTTGCTGAAGGCCGCCGTGATCAACGATGATGGGCAGGCGATCGAGCAGTTCCTCTTTACGCATTTGCGATTGCGTCGGTCCATTCCTGCCTCGGCCGTTGGGCCTATTGGCGTAGGGCAGGTGCACGCCTATAAAGAAGAGCGGGGAGAGCTGTTTCCCGATCCCCAGTCGCGTTGGACGGTGGGGAGACGTCCTCCCGGATTTCGGCTCGCCATGCGCTTGATGCGGCACGTCCGTGGGCACAAAGAGGTCGTGCAGCACCTCGTCTATTCGGACGGGCTGGCGGGCGTTTCGGTGTTCATTGGCCGGCGCCCGCGCGCGGCGCTGGTTCATGCTCAGCTCATTCGCCTGGGGGCTTTGCATGTCTTCCGCACGGTGGTGGATCATAGGATGGTGACGGCGCTCGGTGATGTGCCGATGCTGACGGTCGAGGCGATGGCGCTGTCGGTGCGGCGCTTGGCGTCGGCGGCGCCCTGACGGGATGGGGGATGGCAGGGATAATGATGATTGCGCGCAGGGTGCTGCTATCGGCTTGGCTCATGGTGATGGTGGCCTTTGGGGTCGCGCGCGCCGATGAGGGACGCGCTTTACCGAACTTTGCGCGGATCGTGAGCGCCAATCATGCCGCCGTGGTCAACATCAGCAGCACGGAAGTGGTGAAGGGGGCGCCTAGTGCGCCGGGCTTCGGGTCCGGCCCTCCCGGCAGCAATCCCTTGAACAAGTTCTTCCATGGCCGGCCGCCGCAGAGCCAGATCATGCCACGGCCTTTCGTGGCCAAATCCTTGGGATCAGGTTTTATCATCGCCTCTAACGGTTATATCCTTACCTGCGCCCACGTGATCAACGGTGCCAAGCGCGTGATCGTCAAGCTCGCGAATGACCATGACTACGTGGCGCGTGTGGTGGGTCTCGATACGAAGAGCGACGTCGCGCTCTTGAAGATCCAGGCCACGCAGCTTCCGACCGTCAAGATCGGGCGGGCATCGGGGCTGGCCGTGGGTGACTGGGTGCTGGCCATAGGGGCGCCGTTTGGTTTCGAGAACTCAGCCACCGCGGGCATCGTCTCGGCGGTTGGGCGCAACCTGCCGGGCTCGGATTACGTGCCCTTTATCCAGACCGACGTGCCCATCAACCCAGGCAATTCCGGCGGCCCCCTCTTCAATACCCGCGGTCAGGTCATAGGCATCAATTCGCAGATCTATAGCCGCACGGGCGGTTTTATGGGTTTATCGTTTGCGATCCCCATCAATCTCGCCATGCGCATTGGTCACGAGATCGAGGCGAGCGGGCATGTGCAATGGGGATGGCTTGGGGTCTCGATCCAGGACGTGACGCGCAAGCTCGCGGCGTCCTTCGATCTACGTAAGCCTTATGGCGCGCTCGTATCGGAGATTCTGCCCCAGGGCCCGGCAGCCCATTCGCGCCTGAAGGCGGGTGATATCATCGTGCGTTACGACGGTCATCCGATCACGCAGTCCTCGGACCTCCCGCCGCTCGTGGGGCTCTCCCCCATAGGGGTAGCGGCGCGCCTGACGGTCATGCGCGACGGTCATGCCGAGAGGCTGTCGGTGGTCGTCGGGGCCCTGCCAGAGACCCTGCCGGCAAGCGCCATGCGCACATTGCACAAGCCGCACAACCAGGCCTCGCTTGGGCTGGCCCTGCGCGACCTCACGGGCCACCAGAAGCGCGCACTCGGGGTCACGCAGGGGGTATTCGTTGAGGGGGTCGGTCGTGGGCCCGGCGAGAAGGCCGGTATCGCGCCGGGCGATGTCATTCTGAGCCTGGCGGGGCGATCGATTGGGAGGGTGTCGACGTTCCTGTCGGTTCTGCACGGTATCCCCGCACACCGCCCCGTGCCCTTGCTGATCCACAGAGACGGAAGCTCGCTATTCCTGGCCTTGACCAAATAAGTTGGTGGGGCTCGCGAAACCCGGTATGATGCGGGCACACGTCTGTGACCGGTTTTCGCGGTAATCGTCCGCGCCCCAAGGCCAAGCTTGCAAGATCGCATTCGCAATTTCTCGATCATCGCCCATATCGACCATGGCAAGTCGACGCTCGCCGATCGTTTCATCGAGTTCTGCGGGGGCTTGAGCGCGCGCGAGATGGAAAGCCAGGTGCTTGACTCCATGGATCTCGAACGCGAGCGCGGGATCACCATCAAGGCCCAGAGCGTTACCCTGCGCTATAAGGCGCTCGATGGCCTCGAATATAAGCTGAACCTGATCGATACGCCGGGACATGTCGATTTCTCTTATGAGGTGTCGCGTTCGCTCACCGCCTGTGAGGGCGCGCTGCTGGTGGTCGACGCGGCGCAAGGTGTGCAGGCGCAGAGTGTGGCGAATTGCTATACGGCCGCCGAGCTCAATCTCGAGATCGTGCCGGTCCTGAACAAGATCGACCTGCCGGCGGCTGATCCCGAGCGTGTTGCGCGTGAGATCGAGGACATCATCGGTGTGCCGGCCGCGGGCGCTATCCGCGCCAGCGCCAAGACCGGCGAAGGGATACGCGATATCCTGGAGGCGGTGGTGGCGCTCGTACCCGCGCCTCGTGGTGACGAATCCGGGCCCTTGAAGGCGCTCATCGTCGATTCCTGGTTCGACACCTACCTGGGCACGGTCGCGCTTGTGCGCGTGGTCGATGGGGTGCTGGCGCGGGGCGCGCGGGTGCGCATGATGGCTACCGGGCGCGACTATGAGGTCGAGCAGGTGGGTGTGTTCACGCCCAAGCGTCTGCCGGTCGATAGCCTGCGCGCGGGCGAGGTCGGTTATCTCGTGGCCGGCGTCAAGGACGTGAAGGGCGCGCGGGTGGGCGATACCGTCACCGATGCGAGGCATCCGGCCACCACGCCCTTGCCCGGCTTCAAAGAGATCAAGCCGCGGGTCTTCGCCGGGCTCTATCCGATCGAGGCATCGGATTATGATCGCTTCCGCGAGGCCCTCGACAAGCTGAAATTGAACGATGCCTCCATGCATTTCGAACCGGAGACCTCGGAGGCGCTCGGGTTCGGGTTTCGCTGCGGTTTTCTCGGTCTGCTCCACATGGAAATCATCCAGGAGCGTCTGGAGCGCGAATACGATCTCAACCTCATCACCACCGCACCGACGGTGGTCTACGAAGTCGAGACCGCAAAAGGGGAATGCCTACGCGTCGACAACCCGGCGCGGCTGCCGGAAGCGGGAACGGTGCGCGAGATCCGCGAGCCCATCATTTCGTGCAATATCCTGGTCCCTCAGGAATATCTGGGCCCCGTGATCCAGCTCTGCGTGGAGAAGCGCGGAGTACAGCGCGATCTCCGGTTTCTTGGACGCCAGGCGATGCTCTCCTACGAGATGCCGCTGAACGAGGTGGTCGTCGACTTTTTCGATCGCCTGAAGT
>JAKAXK010000165.1 GCA_021827145.1 Pseudomonadota bacterium
CGCATGCCCCAGTCGTTCACACAACAGATCCATATACCGCTCAAACTCATCCAGATCCACCATGGCGCCTTCGCCTCCCTTTTACAGCCGCCCCCATGATGCCAGAAAGTTTATGACACAGTAAGACTAAGACACTACCCGATTATGAGATGATCTCCAAAGGCCAATGCTTTCCCCTCTACTGGTACGCGAAGGCCGAGGACGCCGAAGCACCCGACCCTCGCACCGATATGTTTTCCGACGAAGTCGCCCCCGACGCTCATGGCTACGTCCGCCACGAGGCCATCACCGATACGGCCTTGGCGGCGTTCCAAGACCACTACGGAGACAAGACCATCGGCAAAGAGGATCTGTTCTGGTACGTCTATGGGATCCTCCATTCCCCAGAATATAAGGAGCGGTTCGCCTCGGACCTCAAGAAGATGCTGCCCCGCATCCCCTACGCCGGGGACTTCTGGGCCTTTAGCTGGGCCGGACGGGAACTGGGACAGTGGCACCTGCGTTACGAGACGGTGGAGCCCTATCCACTGACCGAGGACGCCTCACGGCCTCTCACGGATGGCGATTATCGGGTGACCAAGATGGCCTTTGGGAAAAAGGACGGCAAGCCGGATAAGAGCGTGATCGTCTATAACGCACACATCACCCTGCGCGATATCCCGTTAGAGGCCTACGACTATGTGGTCAATGGCAAGTCGGCTATCGAGTGGGTCATGGAGCGCTATGCCGTGACCGTGGACAAGGACAGCGGGATCCGGAATGACGCCAATGACTGGTCGGAGGATCCTCGGTATATCGTGGATCTGGTGAAGCGGGTGGTGCGGGTGAGTGTGGAGACGGTGGGGATTCTGCAATCGCTGCCGAGCCTGGGTAAGGATCCAAAGATGGATACGGCCTAGCCGTTGCCGTAGGAGCAATACAATGCGTTGCATCTTTTGCCAAGAAGAAAAATCACCTGGAGAAATGAGCCTAGAGCACGTGTTTCCCAAGGCGATTGGAGGGACATACTGTATTAAGTCCGTATGTAAGTCCTGCAACGACAGATTGGGCCATAGTGTCGATGACGCCTTAACTAACCATAAATTCATTGAGTTCCAGAGGATGAGTTTAAGAATACCGGGACAATCGGGAGCGGTCCCAAATCCTTTGGCCAAAGGTGTTCTAGCGAGCGACTCCTCGCAAGCTATGCGGAGTTTATTGAATGATAGCGGTCAGCTTGAACCGTACCTTGTGCCGTCTGTCAGAGTCATAAATGGGGACGGCGAGAAAAAAACCATCAATTTCCGTATTGATTCACGAGACAAGGATAAACTTACGGAGATGGTGAACAAGAAACTAAAGAGGTTAGGGCAGGAGCCTCTCAGTAGGGAACAGATAGAGGCGAAAGCAGAGTTCGGACAGAGCGAACATCCAGAGATCCAGGTCAAGATACCAGTCGACCTCATTCAATATAAACGCGCGATCATGAAGATTGCGTATGAGATGGCGTGCACATGGCTTGGTGACCAGTACACTTCAGATGCTCTTGCATCAACGCTTCGCGAATGTATTTTTGATACTCGTCTAAGTGGCGACTGGTCAGAGAAGTACCCGATTCATGGGCAGATCATTTTCCGTGATCAGCAACACTCACTAGTACCATTCATCAACGATAGACCGTACCAACATATAGTGTTTTTGACGCGTGTCCAAGAAAAAATCGCCGTCTATGTGCGGATCTTTGAGATATTTGACGCCTTGATTGAAGTCAGTCAACAGGCGGACCGCTATGTCAGGGGCGGGTCACACTTTCTAGCGATAGACCCTGTCACGGGAGTACAGTATGAATCTACTTTTGAGGAGGAAGTTAGGCGTCTCGGCGAAAAATGGAATATAGCGCGCGGGATACGGCGCAAGTGAGCGAAGGCGCGCAAAGAATGGCACTATCATGAACACAGAAAGGCGCATCCGTCAAAACGCCATAGGTGGTGCTTTGACGGATATCTCATCTCCCACCGCTACTGACAATGACCCCCGCGAAGGGCGGAGTTGGGGCGCGGTGCGGCAAGTACCCGCGGTCCTTATCCGTGAGATTCTCACCCAGCAGATCGGCCAAGGAAAGCGCGCGACAAGCCTGCGCATCAAAGGTGCGTGTATCGTCGGCCCGCTCAATTTGGATTCCGCAGAGATCATTTGTCCGCTGGTCCTTGACAGCTGTTACTTGGATCAAGTGCAACTTGGCGATGCGAAAGCTGCTCTCTTAGACTTTCGTAACAGCTACATTGCTGATGGCATAAATGCAAATGGGTTGCGGTGCACATCTAACTTGATTTTGACGAACTGTCAAACTGGCCCTGTGATTCTTACGAGCGCATGGATTGAGGGTAGCGTGGGTTGTGACGGAGCGCGGATCAGTGAGCGAACAGGAGATCTTGATGTTGGGTATTCCCTAGTGGCCGACGGCGTCGTTATTCAGCGTGGCCTTTTTCTGCGCGGATGCCATGCCTCCCGCATCAAACTCATGGGCGCGCGGATAAACGGTAATTTCGAATGCAACGATGCTCAATTGAGGCTTCTGGGCAGTCCAGTATCGACCCCAATCGATTTTCGCCATGTGGTGCTGGCCCTGGATGGGGCGCAGGTCGAAGGACATGTCTTCCTGTCAGATGGGTTTCACGCCACCGGAGCGGTATTTATGCGGAATGCGCGGTTTGGAGGACTCAGCTGCAACCAGGGCCATTTTGAGACGCCAGAGGGTCGGTCGATCGAGATGGACGGGGCGGATATCCAGCATGACATTCTTTGGAACGGCGTGCGCATCAATGATGGGGCCAGTTGTTTGGGAATCCGCGTGGGTGGCTCTTTGCAATGCGGCGGGGCGCATATTAAAGCAACGCGCTCGGCGGCGCTAATGGCGGATGGGGCACGCATCGGCAATGCCATGCTTCTCAATAAGGGATTTTGCGCGGTCGGTGAGGTCCACCTTCTTGGGATTGAAATCGCGCAATCTCTCGATTGTGAGGGTGCGAGTTTTCAGAGTGTCTCAGGCTCTAAATTCTCTAAGGCGTTGAGCTTGGATGGAGCAAAAATCGGCGGTGGCGGGTTTTTCAGGAACGGGTTTCATGCGAATGGCGAGGTGCGTTTGCGGGGCGCGAGCGTGGGTGGTCCGCTTGAATGCAGAGACGCCAAGTTCACAAATCGGGGGCAGGTGGCCTTAGATTTGTCCTACGCCCAAGTGGGCCAAAAGCTGGACATCATGGACACGACATTCGTCGGGACTTTAACTGTGGCACACGCCAAGGTAGCACGCTGGCATTTGGATCCTACCAAGTATCTGGATGTCGGTATTGATGTCTTTGGGTTCACGTATGATTATCTGACGCAAGAGATAAGCCCGCCGCAGGTCGCTGTCGACTCCTGGATCCGATGGTTGCAGAGGTGCGCCGCTCCGTCCCCGCAACCATATCAACAGATGGTCCGCGTCTTGCGGGCGATGGGCCACCTCCGGGAGGCTCAAGAGGTGGCCATCAGCGGACGGCGTGCTCTGCGGAAAAGTCTAGGTGTAATGGGGAGAGTCTGGGATAAACTGCTCGACTGTTTGATCGGATACGGCTATCGCAGCGGGCGCGCGTTCGGATATCTGGGCGTCGTTTTTGCTGTGGGTTGGTTGGTGTTCAGTTTCGGTGCATGCGACGGCGTTATGGTCCCCTCTCAACATCGAGTCTATATCCGCTACATGACCGTCCAGTCATTGCCACCAGATTACCCACGCTTCCAACCGTACCTGTATTCTCTAGGGGAGACGCTACCACTCGCAACGACGAGACAAACAACTGAATGGCGCGTGCGTAGATCCGGAGCCACCGAGGCGTGGATCCTTTTTCAAAGACTGGCGAGCGGATTCTTGTGGATACTCGCCGCGTCCGGTCTGACAGGCCTTATTCGTAAAGAGGATTAAGGTGATATATGGGCCCCTCTGTATTCCAGGCACATATTGGCGTTTAGAGTCGGAATCGCACGGCATAAATATATCCGAGGCGTTCCGTCAGGATTTTGTATGGCTCAGGCACCGAATGACGTGTATGCCGTCACCCCAACATCCCCACCAAATCCTCGGCCCTGAGATGCGTATACCGCTTCAGCATCTGCAGGGTCTTGTGGCCCGTGATTGCCGCCACCTGCATAGGGTTCAGGCCCTTCTCAAAGAGACGCGAGGTCGCCTCATGGCGCAGGTCATGGAAGGTCAGTCCCTCGATGTCGGCCGCTTTACAGACCCGCTCGAAGGCCTGGGAAATCGAATCGGGACGCATACCCCACACCCGGCCATCGATACGCCTTGGCAGGCTATCTAAGACCGCCAGGGCGGCCGTAGACAAAGGCACCCGCCGGGGCGTCCCGGTCTTGGTTTCCGGTATCAAGAGCACGCGCGCCTTACGGTCCAGGTGCTCCCAGCGCATCGCGGCGATCTCCCCGCGGCGCATGGCGGTCTCGATAGCCCAGGTGATGAGGGGGCCGATCTCAGATC
>JAKAXK010000166.1 GCA_021827145.1 Pseudomonadota bacterium
GATCTGGAATCTCGTCTTTCACCCCATCGATAACGACAATCTGATCGGGTTTAGCAAGACCACAGATGATGGGACGTCGACCGTGCTCGTGGTGGTCAATCTCGATCCGTACCATCGCCAGTCCGGCTGGCTCGACTGGCCGGCGTGGAGCCACGCCGGGGCGGAGGGCCGGCCCGTGCAGATGCACGATCTCTTGTCCGATGCCCGTTATCTCTGGAGTGGTAGCCGCCACTATGTGGAGCTGGCGCCGGAGCAGGCGCCGGCCCACATCTTTCATCCCCGAGGGTATGTGGGGAATGAACACGATTTCGACTACTACGCGTAGGCGCGCCATGCAAAGAAAAGCAAAAACAGAGATGTCGCGAATATCGGACGATCCGCTTTGGTACAAGGACGCCGTGATCTACGAGCTGCACGTGCGCGCCTTCTTTGACGGCAATGGCGACGGCATCGGGGATTTCGCGGGGCTCACCCAGAAACTGGACTACCTGCAGGACCTTGGAGTGGACACCTTGTGGGTGCTCCCCTTCTACCCTTCGCCCATGCGCGACGATGGTTACGACATTGCTGATTATCGCAATGTCCATCCGGATTACGGAACACGGCGCGACTTTCTGCAGTTCGTGCGGGCCGCCCATGAGCGCGGCCTGCGCGTCATCACGGAACTGGTCATCAACCATACATCGGATGAGCACCCCTGGTTTCAGGCCGCGCGCCGCGCGCCGGCGGGGTCACCGAAGCGCGACTTCTATGTATGGAGCGACACGGTCAAGAAGTTCGAAAGCACCCGCATCATCTTTACCGACAGCGAGAAGTCGAACTGGGCCTGGGACGAGGGGGCCAAGGCCTATTATTGGCATCGATTCTTTTTCCATCAGCCGGATCTGAATCACAACAACCCGCAGGTCGTGAAGGCGGTGGTGCGGGTCATGGAGTTTTGGCTGGGCTTGGGCGTGGACGGCCTGCGTCTAGACGCCATCCCCTATTTGTGTGTGCGCGAGGGGACCAGTAACGAGAATCTCCCCGAGACCCATGCGGTGGTGCACTACATGCGCTCGGTCATCGACAGCCGCTATACCAACCGTATGTTGCTGGCCGAGGCCAACCAATGGCCCGAGGATGTGCGCGATTATTTCGGTGGCGGGGACGAGTGCCACATGGCCTATCACTTCCCGCTCATGCCGCGCATGTATATGGCGATAGCGCAGGAGGACCGTCACCCGATCGTCGAGATCATGAAGCAGACGCCCGATATTCCGGAGACCTGTCAATGGGCGATCTTCTTGCGCAACCATGACGAGCTGACGCTGGAAATGGTCACGAATAATGAGCGTGACTACATGTACGAGATGTATGCCGCCGATCGCAAGGCGCGCTTGAATCTCGGAATACGGCGCAGGCTTGCGCCGCTCATGGACAACGATTTCGACAAGATCCGTCTCATGAACAGTCTGCTCTTGTCGATGCCGGGGTCACCCATCATCTATTACGGTGACGAGATCGGTATGGGCGACAATATCTATCTCGGCGACCGTAATGGTGTGCGCACGCCCATGCAATGGAGCCCGGATCGTAACGCGGGCTTCTCGCGCGCCGACCCCCAACGCTTGTTTCTGCCGCCGATCATGGATCCGGTCTATGGCTACGGCGCCGTGAACGTCGAGGCGCAGTCACGCGATCCCTCGTCGCTCCTCAACTGGACGCGCCGCATGCTCACGATCCGCAAGAGCACCAAGGTGTTTGGGCGCGGCGCACTCGTGTTCCTGGAGCCCGGGAACCGCAAGATCCTGGCCTACGTGCGCGCCTATGGGGATGAGACCGTGCTGTGCGTCGCCAATCTGTCACGCTCGGCGCAGCCCGTGGAACTCGATTTGTCGGCCTATAAAGGGCGCGTCCCCATCGAGCTCATGGGGCGCACGCCGTTTCCGCCCATCGGTGAGCTGCCCTATCTCCTGACCCTCCATGGTCACGGCTTTTATTGGTTTAGGCTCGCCGAGGGCGGCGAAGTCCCGGCTTGGCACGAGGAGCGCTTACCGCCGGAGGAATTGCCGCTACTGGTCTTGTTTGATGGCTGGCGTAGCCTGTTCCGCGAACGCGTGGTGCCATGGCGCACGACCATGGCCGATCGCGCGCGTGCGCAGTGGGAACAAGAGGCCTTGCCGCGGTTCATGAGCGCGCAGCGGTGGTATGCCGAAAAGGGTGCCCCCCTCAAGCGGGCCACCATGACCGAGACCGCGGAATGGGTGACACCCGATGGAAGTTTCTTCCTGATGCTGGTCGATGGGGAGGACGGTGATCACGCGGCGCGCTATTTTCTGCCGACATCGCTTGTGTGGGAGACCGACAACGAGGCGCGCATGCGCTCTGTGCTGCCGTTTGCCATGGCGCGCGTGCGTCAGCAGGCGACGCTGGGTATCTTGGGGGATGCCTTTGGGGACGATGTATTCTGCCGCAAGCTTGTCATGGCGATCCGCGACGGTCAGCGTTTCGAGGCGGAGGCGGGCGTCATGCAAGGGGTGCCGGCCGGCCTCCTGCATGACGCGGTGGCGCCGGACGAGCCGGTGCGGCATCCCCATACCCATAGCACGAATACGGCGGTGACCATCGGCGACAGACTGTTCCTGAAGGGCTATAGGCGCCTCCAGGAAGGTATATGTCCAGAGGCGGAGATGGGGCGATTTTTGTGCGACGTCGCCCATTTCCCTTACACGGTGCCGGTGCTTGGCACCCTGGAGTACCGGTCGACGGCAGGTGGGGTCATTACGCTCGCGCTCCTGCAGGGTTATCTCGAGAATCAGGGAGACGCCTGGGACTACACGCTTAATTATCTCGAAAACCATCTGGAACTCTGCCTGCATGGTTCGGCACCGGCGGCCGACGGTGAGGAGGAGGCGCATGGCGGCTATCTCGCGCTCGTGCGCACCCTCGGCTTGCGTACCGCGCAGATGCATATGGCGCTTGCCGTGCCCACGGGCGACGCGGCCTTCGATCCGGAACCGCTCGCGCCGGACGAGGGAGAGCGATGGGTCGAGGGCGTGCGCGCGGAGATCGAGGAGACCTTCGTCATGCTGGATACGCGACTGTCCTCGCTTCCGGAGGAGGCGCAGGGTGACGCCCACGCCGTGCTCGCCATGCGGGCGCAGCTCTTGGACAAGGCCGCGCTCTCGGCCCCGACCGTCGGGCAAAAGATCCGCTATCACGGCGATTACCATCTGGGGCAGGTGCTTTTGCAGCAGAATGACTTCGCCATCACGGATTTCGAGGGCGAGCCGGGACGTCCCATCGACGAACGGCGGCGCAAGCACACACCCTTGCGGGATGTCGCCGGCATGATCCGGTCCTTCAATTACGCCCTGTATACTGCCCTGGATCACGTCACAATGGGGCAAGCGGAGCATGGCGCGAGCTTATTGCCCCACGCCCGTTTCTGGGAGCGCGCTACGGTATCGGCCTTCCTGGAATCCTACGCCGCCGCCATGGAAGGCACGAGCCTGTGGGAGAGCTTTACAGCGGCGCGCGAGTGGCTGACGCTCTTCCTGCTCGAGAAGGCCTTCTACGAGTTGCGCTATGAAATGAAAAACCGTCCCCAGGGTGTGGGGATTCCCCTGCGAGGTCTATTGTCGGGTCTGGAGCCCGAGACGGTGGCGCAAGACCCGTCGGGCGCGTAGATTCCCCTTACGGTTCAATCCGGCGTCCCCGGACGCTGTCCGACATATTTGGGGGCGACAGGACAAGAATGAGTACAACGATGATCACTTCGCATGGGGCGCCCGCGTCCCGGCCGGCGAACCGGCAGTGTCTGCGATCACCGGCGACGATTGTTGTCTCGGCGGCCTTGGGCGTGAAAGCTTGGGTTCGATGCCTGGCTTACCTCCCTGCGCGTGCGGTCGGCGCCACGTCCCGCGGACGGGTGCGATGAGCGAGGAGCGCAGGGGCCTGGGAGGGCGGGGGCTCGCGCGTTTCGCGGTGTGGCCCGGGCGGCCCTATCCCTTGGGTGCCACCTGGGATGGCGAGGGGGTGAATTTCGCGCTCTTCTCGGAGCACGCCGAGTCGGTGGAGCTCTGTCTATTCGCCGAAGACGGTCGCCACGAGATCGGGCGCATCCCCATGCGTTGGCAGACCGATCAGGTGTGGCACTGTTATCTCCCGGAGGCACGGCCGGGGTGGTTGTACGGCTATCGCGTGCACGGGCCCTACGATCCCAAGAAGGGGCACCGGTTCAACGGTCACAAGCTCTTGCTGGATCCTTATGCCAAGTCCATCCAAGGCCAGGTCCGCTGGAGCAATGCGCATTTTGCCTACCGTGTCGGCCATAAGCTCGAAGACCTGTCCTTCGATCGGACCAACAACGGGCCGTTCATGCCCAAGGCACGGGTCGTCGAATCGGCCTTTAGTTGGGGCGACGACCGTCTCCTGCGCACGCCTTGGCACGATACGATTATCTATGAGTTGCACGTCAAGGGCTTCACCTATCAGATCGG
>JAKAXK010000167.1 GCA_021827145.1 Pseudomonadota bacterium
TCTTCCATCGTATTTTTGCTGCGGCACAGCTCGACCTGACCATCCAGGACCGATTCGGGAATCCGGTGCGCCCACGGGAGTGGTTTCTTGTGCCGCTCCCGGTTATCGACGAAGCGGTCGAGCGCATTCGTGATGGCTCCATTACGGAGGTCATCTATGACCCCACGAGCGCGCGATTGGTCGCATCAACAACCAGATAAGGCGACCTTTGTTGCGTCGCTTCTATCGCCATTCCTCAAATATGCACCAAGGTTTTTCAGGATGCCCTGGCTCGCATACATGGTTCGTCAGAAACTCATTACCGAACACGCCCAAGTATTCCAAATCAATTCCCCACGCGGACGCCACAATCCCGTCAGATTCTGCTGGGCACTTACCATGATGTTGGAAACAATATCCGGAGGTGGCGAGTTCCATTAAATTGCCTCGAATATGATCCAGGCAATCTCTCCCATACCCGACCTGGCTAAGGGCAACGAAATACCCACCATGAGCATCTTGCTTGCTTATATAACCATCCTCGCGTGTGGCCTGCAGGCCCTCATGGGGCCGGCGGCTCCTCCTCTGTGCCGGCAGCCGGTGCGCGAATTGCATCGACCTTTGCAAATCCGTACCGTGCGCATAGGCGACGTACGAAGTCAGAATCGACACTATAAATGAACGCTAGCTTTCCGCGAAGACGTGGAACCTCCTCTGCCGCAAGCTCTCCATTAGCCAACGCGTGCATCGCTGCGCGAAGGCGCCTCTTTTCTTCTCGTCCAACCGATACACTACCACTATTGGCCAGCACCAGACCCGTCAACATCCTACGATGCTTCTTCGAGACATTGACAGTTTTTTCTCTATTTATTGATACACCAAGGTAGGACAACTGACGAAGCAAGTGCCGTACTTCATTCTCAATGTTATCTAAAACATGAGGCTCAATCGCGGAGATTGCAAGGTCGTCGGCATACCGTGTGTACCGTGCGTTTTTTGAAACGCAAAATTCATATAGCCGCGTATCGAATTCCCACATAAGGTAATTTGATATGAAAGGTGAACTTGGAGCGCCAATTGATAGACGCAGGCCGCCATCGCGCCGTGCCCGTCTGCACAGTATATGGCAAAGAATGCCCATCTCGTTATCTGAGTAATGGGTGTCCAACGAAAGGCGATATCGAAGCGTACGCTCTGTTAGGCTGGGAAAAAAATCCTTGAAGTCAAGTTTCAGAAGATAGCGCGCAGAGGCATGCGGTGTCGCGTGATCCAATATAGAACGTTTTTTCCGGTATGCTGTAGCAGCACGGTGTATGGGAAGACCAGATAGTTCGTGTTCGATCAGCAGCCGCTGTAGAAGCTTTACTTCCGCCGTTGGCTGTGAGATCAGCCGCCGCCCGCGACCGTGCCGCTTTTCGATGTAGTGGTTCTTGTAGCGATTGGGTGCCGTAATAATAAGCAGCGCCAAGTCCCGTTCGGAAAATGGCGACAGTTCAAGCAATCGACCAAACAACGGCTCCGTGGGGAAATCCATTGATAAGCTCATCATTCCCTCGCCAAGATCGCCTTTCGCCGTGGGATCTTATCAACCCAGTCTGCACAGACTGCTTTAAAACGGATACGATCAAAAGGAGCAGGTCGTTTCGACTTGTAGTCTATCCAAGGGCCGGCGCTATCTTTTCGGCGGACGGCAAACCGTTCGCAACCGTACTTCTCCAATTTCACTAGCTTAAAGAACTCGAGCAAGGTGAGGGCTCTGAGGATTTGCGATTCTACCATGTGTACGTTGAAATGAGCCAACAACCTGTGTAGATCTTCAAACTTGCTAACACGGAAAAGGTCGACAAGATCCGCAAGGAGTAAAAGGCGGTGCGTCGAATTGTTTGGCTGGAGCGCACATGATCCACAAAGGCGCGGTAGCCACGAGCCTATAGATTCCGTGATTGCGGTAAAATCAGGCTCCGTTATTACGCCACCCGAAGCAGGGCCTATAACACATTCACCATCGTATTGGCGGACGCGTTTCAAAGGTCCGAGGTTCAGAAATGATGACCGGGGGCCGCCCTGGAGGTACCGCGACTCGACTACTACCATCAGTCTCGGTAGAACGGTTGGGTCAAGTGCCAGCGCTCCCAGCTCTGCGTACGCCCCAGGTGATTCTGCAAACAGAATCACCCCGCGCGCGAGATAACAGGCATCGCGCTCGAACTCCAACAGGTCGTCGTAACCGGAAAATTGCGACCAGTCATTATAATTCTCCGGGAAGTCCAGGTGCTCAAGCCAAGACGACGCCTCAACCCCAACCCTATCCAACGTCTGTCGCCGGAAAGCATCACGAAACGACACTGGTGGCGCGCTATTATCGGGGGAGATTTGGCCACCAAACACCCACAGCCGCGCGGGAAGGTCTATGGCACGGCACGCCCCTGAGTCAACGGATTCAATAAATTGATCCAGGGGGTTGCCGGACACTCAATTACCTTTAGATAGGCACGAAGTACGGGACGGCTCGCCGGCCCGTACTTCGTGCCGTTGACGCCATCCACCCAAACGCAGTCCTGCGAAACGCCGGACAATTGATAGCTAGCCGCTACCAGTCGCGTAATTGAGGAGCACAGTATAAACGTCTTAGCGAAACGCGGCTATATCAAGTTCTCAGACGTAGCCCATTGGGCAACATAGCGTACGGGCTAGTAGTAATTGACGTACGCCGTGAGTGCGGACGTCGTTTTAACATGTAACATTATGAAATATAATGGTAAACATGACTACAGACCCCCTCCCGTCACCAAGCGCTTCAGCCAGGTATGGCCGCACACGGCACATCAATCTGATCATAAAATGCGCGTTCCTTGCCGCGCAGTCCCGGCCTCGTCCTGCTTTCCGATGCTCCTGTTGCTGGCTGATACCGTTCGCGGTGCCACAGGCCGCTTTCCCGGATATAAGGTCGTAACTTGGCGCCCGCGCTAAAGGGTGACACATTTTAGAGGTCAGCGCGGACCCGGCCCCGACGCCCACTTGCGGTTCGATGCGTATTGTTTACGAGTTGTTCTTCTGGTTCTTCTGCCTGTCCTTGAGGATCTTGTCCACGAGGATCCCGGGCGCGGCCCCAAGGCCCAGGATGAGGGCCAGCAGACCCATAGCAAACGCCGCCTCGAAGGCGTGGTTGAACCCAAAGACGGCCCAGATAATGACGAAGGCGATGAGAAAGAGCATGGCCTATCCCTCCTCCAGACTCGTGGCCCAGTCCTGCTCGGCCGCGCGTTTCAGACGCCGGTCTTCCTGGGAAAGGCGCCGGCCCTCGGGCTCATCGCCCCGGAGGAAGGCCGCGTGGGCGGCGGCGAACAGCGCGCGGCTGTGCCAGCCGAACTCGAGGAAACAGGCCTCTTGCTCGGCGGTTAATACGTTGGGTGTCCCTTCGTTCTGTGTCTGTGTCATTGCGGATACTCCTAGTCGTTGGCTTGCCGCCCACAGAGGCGCAGCGTCGCTTACAGCGCCGTGCGCGGAAATGGCTTGCGCCTTACGGCTCCCGCTCCTCGTCTGGCCCCTCCTCGACCCCATCCCGATCATCCGGGCCCGCGGATGCGGGCGGGGGCGGAATGGAACCCAGGGACGGCGGTGCAGACGGCGGGGTGCTGACGGCCTCGATCGGGCCCAGGATCTTGGCGAGCAGACCCAAACCGGGGGCCAGATGGTCGAGCACGAGGTCTGGGATGGGACCCGCATCGGGCGTGCCGGCCGGCAGCGGACGCGGTGTTTCAGGGTCCATGCGCGGCGTGCCCAAGGCCTGCGCCTGCTCCTTCTCTGGTTTTTTCTTGGAGTGCGGCCCGGCCGCTGCTGGGGCAGAGGGCTTCCCCACGTCCGGCGGGGCCTTGCCCCAGGCCGGGCGCTGGTAGTGGGGCTGGATCCAGCGGGCCTCGAGGCGATCGGGGCGATGGGTTTGTAGGGCCGGAAACGGCCAATCGAGGATCGCGGCCTCGCCGCCTGCCATCAACAGCGCGCGCGGACCGCGCCCTTTGATCACCTTCAGATCCCGACCAAAGGCCGCGGGCATCAACACGGGCTCGCGCACCCGCTGCCAAGACTGACTGTGTTGGCCACCATCGCGGCCGGTCCGGGTCGAGACCTGATGCTGAAAGCGGTCCACTTCCCGGTCTCCCAAGAGTTTCGCGCACCACTCCTGGTCATCCGGGGATGTCGTTTGGCAGATGATCTTCGTGGCCGTCTGACCGGCCCAGGTGGTGGCGGTGTCGCGCGTATAGGCCTCACGGATCTGCGCGGTGCTCTGGATGCCCAGTACCACGCGCAGGCCTTTGGATCGCGCCGTGGCCAAGGCGTCCGTAATGCTGGGGACCTTACCGACCCGCGGGGCCTCGTCCACGATGAGCCAGATGCGGCGCTGGTCGGGCGCGGCGTCGGGCATGTCCGAGACCTGGCGCACGGTCTGCTCTATCAGGCTGGAGGCGAAGGCCTGGCTCAAAGACCGCGCGGAG
>JAKAXK010000035.1 GCA_021827145.1 Pseudomonadota bacterium
CGGATCCTGTGGCCGTCCATGAGGCGCTGAAGACCGCCCATGGCCATCTGCGCTTTGTGCTCGCGCCTGTGTGGCGCCCGGTCCTCATGTCACAGGAGGAAGCTGGGTTTGGCGAAACCAGGCCTGCCAGAGGGATGCCGCCAGCATGATGAGCAGGGGGCCTGCGATGACCCCCACGAGACCGAAGACCTTGGCCCCCCCGAGGATGCTGAGCAACAGGGCCATGAAGGGCACGGAGCTCTCCTTGCCGGTGACGAGTGGTCGCAGGAGCAGGTCAGCGCCAGTGATGACCGCCGCGCCCCAAGCGGCCGTGAGCAGTCCGGCGAAGACATGGCCTGTGAGCATAATCCAACCACAAACCAGTGCAAGCACGGCGCCGGCCCCAAACGGAATGGCGGACAAGAGCGCGGTGGCGATCAACCAGATCGACCATAAGGGCATGCCCGCCAAGCCGTAACTCAGTCCGATCAGCACACCCTCCACGAGCCCCACGCCGATGATGCCGAACATGACCGCGCGCGCCGATTGGGCGGCGGCGGTGAGGACCTGCTGTCCGCGCGCCCCCCAAAGGGATTCGGCGATCCATGTGAGTTCGGCCTGGACCTTCTCGCCCCGCAGGGCCAACGAGAAGACCACGGCGGCAGCAATGATCGTATGCAAAAGAAAGACCCAAACATGGCCGAGGCTCGCCTTGATGATGTCCGAGTGGTGACCGATGTAATGGACCAGTACCTTGGCGTTCAGTTTATGGAGATGATCCGCAAGCCATGGGCCGATAAAGCGCGCATGGGCGAGTTGCGGCGGGACGTGCACGAGCGGCCCGCCACTCTTCCAGCGCGCGATCTCAGGTGCGAGTTTGGCGGCAAGGGTGTCTATGACGAGCCACGACGGGAGCACGATGATGGCAAGCCACGACAGCGCATGCAGGATCGCGCCGGCAAAGCGGGGGAGGTTTAAGTGACGCTCTATGGCCAACTGTACGCGCCAGCCGACGGTGCACAGCACCGCCCCCATGAAGAGCGGTACGAAATAGGGTGTCAAGGGGTAGAGCCCTATCACGAACAGGGTCGCGAGCGCGATCTGTCCGTAGCGTTCGCGTGTCATGGGTGGCTCCCGGCGTATCGCGCGCCGCGTGGTGTCATCGTGCGGGGGGTGCGCGATACGCGCAAGACTCAAGTCGGCTTCGCATCGGCCCATGATAGGGTGCCTAGCCAGGAAGTCAATCTGGCGCGTCGGGGTGCGCCAGATTGGGCGTTTTACGGGGTCGCGTCGAGTCGGCCGCGCTGGACCTGAACGTCAGTCGCCCCGGCAGGCGCGTTGGTCGTCCTGCGCTCGATAAAAAACGCCAGGGAAGGATTTT
This sequence comes from Pseudomonadota bacterium, assembly GCA_021827145.1. Taxonomy (GTDB): domain Bacteria; phylum Pseudomonadota; class Gammaproteobacteria; order Acidiferrobacterales; family Acidiferrobacteraceae; genus Acidiferrobacter. The sequence continues at coordinate 1,361 of JAKAXK010000035.1, forward strand.
TTGCACCCGTTTATGCGGTATCCTTGGTGCAGCTTGGTGTCTCGAGAGGAGTTGAGATGGCCATAAAACACCCCTTTGTCATGGCAGCTGTATTGGTCGGCAGCCTCTTCACCGTGGCCGCACGCGAGGTGTATGCGATGCGCGCGATGGTCCCTGTATCCCACGCGCATGCGTTGCGCGTCGATGATGATGAGGGCGAGGACGGCGGCGATGATTGGTTCCCGTTATGGTTTGGCTTCCGGGCCTTTGCCCCGCGGCGGCGGGTCATCATAGAGCATGAGTATTATCCGCCGCCGCGACCGGCGCGGCGTACCTATTACTATTATTGTCGCCATCCGGAGGGCTACTACCCCCGGATACCCAATTGCCCGAGCGGCTGGTTGCGGGTCGTTCCGCCTGGCCGTGGTGGCCCGCCATGATCGCGGCGGCGGAAATGGCGGTCCAATCCACGCGGGAGGGGGATCTGCGTGTGGAGCTCACCGCATCAGCGCGCCGGATGCTCGACGCGCGCACCGAGCCGCTGTGGGTGGAGATGGAGCTTTTCTTCAGCTGTCTCCTCCGCAAGCGATTGCGCTTCAATGTCGCGCCGCCCGATGAGGTGGTCCCGAGTGCGTGTTCCGCGCATCCGCGCCTCATGGTGTGGTTCCGGCCGGTTATGGCGCGTCATTGCGCGCTGCCAAGTGATGCCGTCGTGGACGAACTTCCGCTCATGGATTTCCCGCTCGAGCGGCGTGCGGCGTTTCGTCCGCGCTGGCTCACCATCGATTACCGCGGGGGCAGCTTTTGCGGCGACTTTGGTTGGTAGCGATCCGGTGGCGGTCAAGGGCTGCCGCTGACCTGTTCAGAGGCAGAGCCAGACCTGTTCGGCGGCGCGAGTGACGGCGACATAGAGCGCGCGGTGGTAGTCGTCGACCTTGCCGCCCGTGACCATTCCATAGAGATCGACCACATCCACCAAGGCGTAGTGGAAGGTGCTTCCCTGGGCCTTGTGGGCGGTCATGGCATAGGCGTGCATGATCGGGGCGCATGCGCGTGTCACGGCCCACGCCCGCCGGAAATCCTCCGGGGCGCGGCCCTCGGTGCTCCTGTACATCGCCCATGTCTTGCGCACGAGTCGCTCATACTCGGACGGGTTGTGCGCCACAAAGAGCTCGACCGTCTCATCTTGTCCCACCGCCTTCGCCTGGATCCGCCAGCTTGGGATATCGAGGTAGGGGTGCTGCAGGGCCTCGCAGGCGGTGACCGTCATTTCGGTGTTGTTGGGCACGAGGTCCACGAGGGCGTCGCGGCGTTCACGCTCCGCGCCTTCGGCGCCTTCGATGGGGGCCAACGCTTCTTCCCAAACCTTCGCCCCACGCTCCTGGATGCCTGCCACCAAACGAAAGGCGTAGACCGTTTCGCGGGCGATGAGCGTCTCGCCGGGCCAAAACGGCGCCGTATCCGGCCCGTCCTGCGCGCCGCGCCCGTAGAGGGCCGCAAGCCCCTGATGGATGAAGCGGTTGCGTTCATCGACTACGCGATTGCGCCAAGCGATGACGCGGATGTCCTTGGCGGGCCGCCGCCGCCGCAGGCTCACCGCCCCTTCCGCCGCGTGAACCGCGCGCGCGAGATGGACGCCTGGCATTTCCGATGCGTGTTCGGCGAGGTAGCGGCGAATAGCGTCGGCATCGAACACCCCGCTGGCCTCACCTTCGATATAGCGCCGGATCTCTCCCGCGAATTGGATGATGGGGTGCGGCCGGCCGGTGGATTTCTGACGGACCACTTCGATCAAGTCGTGTCGCGGACTGCCTTGCGCGAACACCGGCGCCGCCCGATCCGCGGGATCGATCAAGGCGAGATCCTGCTGCGGGTCCGTGGTCGGGGTCTTTTCCTCCACCGGCAGGAGCTGTCCCGGGTCACCGATGTAGATCACGCGCGTACGCGCACCCTGCGCGAATCGCTGGATATAGGACAGGAGTTCGGGCCCCACCATACTCGATTCGTCGACGAATACGAGATCGTAGGACTCAAAGTAAGGGGTCTTGGGGTAGCGATCCAAGGTAATGCGCATCATCCCTTCATGGGTCTCGCGCAACTTGAGGCCGAGAAGCGCGTGTAGGGTGCCGGACCAGACCTTGGTGCGCGTCGGGCGTGCGAGTTTGGCGGTCATGACCGAGACCGCCTTGTGCGTGGGGGCACATAAGGCGACCCGTAAACCCTTGGCGCACACCGCTTCAATGAGGTGCACGGCAAGCCACGTCTTGCCGGTGCCGGCGTAGCCGCATAACACGCGTAGCCCCGAGGCCTCGGCAGGATCGAGACAGAAGGCGTAAAGGGCCAGAAACGCGCGGCGCTGGCTCAAGGTCGACCCTTTCGGGCACGCCGGGCGCTTCTTGAGGGCGGTCTTGGTGCGCATCATGGATGGCGATCTATCAAGCCGAAAAGGGTCTCCGTGATCGACACGGGGGCCGCCACCTTAGCACGGGCTCGGGCTTCGACATAGCCAGACAACGGCTGCCCCATGGGCAGGCCGTGAGGGCGGGCGCGAAGAGATCACCGGGCGTGAATCGGGATCGTGGCAGCCATCGGTGACACGGAGGGTTGGCGGTCATCAGCCACATCGGCGGCACCCGGCGGCCTGGCCTGTAGGCCGGCGCGCGCCATGGTCTCCCAGGGCCAGGAGCGCATATCGACGGTTTCGTCGTCACCCTTTCATTCAGGGGATTCCAGGCTCTCCCACCGGGCATAGCACTCGGCGAGCGCCTTGTCGGTCGCCGCGAGGCGCTCGAAGAGGCGCGCCACCTCGGTCTGGTCCTTCTCATAGAGCCCTGGATCGGCCACCGCAGCCTGAAGCGCCGCCTGCTCACGCTCAAGAACTTCTATGCGCCCGGGCATTTCGTCAATCTCCCGTTGTTCCTTATACGGGCGCTTGCGGCGGCTCGCGCCCGCGAGGGGTTCGGGCGGCATCTCCCGAGGCGCCGGTTTGGGTGCGGCGGATGATGGCGTCTCGGCCGATGCCGGTGTGGCCGACGATAATGGAAGGTCGCTGTAGCCGCCTACATACTCGTGGACCCCGCCCTGGCCATCGAATAGCCATGTGCTGGTCGCCACATGGTCTATGAAGGCGCGGTCGTGGCTCACGAGGAGGATGGTGCCCGCGAACTCCATCAAGGTCTCCTCGAGGAGTTCGAGGGTGTCGGCGTCGAGATCGTTGGTCGGTTCATCCAGGATCAGCACGTTGGCCGATTTGGCAAAGAGCCGCGCGAGCAGCAGGCGGTTGCGTTCCCCACCCGAGAGCATATTCACCGGTGAGCGCAGGCGCTCCGGGGGGAAAAGGAAGCGCCGCAGATAGCCCGCGACATGCTCCTGGCGGCCGCCGATGGCGATCGTGAGCTTACCCTCGCCCACGCTATCCATGACGGTGGCGTTGGGGTCGAGCTGTTCGCGTTGTTGGTCGAAATATGCGATCTCCAGTTTGGTACCGCGTCGCACCGAGCCACTCTGTGGGAGCTCGCTGCCTAAAAGGGCGCGCAGCAGGGTCGATTTCCCGGCGCCATTGGGCCCGACGAGGGCGATGCGGTCGCCGCGCTGCACGATCACACTGAAATCGCGGATCATGACCCGGTCGTCATAGGCGAGAGTGAGGTGCTCGGTCTCGAAGACGAGCTTGCCGGAGGCCTCGCCGCTCTCCAGGCGCAGCTCGGCGCGGCCCGTGCGTTCGCGTCGCGCCCGCCGCTCGCGGCGCAGCGCCTCGAGGGCGCGCACCCGGCCTTCGTTGCGTGTGCGCCGGGCCTTGATGCCCTGGCGAATCCACTTCTCCTCTTCAGACAGGCGCTTGTCGAACAGGGCGTCGCGGGTCTCCTCGGCAGCTAGGGCCTCGGCCTTGCGCCGCACATAATCCTCATAGCCGCCGGGCCAGGAGGACAGGGTGCCGCGGTCGAGTTCGACGATGCGGGTGGCGAGGCGTTTCAGGAAGGCCCGGTCATGGGTCACGAACAGCACCCCACCGCCGAAGCTCGTAAGGTAGTTCTCCAGCCAAAGGATGGCATCGATGTCGAGATGGTTGGTGGGTTCATCGAGCAGCAGGAGGTCGGGCTCGGCCACGAGTGCCCGCCCGAGCATGACGCGCCGACGCCATCCCCCGGAGAGTTCGCCCATGCGTGCGTGGGGGTCTAGGCCGAGATCCGTCATCACGGTCTGCACGCGCTGCTGGAATCGCCAGCCGTCCTGGCTATCGAGGATCTGCTGAATGGTCCCGAGGCGGGCAAGATCGGCATCGCTCGCGTCCTCGGAAAGGCGCTCCGTCAGTCGTGCGTATTCGGCGAGCGCGGCGCCGAGCGCGGCGAGGCCGCCCGCGACGATCTCGTAGACATGGGCGGTGTCCGCGCATGCCACTTCTTGGTCGAGGGTCGCAATGCGTGCCCCCGGTTGGAGTGTGCGCGTGCCGGCGTCAGGCTTGGTGGTGCCCTCGACGATGCGCAGCAGTGAGGATTTGCCTTCACCGTTGCGGCCTATCAGGCAGACCCGCTCACCGGCCTCGACGGCGAGCGCGGCGTGATCCAGTAAGGGATGGTGGCCGTAGGCGAGACTGATATCATCAAGACGTAGTAGGGGCATGAAAGGCTGGACTGGTTCGGCATGGGCCGGGAAAGCCCGCTATAATCGCAGGTCTGCGCACGCGGGACAACGGCGCCGTGATCCACTATAGGGAGAAAGATATGCTCGACCTCTATTATTGGCCGACACCGAATGGCCACAAGGTGACGATTTTCATGGAGGAGACGGGACTCGCTTACCGGATCGTCCCCGTCAATATCGGTCGTGGCGAGCAGTTCGCTGCGGATTTCCTGGCGATCGCCCCCAATAATCGCATGCCGGCCTTGGTGGATCCCGATGTCGACGGTGAGCCGATACACCTCTTCGAATCGGGGGCCATCCTGCAGTACCTGGCCGAGAAGACTGGGCGCTACCTTCCGACCGACGTTCGTGGGCGATTTACGGTCCTCCAGTGGCTCTATTGGCAGATGGCGGGCCTCGGGCCCATGGCCGGTCAGAATCATCATTTTGGCCGCTATGCGCCCGAAAAGATCCCCTACGCCATAGATCGCTATGTGCGCGAGACCCGGCGGCTCTATGGCGTGCTCGATAAGCGTTTGGCCGTCAGCCCTTATGTGGGTGGCGCGGAATATAGTATCGCCGACATGGCCTGCTACCCGTGGATCGTCCCGCATCGCGATCAGCAGCAGGATCTCGAAAGTTTCCCGCATCTCAAGCGTTGGTTCGATGAGATAGCGGCGCGGCCGGCGGTGGAGCGGGCCTATGCCGTCGGCGATCGCATCGGGCAGGGGGTTGGAATGGACGAGGAGGCTCGGCGCCATCTTTTTGGCCAGGACGCGCGCCCCTGATGAAGGGCGATCGGGGGCCTCGAAGGCAACCATATCCCGAAGAGCTTAAGCGAGCCCGAAAAACATCCCGAAATTGCCCCCGTTTCGGCAGGAAAATGCTCCTTTATACGCCTGACGTCACGGTGTCGACCACATCGCTTTTTGGGCGCTTTGCCGAGGAGTCCGGGCCTACGTTTATCTCCCAGTCGATAACTCTCTCCTTTGAGGTCTAACGTCATGACGCGGTGAAGCAGTCGGTCTGGGATCACGATGGTCTGCGTCTTGACGAGGACTCGATGCCCTTTTAAACTAGCATCATGATGCTTATATATAGGACATCAAGATGCGGACCACATTGACGATTGATGAACCGATAGTGGCGGCCCTGCAAGACACTGCGCACCGGACTGGCCGATCCTACAAAGCGGTTGTCAACGAGGCGCTGCGCTTGGGGTTGCATGCGATGGCCCATCCGTCAGCACGCCCCTATACTCTTACGCCTTCATCCTTAGGTAAGGCCCGTACGGGCATGGATATTGATCGGGCACTCGAGATCGCCGATCTCCTCGAAGAGGACGCCATTGCTCAGAAGCTCGCGCTGCGAAAATGATCCTGGTGGACGTCAATCTCTTGCTCTACGCGGTCAATAGCGACCTACCCCATCACGCCAAGGCGCGCGCCTGGTGGGAGCGCGTTTTGTCCAGCGACCAGGATGTCGGCCTGCCTTGGGTTGTGATATTGGCCTTCCTGCGGATTACAACAAGCCCGCGCGTATTCACGCAGCCTCTGCCGATTGGGCGCGCTTGCGCTTATATCGAGGAGTGGTTAGCGCTTCCCGGGGTGCGGCCTGTAGTGCCCGGACCCGGCCACTGGGCCGTTTATTTCGGCCTGCTCGCTCAATGCGGCGCGGGCGGCAATTTGACAACTGATGCCCACATCGCAGCGCTTGCACTGGAGCAGGGGTATACAGTGTATTCCGCCGATCATGACTTCGGACGTTTTACGGGACTCCGTCATATCAATCCCCTGCTCGAATAGATCACAGGGCCCGCGCTTTTGGACTCATGTTCGGGTGGCGGGGGCGTGGCGCTCACGCATCGTGAATAAAGGGAGTGGCGATGTTTTCCTTGATCGGTAATGTCTTGTGGTTCGTTCTGGGGGGTGCGTTGATGGGGCTCGCCTGGTGGTTTGCGGGTCTCCTTGCGCTCCTGTCCATCGTTGGCATCCCGTGGGCGCGCGCGTGTTTCGTCATCGGCCAATTCACGTTCTTCCCCTTCGGGCGGGAGGCGGTGAGCCGTAGCGCAGTGAGCGGCCGCCCGGATATCGGGACGGGTCCGCTCGGGCTCGTCGGCAACGTGCTATGGTTCCTGTTGCTCGGGATATGGCTTGCGATTGGCCATATCGTGGCGGCCTTTGCCAATTTCGTCACCATCATCGGCATCCCATTCGGCATCCAACACCTGAAGCTCGCGGTGATTGCGATGGCGCCGATCGGCATGACCATCGTCGACAAACGTCAGAGTCTGTAAGGGCAGGCGTCGCAAGCCCCCATTCCCTTTCTGCCGCGCGTCAAGGAGAACAAAGCGGGGCGCGTAGTCGGCGGGACCCGCCATGCGGCCGGCAAGGGGCGTAGGTTCGGGCGGACGGCCGTGGGCAAGCCCCCCGTGGGGGGCAAGGCCGGTCCCGTCTTCGAAGGGATCGGACGAGAGATCATAGAGGACAAAACCATCGCCTTCAGGTGCCGAGTCGCCAACTCCTTCTGGATGCGGTCCTCACGTGCAAGGAGCCGGTCCATGGCGGCATAACAGCCCTGCTCATCGCCCCTCGGAACCGAGCCCGAACTGGGCTCAGGCAGGCTTGGCGCAAGCAGAGGTCCTGCGATAAGCTTGCGCGGGCTGCTTTGACACCCCCTGAGAGGGTCGCGCGGCGCCAAGGCCGTGCGACCTTACTGGGACGTGAATCATGACGAGTGTACCTTTGGGCGCTGCGGCGCAATCGCCCGAGCGGGTTCTGTATTTCGTTTTGCTGCAGCTTGTGGCGATCATCGCATTGGCGCGCGCGCTTGGGTCGCTTGCCCGCAAGATCGGTCAACCGCGGTCGGTGGGTGAGATCGTGGCGGGGCTCTGTCTCGGGCCTTCGCTTTTCGGCCACTTCGCGCCCGAGCTTTCGGCCTATGTCTTTGGGAGTGCCTCGCACCTGCCGCTTGTGATCATGAGCCAGATCGGGCTCACCCTGCTGATGTTTCAGATTGGCATGGGCTTTGATTTCTCACACCTGCGCGAGCCCGCCAACGGCCGCGCGGTCGCCATTATTGCCGCGGGCTCCATTGTGCCCCCCTTCGTCCTGGGTCTTGGGCTCGGTATAGTCTCGCAGCCACGGCTCGCGCCCACCATTCCGCTCATCCCTTATAGCCTGTTTGTCGGGACCGCACTTGCCATCACGGCGGTCCCCATCCTCGGCCGGATCTTGCGAGAGTATGGCCTGACCCGTACTCGCATCGGCGCCATAACGATCAGTGCGGCGGCCATTAATGATGTGGTCGGCTGGCTCTTGTTGCTTGCGGTCGCCGCCTTTGCGGCGGCCCGTTTCTCGGTCACCGACATGCTCTGGCGGTTCGGTTATCTCGGTCTTTATCTGGTGGTGTGCTTTGGCGCGGTGAAGCCGCTCATCCGCTATGCCCTTGCGCGCGTGTCGTGGCCGGATGAGCCGGGCTTACCACCTTCTATCGCCGCCATCACCATCCTTGCTGTGTTTGTGTCGGGCATCATGACGTACGAGATTGGCGTGTTTACCATCTTTGGCGGTTTCGTCATGGGGGTCTTGGTGCATGACAATAGTGAATTCGTGAACCGTTTTCGTCAGACGGTGGGTGATTTCGTGACGGTGTTTTTCCTGCCGATCTTTTTCACGTTTGCGGGCTTGCGGACGGATTTGACGGGGATAGACACGACCGCGCTCTGGCTCTGGTGCGCAGGCATCACGCTCATCGCCACGGTCGGTAAGGGCGCGGGGGCCTATGTCGGGGCGAGGATCGGCGGCCTCGACGTCACGACCGCCGGGATCGTGAGTGTCCTTATGAACACCCGTGCGCTCATGGAACTCATTGTCATTAACATCGGCTATAGCGCGGGCTTCATTCCGCGCATCGTCTATACACTGCTTGTCGTCATGGCGATTGCGACCACGGTCATTACGGGGCCGATCTTGCGCGTGTTGTTGCCCAAAGTCGGCCATGCGATCCCCGAGGGGGTCGATGCCTAGCACGTCGTGTCGGGCCCGGCGCCGCTGGCAAGCGGCGATCGAGCGGAGAGTGCGTCTTGGGGCGGTCGCCCTCCGCTGAAGGGCCTCGTTTATGTCATGGGCTGTGTGGGTCGTCCGCGAGGTGCGCCATTACCTGCCGCCAGTCTTTTTCCGCATCCCATCCGACTTTCTTGAAGACCTCTGCCAGTTGTTCCGTTTGACTGGCGGTTAGTTGCGACTCGAGGGTATGTCCGGCCTTGGTCAAGCGCAAAAGCTTTGTGCGATGGTCATGGCCTGCAGCACCTACGGACACCAAGTCCTCGGCCAATAATCGCCGGAGCGGCGCATTGAGGGCTTGTTTGCTGATCTTTAGGATATCGAGCAGGGCATGGATTGCAATGTCGGGGTGGCGCCCAACGAAATAGAGAATACGGTGATGTGCTCGTCCCAGACCATGGTGTTCCAGGATGCGGTCGGCGCGTGCGGTAAATGCGCGATAAGCGAAATAGAGAAGTTCGATCGCCTCAAGGAGTCCGGCTTGTCTTTTTAGGTCAACCATATTGACAATTTACCGGGGCGGCTCTAACGTGTAAATAGGTCAACGTCGTTGACATAGGAAGAGGGTATTGCATGGAGCCCCGTTTCTCGGCGCGACTCACCGATCTGCAAGCCTCACCCATCCGCCAGATCCTGGCAGCGGCAAATCGTCCCGATATGATCTCATTTGCGGGCGGTCTGCCGGCTGGGGAGTCTTTCCCGAGCTTCGCTCTCAAGGTACCCACCGCCATTCTGCAGTATGGGCCAACGGAAGGGGATGATGCCTTGCGCGAGTGTCTGTGCGAGGACCTGGCCAGACTTGGCTTAGCAGTGAGCACGGATCAAATTATCATTTTGTCCGGTTCCCAACAGGGGATAGATCTTGTTGCGAAGCTTTTTATCGACGCCGGGACCCGCGTGGCGCTGGAGTCGCCGACTTATCTTGCGGCCCTACAAGTCTTTCGGTTTTTTGGCGCCCGATTGGCGCCATTTACGCCAGCGGATGCGGGGAATGGGGACCTTTTTCGGGAAAGGCCTGCCTTCGCCTATGTCATCCCGACATTCCATAACCCCACGGGTTATTGCTACTCAGATGCTGAGCGCAAGGCGCTGGCGCGCGTCTGTGATCGCGAAGCGATACCAGTCTTCGAAGATGATCCCTATAGAGATCTCGCCTACGATCCTTGTGATCGCAGACCCCTTTGCGCCTATTTGCGGGAAAGTCCCTGGATATATCAGGGGTCGTTTTCTAAGACATTGGCACCGGGCCTGCGTTTAGGTTTCCTGGCCGCTTCTCCGGCGCTGGTACCGCATCTTGTGAGGCTAAAGCAAGCCGCCGATCTCCACAGTAATCGCCTGAGTCAGTGGCTCGTTCTCAATGCCTTAAAGCGCCCGGACAGGGAGGTTCGACTCGCGGCCCTCGTGGAGGCCTATCGGCGTAAAAGGGACGCTTTCGACGGCGCGCTCCACGAGCACTTCTCGGGTTTCGCGCGCTGGGAAAAGCCGCAGGGCGGGCTCTTTTTTTGGCTGCATCTGGACGTACCAATAGATACCCGCCTGCTTCTCGACTCGGCTTTGGCGGACGGTGTTGCCTTCATGCCCGGAGAGCCGTTTTATGCCGACCATACCCGGCACGCCACGGGGGTGCTGCGCCTCGCTTTTAGCCATGCTAGCGAAGCCGAGGCCAATAAGGGCCTCAAGATTCTCTCGGAACGGGTACGGCGATTCGTAGACGGGGCTCGCTTGTGACGAGTCGGGACACGTAAAACCTCGTGGGAGTGGACTCGAAATCACCCTGCTACTCAAATGGGGGTGATTCGCGCGATCGGCGCTCGGCTCCCCCGCAGGTCGGCGCGGTGGGGCACCAGAATGCGGTGGGGCGCCGCTTTGTGGGTGTGGTGTTGGGCAGCGTTGAGTCAGGGGCGACAGTGCCGGCCGGGCGTCACGGTCCCCGCGCCACGATCTCGATATGAAAGTCTTCACCGATCCAATCGCCGGCCGCCCAGCGGAGCGTGAATTGCAGGCTGTGGGCCGCGCTTAAGGCCTCCGGTGGCACGATGGCCACATGGGTGAAGCGGAAGTCCTGAGAGGCGGTATCGCGGACGTTCTGCCAGCCATCCACGCCGAAGTGCAGGACGAAGGGTGCGGTATGCGCGACGCGCAGTTCCTCGCCGATGTACAAAAAGGGCGGGCGTTGGTGTGTCTGCCAGATCCGAAAGCCTGGATCAGGACGCTGGCCGTGGTAACGCTTCCAGGTCTCCGCCGGCCGATCGACCGGGATGCCGAGCCTCTGGCTGTGACAGAGCTTCACAAATTCCCCGTGCGCCCATACGAGCGGCATGGCTCCACCAGTCGGCTGTCCAGGGGAGAGGCCACATTCCGGGATGGGTGCGCTATCCCAGACCTGTTCCGGCAAGAGGCCGCCATGGCCGGTCATGGCGGCCATCGCGCGCAGATAGGGGAGCCCGTCCTCGCCTGCGGCGATCGCATAGTGGCCACGTTCGCCCGTGAGCAAGGGCCAGCCGCGACCACGGCCCGTTCCGTCGAAGGGGCGCCCATCTTCGTGTTCGCCGTAGCCGTCGCCATTGTAGCGATGCCAGACCGGACCATGGGGTGTCACGGTCTTCAAGAGGCCGTCCATGACGGTGACAGAGGCCATGATGCGGGGATCGGTGGCGGCGCGCAGGCCGTAGCGCACGAGCTGCAGGAAGTCGTTGGAAATCTGGTTGCTGGCGGCGAGTCGGGGATCGTCCCCGCGATTCTTGATGGGCAGCACTTCGTGCTCAGCGCTGGGGTCGGTGAGGATATCCGGTGGGGCCATGCGGACGTAGTGGCCCGGGACCTCGAATCGCCGAGAGAGAGGATCGCCCTCGATATAGGTCCAATCCTCGATCTGTGCATTCCAATAGTCCGCGAACATGAGTGCACAGGTTCGCGCCGGGTCGTCGAGGAAGGCCGCGCCTTCGACCAGCGCGGCTATGGCCACGGCCAGCGTGAAGGTGTTGACGCCGGCATCTTCCTCCCAGCGATCCTGGGCGGTGGCGGGACCTTCGCGGACGATGAAGGAGAGGGCATTGAACACCATATCGTGGACCGCTATGTCGCTGAGGGCGCCGTGCGCCTTCAGGGCGCCTGCGAGCAGGACCGGGAAGCCGGCTTCGTCGAGTTGCACACCGTTCCAGAACGGGGTTCCGCCGAGCCACTGATTTTGCAACCAATGACCGTCGGCCTGCTGAGTCCCAATCAGGTAGGCCAAGACCCGCCGAGCCTCTTCTTGGGCCCCGAGGACCAACAAGGCCCCGGCCGATTCGACGAGGTCGCGTGCCCAGACGAGATGGTAGCCGCCCAAGGTATCGCTGGTCTCTCCCCAGGGGATGGACAGGCTCGCCACCACCGCCCCCGGGAAGGTGTGATCCTCGTGGGCCTTGATGACGGTGGCCGACCGCGTGTAGAGCGCTACGATATCGGACGGTAGGCGGTCGGAGGGGTCGTTGGGGCGCTGGCGTGTCTGGTGCCAGTTCCGCCAATGGCGCGCATAGGCGTCAGCTGCTCGAGAAAATCCTTCGCTCAGGGATGACCAAGCGAGGTTCGCCGCCGCCCTCTTGGTGCCGCCGAGCGCGAGAGCCAGCGTTCCGCGACTCGGCAAGGTGCCCGCCAACGCGACCTCGCCCGGCCCCGCCTCTGTGTACTCCCAGGTCATGCGCCCGTGAACGTGGAAGTCTTGCCAGAGGTCGCTCGTGCCGACCTCCCCTACGGAGCAGGGGCCAAGCACGGCGTGGCCCTCGGTATCACGGCAGGCGATGGCCATGCCGTAGGGTCCCTGTTCGGCCCACAACACGCGTCGCCCCTTCCATGTATCGACCCAGGCGCGATTGCTGCGCGCGTCTTCCCCGAGCCGCGCCGCGCAGAGGACATAGGGTCGTAGGCCCGCCTCCCCTCTCAACTCGAAATCCACGAGCAGCACGTCCCGGTCGGGATCCACGCAGATCCACAGCAAGAATGTGAAACGTTCGTGATGGTGGTGGATGTGGGGCAACGGGATGCGTGGGTCGTCGACTTCCACGGTCGGGTTGGGGAGGGCTTTGATCTCTTGCCAGAATCCTTCACCATCCGCGATGAGAAACCCCATGTCGCGGATCTGCGGGATGTCGATGCGCGGATGATAGACCTCGGTGATGATCCCGCGACCCACGGTGAACCACAGTCGGCTGGAGCCGAGGGCGGTACCGACGCAGTCTTTGCGTGCCGTGGACCAGACGGGCCTGCGGACGAGGGCGGCGGGAGCCCGGTTCGTGCTCATGTGAGGGAAGCCTGCGATGGGACCGGGTGTCGCGTGCGCCCCGGCACCTGGAGAATCTTCGTGCTCACGCGCAACGTCTTGTCGTCTGGATGCATAGACTCAGTATAGAGCGCCCGAAGGCCGCTTGGGGCGCGGGATACCCGCTTTTTGCGGGGCGCCTCGGGAAAAAAGGGCGCCGCCGGGACCCCGTGGGTTCCCGGCGAGACCTGGGGCTAGGGGCGCCCCACGCTGAAATAAGTAAGACCGGCCGCGCGTACCCGCCGGGGCTCATAGAGGTTGCGGCCGTCGAAGATCACCGGGCTCTTCAGTTTGGATTGTATGACGCCGAAGTCGGCGCCGCGGAAGATCTTCCATTCCGTGACAATGACGAGGGCGTCGGCACCCTCCAGTGCGTTCATGGGCGTTTCGGCCAACGTCAGATGGGGGTGCTTGCCATAGATGCGGCGCGTTTCCTCGGCGGCGGCCGGGTCGTAGGCGATGACGCGCGCGCCGCGCTCCCACAGGCCTTCAAGTAGCACGCGGCTTGGGGCTTCGCGCATATAGTCGGTATTCGGCTTGAAGGCCAGACCCCATACCGCGATCGTGCATTCGCTGAGCCTGGGCCCAAAATAGCCGATAACACGGTCCAGGAGAACGTGTTTTTGGGCGTCGTTGGCCGCCTCGACGGCATCGATGACGCGCATGGGCATGCCCTGCTCCGAGGCCGTGCGGCGCAGGGCGCGGACGTCCTTGGGGAAGCAGGAACCCCCGTAGCCGCACCCCGGGTAGAGGAAATCGTAGCCGATGCGTGGGTCCGAGCCCATCCCGCGGCGAACCTGCTCGATGTCGGCGTCGAGCTTCTCGGTGAGGTTGGCAAGCTCATTCATGAATGATATGCGCGTGGCCAACATGGCATTGGCCGCGTATTTCGTCAGTTCGGCCGAGCGGATATCCATGGCGATCAATCGTTCGTGATTGCGCTGAAACGGGGCGTACAGGGCGCGCAGCGTGGTGGTCGCCTTTTCGTTATCCGTCCCTATGATGATGCGATCGGGCCGCATGAAATCCTCGACGGCCGCCCCTTCCTTCAGAAACTCCGGGTTGGAGGCGATATCGAAGTCGCAGCGGACGTCGCGTCTTTCCAGCGCCTCTTTTATGGCGGAACGCACTTTGTCCGCGGTTCCCACGGGCACCGTGGATTTGTTGACGACAAGCTTATACTCGCTCATGGAGGTGCCGATATTGGTGGCGGCGGCAAGTACATGACGGAGATCCGCCGAACCGTCTTCGTCGGGTGGGGTCCCTACCGCTATGAATTGGATGTTGCCGTGATGGACTGCCGCGGCCACGTCGGTGGTAAATCGCAAGCGGCCAGCGGCGACGTTGCTCTTGACCATGTCCTCGAGGCCGGGTTCATAGATGGGTATGCCGCCCTCTTTCAGCACCGCAATCTTACCCGCGTCGACGTCCAGGCACATAACGTCGTTTCCGACCTCTGCCAGGCATGTTCCCGTCACGAGCCCTACATAACCCGTCCCTATGATCGTGATCTTCATAACAAACTCCCTGTCTTCGTGTGGGTGGCTGAAACGCGGTTCGCGGGGCGCGTCACACCGGCGGCTGAGCGCCGGACAAGGCGCGTCCGTGGACGTCATCCAAGATCCAGCGGCCCTCGCGGTGCGTGAGCGCGGTTAGGGATCCGGGGGCTACCCGGATCTGGCGGAATTCGGATAGTGGCCGGCCTTCGGCTGTGAGGACGGCTACGCGAATCGTCCCTTGGTGCGTGACCGCGATGATATTTTTGGTAGTCCGTTCGGCGTCGGCCAGGAAGGCGCGTACCGCGTCCTGTAACTCCGCCAGCGATCCCCCGTCCGGAAACATGACCTCCTCGGGCGCCGTCTTCCAGAGCCGGAGGAGGGTGGGCCAGCGCGTCTTGACATCAGACTGAGTAAGCCCTTCCCAATGGCCATAGGACATTTCGATGAGGCGCCTGTCTTCTGAAACCGACACGGCAAGCTCGTCGGCAAGTATGGCCGCGCTTTGGCGGGCCCGTAAAAGCGGGCTAGTGAAGATGACGTGCGCGCCCTGGGGACGCAGGCGCGAGGCCGTGGCGAGGATCTGGTCGGCCCCTGCCTGAGACAGCGGTGGATCGCCGTGTCCTTGGTAAAGTCCTCTGTGGTTCCATGCTGTCTCTCCGTGTCGGATCAAGAAAAGTGTCATGGGGTGCGCAATGTCGGGTTTCAATATTTCCACGAAAAACCGATGACCACGCGGTGCCCGGCATGGATGTTCTGTCCAGCAACATCTTTTTCGTACTGAAAAAGAGGACGGAACGACTGTGTCAGCTTGTATTGAATCCCGAGACCCACGCGTGCGATGTTGTAATATTCTGAGGCGTTGGGGGCGTTGGCATTGGAGGCGTCGCTGCCGAATGTGCGCGATGAGAAGAACGTGGCGAAGGCGTAAAAACGCGGCACGACCTGGGTGCCGACTTCGCCGGCCATGCGCCATTCTACTATTCCGCTGTTCGTGAATATGCGGGGACCCACGGCGAAGCTGCCATACATGAAACGCGACCCGAGGCGATGGGAGAACCCGAACTCGTAGTCGGGCTCTACGGCATCATGGCCGACGCCGAGCCGCGGGTTCGATGTGGTCGACCCGGTAGCGAGGACGGCATTGATGGCGATGGAATCGGCGAAGCCGCGGCCTTGGTGGAGGCCATGGACGATCCCTATCTCCTGATCCCCGAGACCGGAGGCCTGGTAACGCGTAGTGTTATGTCGAGAGGTTTTGGATTTGGTTTCGCGGGCGGCGCGCAGGTCATATTGGAGCGCCCAATCGTGGCCGAGTCCGTGATCGCCGGTCAGACGAATCTGGGTCTCGTTTTCCACCGAGTTGCTGGGGGTGGTCGTGGCCCCGAAACGCGTGCGCGGAAAGAGGCGCGCGCCGTGGTAGAAACGTATCACGGGCTTTATGACGCCCGCGCCATTGGGCGGGATCCAAGGATCCGCGTGGGCGGGAAACGAGAGGGCGCCACAGGCCGTGATTCTTAGGATGACGGTGATCGTTCTTTTGTGCACGTTGTTTAGGTTGCCCGCAGCGGGCGCGGCGAGGGCGTGGCGTCCAGGGCGGAGTAGTGGCTTGCGGTGTTTGAGGTATCCTCGGCCGTGCAGCCCCACATATCGTGGTAGCGGCCGCGCAACAGGAGGAGCTCATCGTGGGTGCCGGATTCGATGATGTGGCCATTATGCAGGACGAGAATACGATCGGCGGCGCGGATGGTCCGCAGTCTGTGGGCGATGACAAGCGTGGTGCGACCGGCAGTGAGGCGCGCGAGCGCGCGCATGATGACACGCTCCGTCAGGGCATCCAGGCCGCTCGTGGGCTCGTCCAGTATGACGATTGGGGCGTCACGCAGGAGCGCGCGGGCGATGGCCACGCACTGACGTTGACCGCCGGACAAAGAGGCGCCGCGCTCACCGACGATGGTATCGTAGCCTTGGGGGAGTTTTTGAATGATGGCATCGATGCCTAAGGTTTCGGCCGCGCGGATCGCTTCGTCACGCCCAGCGCCTGCGCGCCCATAGGCGATGTTTTCCCACAAGGGCCCCGAGAAGACCAGGACATCTTGCAGTACCCAGGCGACCTGACCGCGCACGAAGCCAAGCGGTAATTCCCGCAGGTCGATGTCATCCAGTCGTACGCATCCGCTCGCGGGGTCGTGAAAGCGCGATACTAGACTTACGAGCGTGCTCTTGCCTGCGCCGGTGGCGCCGACTAAAGCGATGGTCTGACCGGGGCCCGCGGCGAAGGATATGTCTTGCAAGACCGGACGGTCTGGTTCATAACCAAAGCGCACATCCAGGAACTGGATGCGCCCCTGACATGTGTGCGGCGCGCGCGCCGTCGGCGGATCCGTGACCTCTGATTCCGCCTGGAAGAGGTCGCCTAGGCGTTCGGCGGCCACGGACGCCTTACCGACTACACTCGCCATCTTCGCAAATTGCCGGACTGGCGAGGCGGTGGCGCGCAGATAGGCGAGAAACACCAGCAGGTCGCCCGCGGTGATGCGGTGCGCGAGCACCTGTGTTGCTCCATACCATGCTGTGGCACCGGTCGCCACGGCCATCACCAAGCTCACGGTGGGCGTAAAACGCAATTGCAGGATACTGGCCTCCAGGGTGTTGTGGAAGCTTCGACGGGCATGGGTTGAGAAGCGCGCATCTTCATGCGCCTCGCGGCCATAGGCTTGGACCGCATGCACGTTGGCGATCGTTTCCTGCACGGCCCCCCAGAGCTCGCCTTCGCTCTTGCGCGCTTGTCGCAGTGCACCCTTCAGTCGGATTGCATGGCGACGCGTCATAAACAAGAGTAAGGGCGCTACACTCAATACGAGCAAAGCAAAGCGCCAGTCCACCGCGAACATGACCGCGGCCATGCCAACCACCGTCAGCAGGTGCGCTAAAAGCCCGGTGCCGACCGCCACCACGAATTCCTGCAGAGTCTGTATGTCGCCACCCAGGCGCGCCATGAGGTCGCCGCTCTTCTGCCGTCTGTGGAAGGCCAGTGACAGGCGCTGTAGGTGCGCAAAGAGGTCTTGTCGCAAGGCTAATACCGCGCTCTGGCCGGTTCGTACCAAAATGCGATTGCCGAAGTAACCGAGCACGGTCTCAGCGATCCCAAGGACCAGCATGATGGCCCCCAAGGCGTCGAGCAAGGTGAGGGCGTGGGTGGTCGGGTCCGGAAGCCATGGCGCAAGGGGCCGTGGCAAGGATTCATGGAAGAGCACGCTATCTATAATGAATTTGAGCGGCCATGGCATAAGCAAGAGCACGAACGCGCGGGCCCCCATGGAGATCGCGGCGAGCGCCAAGGCGCCTTTATGGGGGTGAATGTAAGCCCGGAGATCCCAGAGCACAAAAGCCGCCACCGCGCGTTTTGCGACTGCACTCACCGGCAGCGCTCGCTGATGCGGAGTGCCTGCGCGATCGCAATGACTTGGCGCACGGCGCGCGTCCATCCGCCCAGTTCCCGCGCGCCTGCCGAGGCCGCTTCTCCCATAGCCAGACGCCGTTGCGGGTGCATAAGGAGTCCCACGACGGCCGAGACGAATGTGGGGAGATCGCCGGGCGGGTAAAGGAGTCCGGTGGTTCCGTCGGCCACGAGCTCGGTGAGTTGTCCGAGGCGTGGTGCCACCACCGGACGCCCAGCCGCCATGGATTCCACGACTTTGAGGGGCGAGAAGTAGAATCCTTCGTGCGCCATGTAAGGGGCGACCGTGATATCCATGGCTGCGAGATAGTCAGGCACCTCGTGGTGAGCCACCCGCCCGGTGAAAATGACGTGTCGGCTCAAGTTCGCCCGCGTGACCCGGTCGGCGAGCCGTTCACCCTCGGGGCCGTCGCCCACGATGAGAAGCGTAGCATCAGGGCAGGCGGCGCAGATAGCTTCGAAGGCATCCAGGAGAAAATCGAGTCCATGCCAAGGCTTGAGGCTGCCGACGAAACCAATGACGGATCGACCCGCAAGGCCGTAGCGTTCGCGCACGCCTTGGGCATTCGTCTCGCCTTGGAAGCGTTCGATGTCGACGCCGTTGGGAACGACCGTGACGCGCTCGGGGTCCGCGCCAGCGGTCAGGGTATGGGTCCTTATGGCCTCCGATACCGCGATGATGTGGTCGCAGCCGCTCAAGATCTCGGTCTCGCTGGCGTGCGCTTCGGCCTTCAGGCGCAAGTCACGAAATCGTTCCTGTTCCTCGGCGAGAGGGGCGTTGACCTCGAGCAGATGAGGGATGCCGATGGTCTTTGCCACCGAGCCGCCAACGCGATGGAATAATGCATAGCGCTCATAAAGGATGTCGGGACGCGCCCCCGCGCCTTCGAGAGCGGCGAGGACGCGTGCGGCAAGCTTGCGATCACAGGCAAGCTTGCCCAGTTCGCGATCCAGGACGCGATCACGTTTATGGCCATTGAGACCCAAAATGGCGGCCTGCGCCTCGATGTCGTCGGCATTTTCGTCGGGGGCGAGCTCAATCAGGCGCACATCGAGGGGAGGGGGATTGCCAGCCCCTTTGCGCGCGCAG
Source organism: Pseudomonadota bacterium (assembly GCA_021827145.1). Classification (GTDB taxonomy): domain Bacteria; phylum Pseudomonadota; class Gammaproteobacteria; order Acidiferrobacterales; family Acidiferrobacteraceae; genus Acidiferrobacter. Next base: position 20,367 of record JAKAXK010000035.1, read on the forward strand.
AGCACGGTGACTTCGTGCCCGAGCCGGGCGAGGGCGGAGACGAATTCGCGGATATGCACCGACGCCCCTTTGTCGCCCAAGACGGGGACACCGCGGTCTGCGCAGAGATAGGCTATCCGCATCAGCCTGCGCCCACCTGAAGGAGTCTCTGAACGGCCTTGGCCGTCTCCCAGCACTCAAAGTTCGCCTCCATCTTGCGCCTTGCGGCGGCCCCCAGTCTTCGGCTATCGGTGGGGTGGGAGAGGAGATGTTCGATGGCGTCGGCCAGCGCGTCGGGATCCATCGGAGCCACGAGCAGCCCATTCTCTCCGTGGTCGACGAGTTCCGGGATGCCCGAAACGCGGGTCGATACTACCGGCAGGCCCGTCGCCATGGCCTCCGCGAGCACGTTCGGGATGCCATCGCGGTCGCCATCCTCCATGATCCGCGGCGCGAGAGCGAAAAGTTGCGCGGTTCCGTAGAGGGCCAGGAGGCGATCGTGCGCCATGGCGCCAAGCAGGCTCACGACCCCTTCAAGGGCCGCCTCGCGAATCTGTGTCTCCAGGGCTTGGCGCAGCGGGCCCTCGCCTACGATGGCGCAGCGGAACGGGACTCCGCGGGCGCGCAGTAGGACGCATGCCGATACCAGGTCATCCAGTCCCTTCTTCGGCACCAGGCGTCCCACCGACAGGATGAGCGGCGCGGAGAGGACCACCGGCGAAGGCGTGATGTTGGTGTATGGGGCCTCGCTGGCCGTCTCGTTCGGGAACGCCGATAGATCGATGCCGTGATACACGAGATGAATCTTGGCGCGCTCCGCAGGCGGTATGAAGCCCTGCATATACTCTAGGTTATGCCGTGTGCACGTCAGGACGAAAGACGCGGATTTTATGCGGCGGCGCATGACCTTCTGGGGAGTCAGGTAGAGGTCCTTGGCATGCGTGCTGAAGCTGTAAGGGATGGCGCAGAGGACGCTCACCAGACGGGCGACGGTCGCGGGGGCGTTTGCGAAGTGTGCGTGTAGATGTTCTATGCCCTGCGCGCGGCACGCGTGGGCCATGTATCCGGCGCGCGCGAATTGTTTGGCGACACTCACAGGATGGCGCGAGCGGATCGCCCACCACAAGGCGAGGGCCATGGCGTGGCCGTAGCGCAGCGGGTGGAGTCGCGCCATGGTGGCATGCGCCTTGGCGACTGCCACGACGCCCCCCAGGGACAGCTCTGGGAGGTAGGTGATGGGCGCTTGGATCTCCATGACCGCGGGGTGTGCGAGTGTCTCCTCGGGGCGCAATAGCGAGAAGATATGCAGGCGCGTACCGAGGCGCTCCAGGGCGCGCATCTCGTTAAGGATGAAGGTTTCCGAAAGCCGCGGATAGCGCTTCAGCATATATCCGATCGGCCGATCCGTCGTTGTCATAGGGGGATCTCCGCAATGCATCGTTCGCCCAGCATCTCGTCCAGGGCCTGGCCGACGCGATGGGCGCCCCCGAGATCCACGGCGTCCCAATCGTGGCAGGGCGGTCGTTGACCCGCGAGTGCGTGTTTGATGAGGGCCGCAAGCCGCCGGACGAGGTCCTCTTCGGGCCTTACCGCCCAGGCGAGGCCAAGCCCACTGAGCAGTGCAGCGCGCAGGCGCTGTTCGCGTCGGGGCGCCCCGCGTGGCACCAGGATGGCGGGTTTGCGGGCCACCATGATCTCCGCGGTCGTGTTGTAGCCGGCCATCGCGACAACCAAGTCCGCGTGCGCGATCATATCCGGAAGGTCGGTGGTAAACGGGCATATCGTGACGCCCGCCATTTGGGCGGCCGCGGCCTCCAGTGCGGCGCGCTCTTCGGAGGCCATGAGCGGTCCGGAGACGAGGACGCTGCGCAAAGACCCGTGCGGCACATCATCGAGCGCCTGCAGATAGGCGCTTTGCAGAGGGTAACCGTCGCCGCCACCACCCGCAGTGACAAGGATGGTGGGGCTGGAGGCGTCACCGCGCGCTGCGTGGTCGTTGGTCAGTCTGGCGGTCTCTGCAATTCTGGCGACATAGCCGCAGTAATAGGTTTTAGCGGCTACCGACTGTGGGAAGCGATAGGCGGAGACGACATCGAATAGGTGCTGACTTCCATAGACGAGGATGCCGTCATAGGTCGTTTCGAGAAGGCGATAGATGTCCTGTTCATGCCAGAGTGCGCAGACAGCATCCGGACTATCGAGGATGTCGCGTAGCCCGAGGACGATACGCGTCTGCGGCCTTTCGTTCTTCAGGTAGTGCAGGGTCTCAAGCAATTCCCCCTTCATGCCCGCCGGCGCGTGATCGACGAGCAGAACGTCTGGGGCGTAACGCATGGCCGTCTCCAGGATCACGGCCTCCCGCTCAGCTCGTGTTGCGGTGAAGCTTGTGAGCCCATCGCGCGATGCGTACTCCTCGGCGCCGGTCTTGACCACCGGCGGCAGGGTTTGTACCTCAAGGCCCGCCGGCATGGGCCAGGATGCCGCTACGGGCGACCCCGTAAGGAGGCGGGCGGCGAACGGACGCGGGCGTTCTAGCAGATGGGCCGCTATGGCAAGATTACGCCGCAAGTGGCCAAGGCCGAAGGTGTCGTGCGAATAGAGCAGGACCCGCGGTGGCGTATCGAAGCCGCCGACAGTGTAGGTTCGCGGGCCCCACGAGGGGGTATGGTTTAGGCCGTAGCGCCGAGTGCGTGACGAGATAGGGGT
>JAKAXK010000036.1 GCA_021827145.1 Pseudomonadota bacterium
GCCGCCGCAAAATAGGTCCACAAAAGTCGTCATTTATTCATTATTTTATGACTAGAACAACATACTCTGACCAGACGATTCCTGAATGATTTACGGAGCGACCGATCGTTCCGGATAGCGGCCAGAATACCAGGTTTGTGGCAATTTCGCCAAGTCAATCGCATGCGCTCCATAAATCCCACCCTCCCCGCGGTGATCTCAGTCCTGTAGCGACTTTTTAACTGAAAATCTGAAAATATTGTACGTAGCCTCTGGGCGACATAGCGGGCTGCCACGATAGCCAAGACGGCCTAAAAGGGCTGTCACTAAAACGTGAGCCAGACCCCATGCGACATTCTTCTCAACGGCTCTTGGTCGACGTCCTTGCCTACTTTGCCGCGGTCAGTGTCTGATTTCGGTTCACGCGGGGCAGCGGCGCACTCAGAAACTCCTTACTAAGGCCTCGCGAGTGCGCGTTGTAGGCCCAGACAACAAACTGCTCCAGAAGCCGCTCGTTCTCTGCCTCAAGTCGCTGGTTCTCTGCCTCCAGACGGGCAATTCGGGCAACAGCTTCATCCGCCTGCCATGAACCTCGCCGTACAGCCACCTTGCCAGACCCCAACGAGCCCTTTCTCAACCCATAGGCCGCCCGAATGCGTTCGTGCTTAAATAGGGCCTGTCGCGTGTACCGGCAATGAAGCCTTGGCACGAGCGCGTCAATCAGCCTCTCCCAGGTCAACTTTCCGTTCCAGGCATCAAGGATTCGGACAATCTGCTCAATTGCGTCGTCAGTCAGGTTCTTACCCCTGCGGACGGCGCTATTTTTCGTCGGGCACCTCACCTCATACCCTCCATCAACGCTCTGACATCCACCGGCAACTCGCCTTGCTTATCCTCAGCCCGAGACTGATGACGGTCCGTTGCTTGTTCGATGCGGGACGGCATCTTTGGGGTTGCCAACTGAATCATCGCGCCGTTGGGAACCCCTGGATCGTCTAATATCGAGCAAAGCTGCGACAAGCGGTCCACGGTGGATCGATGGTGGTTACGCCAGCGGTCGCCACCGAAAGAGCCTTCAGCTGTCGCAAGTTCCGCCTTTTCCAGGAGCCCCCTGGCCTCCACAAGGCGCTGCCGAAGCAATGCCTCTTTCCCGGCATCCCCTTTTACGCACACCAAATCCTGGCAATGGATGCAGTCCATGTGCAGCTGGCAGGGCGACATTGTGTAGTCGTGAACGCAGTAACCCAGGTCGGTCGTGTGCGCGGTTGGCACTACCAAGCGGGCGAACTCGTCTCGGCGGATGAGCACCCTCTTCGGGAGTTCCGTCAGAGGTCCGAACATCTTATCGCCACCCACCGCATCGCGGATCTTCTGAAGCATCTGGCCAGACGTGACATGGTCGTATGCCTCATTCTGTCTGATGTCCCGACGCCCTGACCACTTGGCAATGTCCATCTGGCTAAGCCCGCCGGCTTGTGCAAGTGTATTCAAGTAATGTCGGAATTGATGGCTCGTGACTGCGATATGCGCGCCATCCGGTTCGACAAAACCAAAGCGGCTGAATATCGACTCGTGGCCATGCTCAGCGCGGCTGCCCAAACCCGTGTTTATCTGGCCGACGGTAACCGCCTCGATCATGCACCGATATGTGCCGCGCTGCGCCCCAAGCTCGTTTCGCCGCACCACAAGGAGGGCCTCGCTATACTTCAAGCCTGTCGCCTTGTCGAGAACCGGGAAACCAACGGGCAGCATGCCGAGCACCGCCGCTTCTACCTCCGTGAACCGCGCATAAGCACGTTTTCCGCCCCCCTCACGCTGCTCGGTCTTTATAGCCGCCGCCTTGCACCAGGTGTTTGCTGCGGCTCCATCGCCAAAACCCAGGACCTCGGCGACCTCCGCCAGAGACAGCCATTCCTTACCTCGCAGGTGTGCGGCGTCGCGAGCCAAGTACACCTGCCCAGGATTCCGCTCATACCATTTGGCGATAACCCTCGCCTCCTCGGTTACGCCCCTGATTTTCTGGAGCGCTTCCGCCACAACGGACGCCATCGACGGCACCAACCACTTGACCATCGGCTCAGCGCCCTTCGCAGGCCACCAGCGCAAGCCGTAAGCATCCCCCTTACCTATCCTCGGTTCCCGCACCTCACAGGCTTCAGGAAGGGTCAGGACCTCACCGATGCGGTCTGGTGCCGCAAGCAAGATCGCCGCCACGGAGGCCGTGATCACATCGGCTGGATCAGTAGCCAGCCGGAATATTCGAGGCAGCGCATCAAGCGCCGCCGCGGATGGCAATTTTTTGGCCCGGCGCTCATCAAACTCTTTGCCAACACGAACCGCGCTGCTCGGGCGCCTAAGAGGGTTATGCCAGCGGATAGGAACAATGGTGAGCCGGTTCTCCGCCATGAACTTTGCTATGATCTCAAGCTGCCCGCCCACACGATATGCGGCACCGTCACCAAAACGGTCGGCAACCATCTGTGCGGCACGGTTAAGGAGTCGCGAATCGACCCGTGCGGGATCAGAGACGCCGCCATTCTCTGATAAAGCCGCTTCAAGGGCCCTTAACGCAGCAACGCGACTGTGAATCGCCTTGGTCGGGCGCATACCGTGCATGTACCGTACGTATGCCTTCGCGAACGACAGAAAGGGCTCACGCATCATAGTCGGCACTTTTTCGTCTACCGTCGCCGCGTTGGAGAACGTGATGCGTTCCCGCTTGGCCCCCTTCCCTTTGGTCACCACTGCGTCCGTGACGTCCCACACACCTTTCTCAAACGGGAGATCCAGCCCGAACGCGGTAAGCTTGTTGCGGCCCATATCAATAAAGCCGCGCAGGTTCGCTGCCGCGTCGAGATCGGCTTTCGGCGTAAACAGGATGATGTCAGCCATTTTTCGCCGCCGCTCCATTGCGTATCACCTCACATTGGCGCACGACTTCGGCGACTGCGAGTATGGTGCGGTCATTCACCGAGGCGATGCGCAGATCCGTCCGAGACGCAAGCCGAGCGCGCTCGCCAATCAGGTATTCCAGTACCGCGTCATGAGGGCCATCGAGCCAGGGCTGGAAACTCACGCATGTGTAGCAAGCAATCGGCGCCGCAAACCCGCAAAAACCGTGTTTTCCGCAACTTCCCACCGGCTTCATTGAAGGGTCGAATCTCGGATCACATATGCGGGCAGATGGCTCCCCGGCGCGACTCGCCTGGGATTCGTTTTCAATGATCGTGCCGGCAAAGGCTTGCGCTATGGGCGCCATATGCATAGCCAGTGCACGGTCGATCCGCTCCACAATTTCGGGCCGCGCCTCTATGTAAACCCCGACGTTCTGTGTGTCTGTATGGTCGAGCAATTCAGCGATGACCAGATCACCATGACCTTCAATGGCGGCCCTCGTGGCTACGGTCCGGCGGAAACGCGTGGCGGTGATGTTCATTGGCTGCCCCGTGCGCTCTGACACCGCTCTCAGCTTCTCGAGACAGTCGCGTAACACCAAGGCAAGTGCCGGTGCGGTGCGGTGATACTCAAACCCCTTCGGCTCGCCACCCGATCGGAGTCTTGCCGGGAATAGTGGCGCCTGCAAGGGATCGAGCAACACCCCCTGAAACGCTTTGCAGACCTCGTTGCAGTACGGCAGTAGGAAACCGCCGATCTGTGGTATGAGAACACGCTCCTTGAACTCCCCTCGCGAAAGCTGATTGCGCTGCTTGGCGCGGGGAACTCGCAGCGTATAAATGGACGTGCCGTCATGGGCAGACGCGACGCCGACATCACATACCTTCATTGAGGCATACTGTACGGCACGCTGGCCAAGCAACATAAACAGATAGGCGAGCAAATACCCCTCCCCGTCCACCCGGCCATCGGCGTAAGCCCTATCAAGCGAGGACTGAAGCGATTGCAGCTCCAAGTCTGTGAACGGTCCGTGGAACGGGTCATGGGTCAATATCGCCTCGCCCTTGCGGTTGCCCCTCATGCGCAGTTGATTCAACAAAGCGGCCGCATCAGCAGTCACGCCCGGGTATCCGAGGCTGTGCCATTTCTGCAGAAACCCGGAGAGACTGCCAAGATACCAAGCCGTGTTGTCGTCCAGTGCCGCCCTGTAATTTATGATCTCGGCGCTGGTTATTTCCGCCAACAAGGTATCCCGGCCAGCGCATATAGCCCTCAGAAAGTGCGCTAACCGTTCAAACATATTCTTCACATGGGATGGGGACATATGTTCTGCATACCAAAGCAGGGTGAGCTTGGCAGATGCAACGAACGATGCGGTAGCAGGCCACGCGACGAAGTTTAGACTCACGGTCACGACGGTATCACGGTACGCCCACCTATCTGCCTGCGGATCAAACTCAACGCCGGATCGGGTCCGCGCCAAGATAGGCAGCGCGGGGACAACGCCGCGATAATCGGTAACCGCGATCGACCTACTCATCGCCTTTTCCCCTGCTTACAAGGCTATCTTGTAGCCCAAGAGAAGCCTCTCTCGCCTTATTGCGGACATACCGGCGTGTATAGACGGCGGCGGTATCCGATGTTGGCGACCAGCCCATCAGGTAACTGCGGGCCTGACGCTCATCTTCGGGCGTCACGCCCGCCTGCTCCATCTTCTTTGAGAACGCGTCGTTCCAAGTGTGGCGCAACAAGTGTGCGGAGAACCCCTTCGGCAACGAAGGACACTTCTCGCGCAATTCCGTAAACAATTTCCCCACAGCGGCCAGGGTCATGGGCCCGCCTGTGCGGCTGGCGACAAAAAGAAAAGGGTGCCTTTTCACTTGAGGCAATGCGCTCCGGTGGCTAAGAATGTAAGCCTGAGTCTCTGACAGCAAGGCCTCGCTCAGGGGGAGCACCCGCGCCCGGGTCTTTGTTTGCGGCTGGTGTCGCCTGGGATCATCGGGATCATCGGCGCGCCGATGGATCGTAACTTCCTTGCGGTAGGCGACGACATCATCGATTCGGATGCCCAGCGCTTCACCGATCCGCACCCCAAGATACAAGAGCCAATGGATAAGCAAGGCGTTACGATAGCGTGCGTGCTGGTCCCGCCAAGGGTTGTCTGAAGAGTGTGGGTCCGTAATGCGCAGTAGTTCCGTCACCACATCATCGGGCAGCCCGTCACGTTGCGTGAGCGCGTGACACGCCGACCTGCGAGGAATACGCGCATTGAGCGCTTCAGCGACAAAGCTCGATGCATCGCTCAGTCGCGCCGCCAGCGCGGATGCCTGGCCCTGCCGACTCAGACGCTCATCCGCAAGCCACTGAAGGTACATCCGGATGTAACGCAGTCGGCTCGCCGCAACAACTGCATCCACCTCCATGGGCGGGGTCTTCTGAGGCCCCATTCGCGCCTTCTCCAGAGACAAGGCTCTTCGGGCCGTGCCCCTACTCGCGCTGGACAGGGCGGCCAACTCGGTGAGAGGCAACCGACAAAGGCGCACCAGATCTTCCACCTCACCGAGCGACAATAATTCACCACGCGTCAACCGCCCATCAAGGGCTATATCGCGCGCATCAAGAAACAGGTGGAAAGCCATTACACTGCGCAGGACGATGCCAATTGTATTGGCGGCCAGGTTCTTCCCTCGCACCTCTGTCAACACAAAGACGGTGGGGTCGAACATCGGCTCGCCATCTCGACCCAGAAGGACTGGAAGGCGCTCACCCGAAGTCAGTACGATGGTCTTGACGCGATAGGCGGTCGCCATTGTTTACGCATCTGTCTGGTATACGATACCGAGTAGTATAGACCCAAATCCAGAAAAATCGTAAACAATAAAAAATCCCTGCAAACACAAGGCCTGCAGGGATATTATTTACATATTATGTCTTGGTGGGAACTAAAACGGAATGTCGTCGTCGAAGTCGTCCTTGGCCCCCGAAGACGAGGGAGAGGGTTGGCCCTGCGGTGCCCCCGAACCCGATCCCGATGACTCATAGGGCATATCCATGGGAGGGCCATCGCTAGCGCCCGCCCCGCCCCGACCGCCCAGCATCTGGAGCTCGTTCCCCACGATCTCGGTCGTAAAGCGGTCCTGACCTGACTTATCCTGCCACTTGCGGGTCTGCAGACGTCCCTCGACGTAGATCTGCGCGCCCTTCTTCAGGTATTCACCTGCGACCTCCGCGAGCTTCCCGAAAAACACCACGCGGTGCCACTCGGTACGCTCCTGCTTCTCGCCGGTTCCTTTGTCCCGCCAGGATTCCGACGTGGCGATATTCAGATTCGCGACCGCGCCGCCATTAGGCACGTAGCGGATCTCCGGGTCCCTGCCCAGGTTGCCCACCAAGATGACCTTGTTGATACCACGCGCCATAACGTCCCCCTCAGGATGGAAACGGACCCGAATGGGCTCCGCCGGATAAGCGCGAAACCATCGTCCCGTGGCCTCGCGCCTTTGCACGCCCTAGTTTATGTCACGCCGCTCGGCTTTGGATAGGGCACGACCCAGGGAATCCCTCCCCGTCACATCGCGGGGCTCCCTTAACACCGGCCTCCGCCCTGTACACATTCCGATTGGCGCAAAAACGGGGGAAGAGTCCCGGGTGGCCGGCGGTAAAAACGCGCGCCACACGCTCTTTGCCTTCACCCGCCCAAGGGCCGTATAGTACCCGATTTACTCCGACTCGAAAAAACCTATGGACCTCATCCGTTTGCGGGGGGTGCGGACGCACAACCTGAAAAACCTCGACCTGGATCTGCCTCGCGACCGCTTGGTGGTCATAACGGGACTATCGGGCTCAGGAAAATCCTCGCTTGCCTTCGACACCCTGTACGCCGAGGGGCAACGCCGGTATGTCGAATCCCTGTCCGCCTACGCCCGGCAGTTCCTGTCGCTCATGGCCAAACCCGATGTCGACTTGATCGAAGGCCTTTCGCCCGCGATCTCCATTGAGCAAAAGAGCACCTCCCACAACCCCCGTTCGACGGTCGGCACGGTCACCGAGATCTACGACTACCTGCGCCTCCTCTATGCGCGGGTGGGGGAACCCCGCTGCCCACGCCACGGCGTGGCCTTGGATGCCAAGACCGTGACGCAGATGGTCGATGAGGCCCTGGCCCTCCCGCAAGGGACGAAGGCGATGATCCTGGCCCCCGTCATATCAGGACGTAAAGGCGAGGCCTTGAACAAACTCGAGGAACTGAAGGCGCGCGGCTATGTGCGCGCGCGCATCGACGGCCAAGTCGTCGAACTTGGCGAAGCGCCGCCGCTTGCCAAGACCCAAAAGCACACCATCGAAGCGGTGGTCGATCGTCTCGTCCTGCGGGCCGGCCAGGAATCGCGCCTTGCTGAATCCTTCGAAAACGCGCTTTCGCTCTCCGAGGGACTCGTGCGCCTCGTGACCATGCCCGGCGAAGGCGAGACGGCGCAGGAGTTTCTGTTCTCGGCGCGCTATGCCTGCCCACATTGCGGCTTCAGTCTCGCAGAGCTCGAACCCAGGATCTTCTCCTTCAATAACCCGGCCGGCGCCTGTCCGACATGTGACGGCCTTGGGGTACGGCAATTCTTCGACCCGGAGCGTCTCGTGCAAGACCCGAGTTTGAGCCTGCCGGCTGGCGCCATACGCGGATGGGACCGTCGCAACCCTTTTTATTTTCAGCTCCTGGAGTCGATCGCGCGCCATTACGACGTCGATATCGAAAAACCCTTCGAGGACCTCCCCAAGAAAGTGCGACAGGTGATCCTCTACGGCAGCGGCGAAGAGACCATCAACTTCACATATGTGGATCGCGGACGGCGCCACCGGCGCAAGCACCCTTTCGAAGGCGTGATCCCCAACATGGAGCGTCGCTATCGGGAGACCGAATCGGCTGGCGTGCGTGACGAACTGGCGCGCTTCATCGGCAACCAGGTCTGCAAGGATTGCGGGGGGAGTCGGCTGCGCGAAGAGGCGCGGAACGTCTTCATAGACGCGCGCCCTATTCATGAGGTGACCGACCTTTCCATCGAGGAAGCGCATAGCTTCTTCCAGCATCTGCTGCTTCCCGGCCAACGCGGGGTCATCGCCGCCAAAATCATCCACGAGATCACCGAGCGTCTGAAATTTCTCGTGAACGTGGGCCTCGATTATCTGACACTCGCGCGATCCGCCGAGACGCTCTCGGGCGGCGAGGCCCAACGCATCCGCCTAGCCTCGCAGATCGGCGCGGGGCTCGTCGGTGTCATGTACGTCCTGGATGAACCCTCGATCGGCCTCCATCAACGCGATAACGGCCGCCTGCTCTCGACCCTAGAGGCCTTGCGTGACATGGGTAATACCGTCATCGTCGTCGAGCATGACGAGGAGGCGATCCTGGCCGCCGACCATGTCGTGGACGTAGGCCCCGGGGCCGGTGTCCACGGCGGCCGCATCGTGGCACAAGGAACGCCCGCGCAGATCATGGAGAACCCGGACTCGCTGACTGGGAAATATCTGAGGGGCCTCGAAGAGATCGAGGTACCGACGCAGCGTCGGTCGGGGACCGGGTCGATCGTGATCCGCGGGGCGCGCGGCAACAATCTGCGCGGCATCGATGTCAGCATCCCGGTCGGCGTTCTCAGCTGTGGCACGGGTGTTTCTGGATCCGGCAAATCCACCTTGATCAACGACACACTCTACGCGGCCGCCGCCAACCAGCTCAACAAGTCCCGGTTGGAAGTGGGTCCTCACGCCGGCATAGACGGCCTGGAATCGTTCGACAAGGTCGTCGACATCGATCAGAGCCCGATCGGACGCACACCGCGCTCCAATCCCGCCACCTACACGGGCCTCTTTACGCCCCTGCGCGATCTCTTCGCCGCCACCGCCGAGGCGCGCGAACGCGGTTTCGGTCCCGGGCGCTTTTCATTCAATGTGCGGGGGGGGCGTTGCGAAGCCTGTGAGGGCGACGGCCTCGTCAAGGTGGAAATGCACTTCCTGCCCGACATGTACGTCCCCTGCGACGTCTGCAAGGGTATGCGCTATAACCGCGAAACACTCGAGGTGCGCTACAAGGGCCGCACCATCCACGAGGTCTTGCAGATGACCGTCGAAGACGCGCTCAGCTTTTTCGAAGCGGTCCCGACGATCCGCCGCAAACTCGAGACCCTGACCGACGTAGGCCTGTCCTATCTGACGCTGGGCCAGTCGGCCACGACCCTGTCGGGGGGCGAGGCGCAACGCATCAAGCTCGCCCGCGAACTCTCGAAACGGGACACTGGCCGAACGCTCTACATTCTCGACGAACCGACGACGGGTCTCCACTTCCACGACATCCGGCAACTCATCGGTGTCCTGCAGACATTGACGGAACGCGGCAACACGGTGGTCGTCATCGAGCACAATCTCGACGTCATCAAGACCGCCGACTATCTCGTGGATCTGGGCCCCGAAGGGGGAAGTGGGGGCGGACGCGTGGTCGCCACGGGTACGCCCGACGAGATTGCGGCCCACCCCTCGTCGCACACGGGGCGCTATCTAAAAAAAGTCCTCGAGCGTCACACGCAACTGCGGTCGGCCACCTCAGTCCACAACCCGAAGCGGGTCGGCAAGGCGTAATCCGAGGATGTCGGCGGCCGACGCCTCGTAGGCGGCAATCTCTATGAGCCCGTTGGCGTTCTCGTAAAAAAACGGTTCGCCACGTGGCCTGTCCGAAAAGGTGCGTGCGCGCGTCAGACGACGGCCTGCCACCTCGATCTCGCACCGGCGCGGAGAGGCCTTGAGCCCCGTGACCGCGTTTCCGTAGTGGTCGATCAAAAGCACGCGCGCCCACTCGTCGGGCCAGTCCGCAAAGCGCGTCAAGGGCACATCCCGCGCCTCCAGACGCAAGCCTTGCGCGAGGGCGGCGGCCGCCGGCGCAAACACGTCGCGACCATGGAAACTCGGCGCGGCGCGCTCGGGAACCGCAAGGGCCTGGCAAGACTCCACCCCCTCGCGACGCGCCACCATCTCAAAAAGGCCGTTGTCGGGACCGACATAGAAGCGCCCGCCGGCGCGCCACGCAATGGCCTGGCGGCGGCCTCCGACGCCCGGGTCCACCACCGCCATGACCACCGCCCGCGGCGGAAGCCTTTGGCAATAGACGTCCACGAGATAGGCCGAGGCCTGCACCGCGAAACTCGGCAACCCATGGAAGAGATCCACGACCCGCGCTGCAGGCGCCGCCTCGGCCAAGCGCAGATGCACCTGGCCCACATAGGGGTCCGCCACCCCGAAATCAGTCAAGAGCACGATCATAGGCCCAGTCTAACCACAAGCGGGCCGCCCGGCGAACCCCCTGCCGCTAGATGGCCAGCACACGGGGTGCGTCCACCCGTCGATCGACAATCGTGGTCGCGAGTTCCTGGTGATAAGCGCGCGACGGAAGGAGGCCACAGCCCCCAAAACGCGCCATCACCTTGAGTTGCGCGAGGACATCCTCGCCGCAATGATTCGGGGGCAACTGAGGCCAGAAAGAAAAACCGCCGACTGCCCTCAAGGCGGCGACGTCGTAGAGCACACAGCCGCCGATCCAAGCGACACGATAGCGAAGGGGGCCGCTCACATCGCGGCCCACATGATAGAGATTCGCGGCGTTATGCAGGCGGTGCCGCGCCCAGGCCGGGGATTCGGGAGTGACCGTCTCCGGCGTAACCGGTCCTCGCCAATACTCGACCGCCTGCTCGTGGGGGCGCTCCTCATCACGAAAACTGAGGCCGATCAGGCCGTAGCCCACAAAGCCGCAGGCCTCGGCCTGCAAGGTATCGAGCAGCGGCAGCAAGGCGTCGGGGCCCAGGATGACGTCGTCGTCCAGAAAGAGGGCATGGGGACCGCGCGCCTCGCCCAACAGAAAATCCCGCTGCTCGGCGAGCCCCCGGCGCGGCCGATGACGGTGCCACACGAGCGCGTGACCGTAGGCCTCGAGCACCCGCGCGGCCGCCTGCACCTCGGGTCGGGCGCGCGCCTCCGCCTCGCCTTGATCGGAGATCACGACCCGGAGCGGCAGGCCCTGGGCAAGCAGACTCGTCAAGGTCACGGCCAGGGCCGCCGGGCGATTATAGGTGGGGATCAGGACGTCCACTAACCGGTCTTCGTATCCCTGCGGATACGCTCTATGAGGCGGCTTGTGGAGTTGTTGTCCACATACTCAAGGAGTCGTACGCGCCCGCCCAACTCCTCCACCAGATCCACCTCTGGCAAGGGCTTTACGGCATAGTCGCCCCCCTTCACGAAGAGGTCCGGGCGCACACTGCGTATCGGCCCGTGCGCGGTGTCACCCGCGAAGGCCAGGACATAATCCACGCAAGCCAAGGCGGCTACCACCGAGATGCGATCCGCCAAGGGATTGACGGGCCGGTCCGGACCCTTGAGGCGTCTCACAGAGTCGTCGTCATTCAAACCCACGATCAAGACATCACCCAGGGCCTTCGCGCGCTCGAGATAGGTGATGTGGCCGCGATGGAGGATGTCGAAACACCCGTTCGTGAAGACGATACGCCGGCCTGCCTGGCGGGCGCGGACGACGGTCTGCCGGACTTGGGCCTCATGACGCAAAAACTTGCCATGACCGGCGAGTTCGCGACTAAATTCATCCCGGCCGCAGACCGCCGTACCCTCATGGGCCAAGACCACGTCGGCCGCGGCGGCGCCGAGATCCATAGCGGCCCTGGTGGCGGCCCCAGAGATCAAGGCCAAGGCCATGGCGGCCAAAAATGTATCTCCGGCCCCGGCGGCGTAGGCGGCCGGCACCGCGCGCCCGGCTGTGCGATAGGGCCCATCCGGACCCAACAACACGGCCCCCGCGCAGTCGATGGTCACGACCACCGACCGGGCGCCCGTGATGTCGAGAAGCCTCTCCCCCCTGCGCGCGATAAAGCCCACGCGATCCTCCACCGGACCATCGCCGCCCAAGAGCCGCAGGGCCTCGTCGAAATTGGGCTTCACGAGCAGGGGGCGCATACCGCGATAACGCCGCAGACATTTTGCATCCACGATCAAGGGCAGGCCACGGTCGGCTAGAGTCTTCAAGGCCTCGAGCACTGCCGGAGCCACAAGACCGAGATCATAGTCCGACACCACGACGCCGTCGCAATCCCGAGCCGCTGCCAGAAGCGCCGCGGCCAGATGCTTGCCCCGCTCAGGCGTCACCGGGCCCACGTCACCCTCATCGAAGCGCGCCACCAACTGGTCATCGCAGCGCAGGCGCTGCTTGACTACGGTGCGCCTGCCGCCATCGCTCGCAACCACGGCGGTATCCACACCCTGTTGCGCCAGGAGCGTCTTAAGCCGCTCCCCATAGGCATCGGCCCCGACCAGCGATACAAAACGCACCTCGGCGCCCAAGCTCGCCATGTTGCAGGCCGCATTGGCGGCGCCGCCCGGCGCCTCCGAGACCGTCTGCAGGCCCACTACCGGGACCGGGGCCTCGCGGCAGATCCCCGCCGCGCGCCCTTTGAGATAGCGATCCAGGATCGACTCGCCAAACACCACGACGCGGCTCTTGGCCCACCCATGCAGGAGGGCGATCAAGGCGCGCGCCTCAACCACCGGCGACCTCTCGCAGGGCCTCGCCCAATAGGGCGCGGGCCTGCGCCACCACCTCGGCCGGCGCGATCCGGAGGCATTCGAGACCGTAGGGGCAGTCGAAACGGTAACAGGGGGCGCAGGCGGTGGGCCGGCGAAGAATACGCGCCGGCGCGGTGCGAGGCCGCCACTGCTCCTCGAGCTCGGTACCCGCGTAGAGCACCACCATGGGGCAGCCCACCGCGTCCGCTATATGCATGGGCCCCGAGTCGTTGGCGATAAGGAGCCGCGCACGCTGTAGCACAGCCGCGAGTTCGGCGAGGTCCGTGTGGCCGCAGAGTGACACGGTGCCGGGCGCGGCCGCCACCACCGCCTCACCCGTCGCGTAATCCTTGGGCCCCCCGACCACCACGACCTGCCGCCCCAAGGACTGAAGTGCTGCCGCCACCGAACCATAGCGCTCGGCTGGGTAACGCCGCGCCGCGCACGTGGCTCCGGGCGCGACCACGACGAAGTCGCCGCGCACCCCACGCTCGCGCAGCATTCCCTCGGCTCGGGCGTGCGCCTCGGTGGGTACGGCAAGCCGCAGGGCCTTTAAGCCCGGCCCCCTCACGGGCACGCCTGCCTCCTTCAGGAGATGCAGGTTGCGATCGACCTGGTGGGCGCTATCCGCGAGCGGGCGCACCCAGTGCGTCAGAACCGCGCCGCCAAACTCGCGTGACTGACCAATGCGCACCGGGATACCCGCAAGATAACACGCGTAGGCCGCTGGAAAGGGGCTTTGCGAAAAACTCGTGAAGATGAACGCCGCGTCAAAGCTACGCATGGCCAGATCGCGCACCCACGCCTGCTCGCGTTGCGGGTCGAAGGCCATATCCCCGCGCGCATCCTGCCACGGCGCGCGCCGCACCAGTACCTCATCCAGTCCCGGCAGCAGGCTGGCCACGGCGGCCCCCGCAGGCGACGCCAAAAGCGTAATCCGCGCCCCAGGGAGCGCCCGTCTCAACACGCGCACCGCTGGCGACAACATCACCACATCCCCGATGTTGTCCAACCTCACCAGCAGTATCCGCGCCGCCCCTTTGAAGGCATCCATGCCCACCCCCATTGGTCTCTGCGGGGTCCATTACAGCGTCCACGGCCTCCCGTGCCCATCAGCCGAAGGGACGGGGCTGACCGAGCCACAAGGCGCTGGCGCATCACACTCTGGGGCATTTCTGGCCCCCAAAACAAAACGGCCGGCGATGTGCCGGCCGTTCTCGCGGTCTCCCGCGATTTTGAGCGCTTCAGGCCGCCCTATGCGGCTTCTTCCTTCTCCCCACCGTGCGCCGGCCGATCCATCAATTGCACGAGCGCCATGGGGGCGGTATCGCCCGCCCGCAGACCCATCTTCAGGATACGCAGATAACCGCCCGGCCGATTCTGGTATCGCGCGCCCAGTTCGTCGAACAACTTGCCCACAATCTCCCGGTCGCCCAAGCGCGCAAAGGCCAGACGTCGATTCGCCACCGTCGCGGTCTTGCCCATCGTGATCAAGGGCTCTGCGATGCGCCGCAGCTCCTTGGCCTTGGGCAAGGTCGTCATAATTTGTTCGTGCCGCAACAAGGACACCGTCATATTCTTGAACATCGCCTTGCGATGCGCACTCGTGACGTTGAACTTCCGCCCGCTATTACCGTGCCGCATGGGTCTCCCCTCCGTTACCGATCCAAACCTTCGCCCGGAACCTTGTTCCGAAGCGATGCCGGCGGCCAATTCTCCAACTTCATGTCCAGCGTCAACTCATGCGACGCCAGGACATCCTTGATCTCGGTCAGCGACTTTTTGCCGAGGTTCGGCGTCTTCAAAAGCTCCATCTCGCTCTTTTGCACGAGATCGCCGATAAAGAAAATATTCTCGGCCTTGAGGCAATTCGCCGAGCGCACCGTGAGTTCCAGATCATCGACCGGCCGCATCAGTACGGGGTTGATATCCGGTTCCTCCTCGATGCGCACCTCGGCGCCTTTGCTCTCCAGATCCACGAACACCGCCATCTGGTCGCGCAGGATATTGGCCGCACGGCGCACCGCCGCCTCCGGGTCTATGGCCCCGTTGGTCTCGATATCGAGAACCAGCTTATCCAAGTCCGTGCGCTGCTCGACGCGCGCATTTTCGACGGTATAGGACACCCGGCGGATCGGGCTGAAGGAGGCGTCGATCTGCATGCCGCCCAAAGCCCGCTCCTCGTTGATCGCCCGCGCCGGAACCGGCTCATAGCCGCGTCCCGCCACCACCGTAAGCTCCATCTTCAAGGCGACCGCCTTGGTCAGTGTCGCGATTATGTGATCCGGATTAACGATTTCCACGCTCTGGTCCGTTTGCACATCCGCGCCGGTCACCACCCCCGGACCCACCTTATCGACTTTCAAACGCGCCTCGCCCCGACCTTCCATGCGCATGGCCAGGCCCTTCAGATTCAGCAGGATGTCGATGACATCCTCTTGAACGCCTTCGATGGTCGAGTACTCGTGCAACACCCCTTCAATCCGCGCCTCGGTCACCGCACAGCCCGGCATGGACGACAGCAATATCCGACGGAGCGCGTTCCCCAAGGTGTGCCCAAACCCCCGCTCGAGTGGCTCAAGCGTGATGCGGGCGTGCATCGGACCGAGCGCCTGGACCCCGACGTTGCGAGGCTTAAGAAATTCCGCTGCCGAACTCTGCATATGGTTCCTCCGAAACTTACTTCGAGTACAGGGCGATGACGAGCTGCTCGTTGATCTCGCCCGGCACCTCGCGACGCTCCGGCACGGCCTTGAAGGTTCCCTTCATGGCCTTGCTATCGACATCGAGCCATTCCGGGAAGCCGCGCTGTTCGGCGGCCTCCAAGGCCGCCTTCACCCGCAACTGCTCCTTGGCACCACTGCTCAGCTCGATTACGTCCTGAGCCGAGAGCTGATAAGCCGGGATGTTGACCCGCTTGCCGTTCACCAGGATACCGTTATGGCGCACGAGCTGCCGCGCTTCAGAACGCGACGCGCCAAACCCCATCCGATGAACAACGTTGTCGAGACGACATTCGAGCAGTTTCAACAGGTTTTCACCCGTATTGCCGCGCCGCCTGTCGGCCTCCACGTAGTAATTCGCGAACTGCGCCTCCAGCACTCCGTAGATGCGCCTCAGCTTCTGCTTCTCGCGCAACTGCGTTCCGTAATCCGACAAGCGGCTACGTCTCTGACCATGCTGTCCAGGGGGATAAGCGCGCTTCGATACCGGACACTTGTCCGTAAAGCACTTTTCCCCTTTTAGAAAGAGCTTACCGCCCTCGCGCCGACATTTACGGCATTTTGCATCCGCGTTCTCACGGGCCATTCTTCTCTCTCCGTCAACTAGACGCGCCGACGCTTCGCCGGCCGACAACCGTTATGGGGGATCGGGGTTACATCGATGATGTTGCTGATCTCAAAGCCCGCGGAATGCAGAGCGCGTACCGCCGAATCGCGCCCGGGGCCCGGGCCCTTCACCCGAATCTCAAGCGCCTTCACGCCGAACTCCTGTGCCGCCCGCCCCGCCTTATCGGACGCCACCTGGGCGGCAAACGGCGTGCTCTTGCGCGAACCCCTGAAACCCGCGCCGCCCGCCGTCGCCCACGACAACACGTTCCCCTGCCGGTCGGTGATCGTGATCATCGTGTTATTGAAAGATGCCTGGATATGCGCAACGCCCTCGGCGACGTTCTTCTTGACGCGCTTTTTGGCTTTGCCGCCTGTCGATGTGTTAGTCGCCATATCTATCCTTTACCCCTTACTTCCGAATGCCCTTGCGGGGGCCCTTGCGCGTGCGCGCATTGGTCTTCGTGCGCTGCCCCCGCACCGGCAGGCCTCGCCTGTGGCGCATGCCACGATAGCTACCGATGTCCATAAGGCGCTTGATGTTCATGGAGACGGTACGGCGCAGATCCCCTTCCACCACGAGCTTGCCGACCTCGGCACGGATCTTTTCCACCTCGGCGTCGGTCAAATCTTTCACCTTCGCCGTGGTCGCAATCCCCGCTGCATCGCAGATCTGCCGAGACCGCTGCCGGCCTACGCCGAAGATGGATGTGAGTCCAATCTCGACATGCTTATGATTCGGGATATTGATGCCTGCAATACGGGCCATCGTGTCTTCTCTCCTAAACGCGCCCTTCGCCAACGAAAAGCGCGCAAGCCTAGCCTAGAAATACCGGAATAGCAAGTCTAGCCCTGGCGCTGCTTGTGACGCGCCTCGCTACACACGATCCGGACAACCCCTTTTCGCCGCACGATCTTACAGTTGCGGCACAACTTTTTCACAGACGCCCTGACTTTCATGGTCCCCTCTACTTAGGTAGCCCGCTCACCCCGCCCGTGAGGTTCGCCTTCTTCAATAAACTTTCATACTGGTGCGACATCAGGTGCGCCTGCACCTGCGCCATAAAATCCATGCTCACCACAACGATGATCAGCAGCGACGTGCCCCCGAAATAAAACGGCACATTCCACTTCAGGATCAAGAACTCCGGCAACAAAGACACCAGCGTAATGTAGATCCCGCCCGACAAGGTCAACCGCGACATCACATCGTCGATATAGCGCCGCGTCTGCTCACCCGGCCGTATCCCCGGTATGAAGGCACCCGATTTCTTCAGATTCTCGGCCGTATCCTTCGGGTCCATGATCATCGCGGTGTAGAAAAACGAAAAAAACATCACCGCGACCGAAAACACGATCAAGTACACTGGTTGTCCCGGCGCCAAGGCGTTGGCCACGTTCTGCAGCCATCCCATACCCTTCGCATGACCAAACCAATTCGCCGCCATGGTCGGAAACAAGATCATGCTCGACGCGAATATTGGCGGGATCACCCCCGCCGTGTTCACCTTGAGCGGCAGATGGGTCGTCTGACCGCCGAAAATCTTACGCCCTTGCTGACGCTTGGCATAGGTCACCGTGATCCGGCGCTGGCCGCGCTCGACAAATACCACGAAGGCCGTCACCGCCAAGGCCACGACAAACAACAGTAACACGAACAAGGGTTGAAAAGACCCATTGCTCGCAAGCTCCAGGGTTCCGCCGATGGCCTGCGGCAATCCCGCCACGATGCCGGCGAAGATGATCATGGAGATCCCGTTGCCGATACCGCGCTCGGTAATCTGTTCGCCCAGCCACATCAAAAACATGGTGCCGGCAACCAGCGTGATCATTGTAAACAGCTCAAACCCGGCGCCCGGATGCATCACGATCGACACACCGCCCGCCGTCTGGTGCTCGAGGGCAATGGAGATCCCGAGCCCCTGAAAGGCTGCCAGGACCGTGGTCCCGTAGCGCGTATACTGCGTTAGCTTGCGCCTTCCGGCCTCGCCCCCATCCTTACGCAACTCGTCGAACTTAGGGATGACGGGCGTCAACAGCTGAATCACGATCGAGGCCGAGATATACGGCATGATCCCGAGCGCGAACACCGACAAGCGCTGCAGCGCGCCGCCCGAGAACATGTTGAACATGCCGATGATCGAGCCGCTCTCGCGCTGGAACAAAGACGCGAGCGCCGCGCCATTGATGCCCGGCACCGGAATGTGAGCACCGATACGAAACACCACCAGGGCCCCCAGCAGAAAGAATATCCGCTGTTTCAGGTCGCTCAACCGGCCAAGCATCCCGGGCGTCAGCGTGCCCTGGCGTTTCGCGTCCTTCGCGGCCATCACTCCTCGACTCTGCCGCCCGCCGCCTCGATGGCCGCTCGCACACCCTTGGTGACAGCGATCCCTTTCAGCACCAGCGCCTTCTCAACGGACCCCGACAAAAAAACCCGCGCGCGGGTCGCCGTGGCATCGATCACATTGGCGGCCTTCAGCGCCGCCAGATCGATGGTCCCCTCCAAGGCGTGCAGCTCCGAGAGCCGCACCGACGCCGTCTCCGCAGCCATGGCCGAACGGAAACCGAACTTAGGCAAGCGCCGCTGGAGGGGCATCTGTCCACCCTCGAACCCGACCTTGTGGTAGCCACCGGCGCGCGCCTTCTGGCCCTTGTGCCCGCGACCGCAGGTCTTGCCGAGCCCTGACCCACCGCCTCGGCCGACGCGCTTGGCGGCGGTCCGGTGCGGATCGGGCTTGATCGTATTAAGACGCATCAGGCCACCTCCTCGCACTTCACCATATATGCCACCTTACGAACCATGCCGCGGGTGGCCGCGCTATCCTCGACCAACACGCTCTGGTGCATGCGCCGAAGCCCGAGCCCCCGCACACACGCCTGGTGCCGCGCGCCGGTTCCGAACACGCTGCGCACTAAGGTCACTTTCATCTGTTTCTTCGCCATGACCGCTCCTAACCGCCCGTGATCTCTTCGACGGTCTTGCCACGCTTGGCGGCAACCTCCGCCGGATTGCTCACATCGAGCAAGGCCTTCAGCGTCGCGCGTACGACATTGATGGGGTTGGTGGAGCCCAAGGCCTTGGCCAGCACGTTCCGTACCCCCGCCACCTCGAACAAGGCGCGCATCGCGCCTCCCGCTATGATCCCGGTTCCTTCCGACGCCGGCCGCATCACCACCTTGGATGCCCCATGATTGGCCGTCACCCCGTAGTGAATGGTTCCGCTTTTCAGGTGCACCCGGACCATATTGCGCCGCGCGTCATCCATCGCCTTTTGCACAGCGACCGGCACCTCACGGGCCTTGCCCTGACCTATTCCGACACGCCCATCGCCATCGCCCACGACCGTCAGCGCCGCAAAGCCGAACTGTCGGCCGCCCTTGACCACCTTGGCCACGCGATTGATGCTGATGAGCTTTTCTTGGAGGTTATCGCTGTAACCGTCCGAATCCGACCCGCCTGCCGCCACAATGCCTCCTTAAAACTCGAGTCCGCCTTCGCGCGCCGCATCCGCCAAGGCCTTAACACGGCCATGATAACGGAACCCGGACCGGTCGAACGCGACCTTGACCACCCCCGCCGCCTTCGCCTTCTCGGCGATCCTGCGCCCCACGAGCCGCGCGGCATCGAGGTTCCCGCCGGTCTTCAGATCCTTGCGCACCTCCACCTCGACGGTCGAGGCGCTGGCCAGCACCCGGCTGTCCGGTCCAATGACCTGCGCATACATATGCCGTGGCGTCCGATGGATGCACAACCTCTGGCCACCCAGAACGGCGATACGCCTCCGGATCCTGAATGCCCGCCGCTTGCGTGCTGTCACCTTTTCTTTCATAAGGTCGCCTTACTTCTTCTTCGCTTCTTTCTTGACCACCACTTCGTCGCTATAGCGCACACCCTTGCCCTTATAGGGCTCCGGCGGCCTGTAGCTGCGAACCTCGGCGGCAACCTGGCCCACACGCTGCTTGTCGGCCCCCTTGATCACGATCTCCGTTTGGCTCGGCGTCTCGATCGTGATGCCCTGCGGAATGTCATAGACCACCGGGTGCGAAAACCCCAGCGTCAGGTTCAGCTTGCGCCCTTGCACTGCCGCGCGGTAACCGACGCCCACGATCGAAAGCTTGCGTTCAAAGCCCTTGCTAACACCGTTCACCATGTTCTGAACCAGGGCGCGCGTCGTTCCCGACAAGGCGTTCGCCAGCGATGACGCGTCCGCGGCGGTAAAGCGCATGGCATCGCCTTCCTGCTCCATCGCCACCAGCGCATGGATGCGGTGCGCGAGCTCACCCTTAGGCCCCTTAATCGTGATATCCGCACCATTCCGGGCCAAAGTCACGCCCGCAGGCAGGCTCACCGGATTTTTCGCAACTCGAGACATGCCTCGCTCCTTAAACCACCACGCACACGATCTCGCCGCCCAGGCCCGCGGTGCGCGCCGCCCGGTCGGTCATCATGCCTTTGGACGTCGACACGACGGCGATCCCCAGGCCCCCATCCACGGTCGGCAGCTCGTCGTGCGACCGATAAACGCGTCGACCGCCCCGGCTCACGCGATCGATGCGCGCGATGACCGGCCGCCCCGCATAATACTTGAGTTCGATCTCGAGCTCGGGCTTTACCCCCTCAATGACCCGAAAGTCACCGACATAGCCCTCGTCCTTCAGAATCTTGGCCAAGGCGCACTTAGGCTTGGAAGCCCCCATGCGGACGCTGATTTTCTCGGCGCGCTGGGCGTTACGAATGCGGGTCAACATGTCCGCAATGGGATCATTCATCATGGTCGTTACCTACCAGCTCGCCTTCACGATACCCGGGATCTCGCCGCGCATCATCATTTCGCGCAACTTGTTCCGGCCCAGACCAAATTTCCGGTAGTAACCCCGCGACCGGCCGGTCATATAGCAGCGGTTGCGCACACGCACGGGGCAGGCATTGCGCGGCTGCTTCGCGAGCGCCGCAAATGCCTCCTGACGCTCCTCTTCGGGAAGCCGCATATTCACCGATGCCGCCTTCAATTCGGCGCGCCGCTGCGCGTACTTCGCCACCAGCGCCTCACGCTGCCGATTGCGCAATATCTTTGACTTCTTCGCCATATCCGCCCCTTAAACCCGAATCGGCAACTTGAAGGCCAACAACAGGGCTCGCGCCTCTTCGTCGGTCTTGGCCGTCGTCGTTATGGTGATGTCCATGCCGCGCACGGCATCGATCTTGTCGTACTCGATCTCGGGAAAGATGATCTGCTCCTTGATCCCGAGCGAGTAGTTACCCTGACCGTCGAACGAACGGTTCGGCAGGCCACGGAAGTCGCGCACGCGCGGCAGCGCCACGCTGATGAGACGATCCATGAAGTCGTACATGCGGGTGCGCCGCAGCGTCACCTTGCAGCCGATCGGCCAGTCCTCACGCACCTTGAAGGCCGCCACCGACTTGCGGGCCCGCGTCACGACAGGCTTTTGCCCGCCGATCGCCTGCATATCGCCCACCGCATGCTCGATCACCTTCTTGTCCGCCAGGGCCTCGCCCACGCCCATATTCAGCGTCACCTTCACGAGCCGCGGCACCTGCATCGGGTTTTGATACCCGAAACGGGCCATCAGCTCCGGCCGAATGGTCTTTTCGTACAACTCCTGAAACCTGCTGGTCATCGCCTTCCCCTACGCATCCACGACTTCGCCGCTGCGCTTGAAGACGCGCACCTTGCGGCCGTCATCCAAGGTGCGAAACCCGACACGCTCGCCCTTGCCTGTCGCCTTGTTGAACAAGGCCACGTTCGACACTGCTAGCGGGGCCTCGCGCTCGATGATGCCACCCGTCACATTCTTGTTGGGGTTCGGCCGGGTGTGACGCTTGACCCGGTTCACGTTCTCCACCAACACGCGCCCGTCGGCAAAGACGCGAAGCACGCTACCGCGCTTCCCTTTGTCCTTACCAACCTGCACCACTACCTCATCGCCTTTTCGGATCTTCTGCATGGCGCACCTATATCACTTCGGGAGCAAGCGAGATGATCTTCATGAACTGCTCGCCGCGCAACTCGCGGGTCACGGGGCCGAAGATACGTGTACCCACTGGCTGATGCTGCGGATTCAAGAGCACCGCCGCATTGCTGTCGAAACGCACCACCGAGCCGTCCGCCCGCCGCACACCGACTTTGGTCCGCACGATCACGGCGTCGTACACGTCGCCCTTCTTCACGCGCCCCCGCGGCACCGCTTCCTTGATGCTGATTTTGATGATGTCCCCGATCCCGGCATAACGCCGCTTCGAGCCACCGAGGACCTTTATGCATTGCACCTTTTTGGCGCCGCTGTTGTCCGCGACCGACAGCACGCTTTGCATCTGAATCATGGTGTTCCTTCCCTTAGGCGCGCCCTGCGTAGCCCGCCATCATAACATCGATTGACCCGGCCCCAAAGGGCCCTAGACTGCGGGCGGCCGGTCCAAAACCCGCACGAGCCGCCAGGTCTTGGTCTTCGAAAGCGGCCGACACTGCTCGACGAGCACGAGATCCCCTTCGCGCCCCTCGTTGTTCTCATCATGCGCGTGGAGCTTGGTGCTCCGACGTACATACTTCCCATAGACCGGGTGCGGCGTCTTGCGCTCGATGAGGACTGTGATCGTCTTGTCCATCTTGTTGCTTGTCACCCGTCCGGTCGCGGTGCGGGCCGGCTTTTCCAAAGTCGCTTCCGTCATGATCTATCGGCCCCCGCCTGCTGCATCACCGTCAACAGCCGGGCAATATCCCGGCGCACCTTCCCGATCTCGCTCGTATCGCGGATTTGCCCCGTGGCCTTTTGCATCCGCAGCGTGAACTGCTTCTCACGCAAGGCCTCGAGCTCCTTGCGCTTTTCCTCGGCCGACGCGGCCCGCATCTCTTTCAGATCCATGACTGCCTCTCTCAAGCGACTTGTCGCGCGACGAACGTGGTC
>JAKAXK010000168.1 GCA_021827145.1 Pseudomonadota bacterium
AGTCTCGATCGAATCGGCGATCAGATCGCGTGATTGCAGCGAGAAGCTCATCCCGTCCGTACCCATCGACATGCCATCGGAGACCCCGATGGTGTTGAAGCGCATGCCGACGAGACCGGCCTCGGTCACCCCGTCTTTGACCAGGCCCGCGAGATCCAAGAGATGCATGTTGCAGGTGTTACCCTCGAACCACATACTGCCGATACCGACCTGCGCCTTATCCATGTCGGCGGGCGTAAGCCCTGTGCCGTACAACATCGCCTGCGAAGCGCCTTGCGATTTGGGTCCGGTGATCTTTGCGCTGTAACGGTTAAGCTTTATCATATGTCCTCCACGGGGCCCGTCATTGTAACGACCAAGACACCAACCCGACAACCGATCGCCACCCGAAGCCGCTACCTATGACCGAGACCCTCGTGCGCATCTCCAAATTGCTGGCCGCGCGCGGGGTGTGCTCGCGGCGCGAGGCCGATCATTACCTGGAACAGGGCCTCGTGCAGGTCGATGGACGTCCAGCGGTCCTCGGCGAGCGTGCCGCCCCCGATGCGCGCATCACGCTCGCGCCGGGGGCGCGTGCCCGGCAAGAGCGCCGTCTGACGATTCTTATGAACAAGCCCCTGGGTTACGTCTCCGGGCAACCGGAGAAGGGCTATCAAAGCGCGCATGTCCTTTTGACGCCCGAGGCCTATGCGGGGCCCGCCCCGCCCCCCCGCGTCCCCCAGGGGCTCGCCATTGCCGGACGCCTCGACATCGACTCCCAAGGCCTGCTCGTACTCACCGAGGACGGCCGCGTCGCGCGGCTCTTGATCGGCGGCAACGCCATCGAAAAGGAGTATCACGTCCGCGTCGGCGCCCCCATCGATGACGCTGCACTGGAGGCCCTGCGGGGCCCGCTCGCTCTCGATGACAAACCCCTGCGGCCCGCGCGCATCGAGCGCCTGGGGCCCGATGCCTTGGCCATGACCTTGACCGAGGGCCGCAAGCGCCAGATCCGGCGTATGCTCAAGCTGGTCGGACATGAGGTCCGCGGCTTGAAACGGGTGCGCATCGGTCGCATCCGTCTGACCGGCCTGAAACCCGGGCAGTGGCGCGTCCTGGCCGCTGGCGAGCGCTTCTAGGTGTACAAAGCCCTGCGACCCTGGCTCTTTCGCGCGCCCCCCGAGACCGCCCACAAGGGGGCCCTCGTGGCCTTGCGCGCCCTCGGGCTTCTTCCGGCGGGCGCCCGCGCCAAAATGCCCCGGCTCCCGGTGACCACCCTGGGTCTCGCGCTCGACAATCCCCTGGGGCTGGCGGCGGGCTTCGACAAGAATGGTTGTGCCCTCCAGGGTCTGGCTGCGCTCGGTTTCGGCTTCCTCGAGGTCGGGACCGTCACGCCGCGGGCCCAGCCCGGCAATCCCCGGCCGCGGCTCTTCCGTCTCCCCGAACAACGGGCGCTCATCAACCGGCTCGGCTTTAACAACGACGGCATGGATCGCTTGGCCGCGCGCCTGCGCGCCGCGCGCCCTGCCGTGCCCATCGGCGTCAACATCGGCAAGAATCGCGATACGCCCCTACCCCGCGCCGTCGACGATTACCGACTCGGCTTCGCGGCCCTCGCCCCCTACGCCGACTACATTACCGTCAACCTGTCCTCGCCCAACACCCCGGGGCTGCGTGCGCTCCAGGAACCGGAGGCCGCACGCGAACTGCTGGGGGCCTTGTACGAGGACCGCTCGGCGCTTGAACGCCGTAGTGGCCGCCGAGTGCCGATCGCGGTGAAAATTGCCCCCGATTTTGCGCCGGAAGCGCTGGAGAGCCTGCTTGGCGTTCTGAAAGAGGTCGCGTGCGATGCCATTATCGCCACCAACACGACCGTGGCGCGCCCCGGCGTGGCGCACTTGCGCACGGCCGAAGAGCAAGGGGGTTTGAGCGGGGCCCCGCTCAACATCCGGGCCCGGGAAGTAATATCCTATATTTTCAATCGGTTACCAGAAATCCCCATCATAGGAGTCGGTGGCATAGTTGATGCAGAAGAAGCGTGGAGGCATCTGCTGGCGGGCGCGTCTCTCCTGCAGATCTACACGGGCTTAATCTATGAGGGCCCGGGGCTTGTACGGGCGATACTCACCGGTCTCGGCGAACGCGTGCATGCGACCGGTCATGATGACTTCGCTCGCGCGCTTTCCGCGGCCCGCCGGAACCTTTCGTCCGGAGAAGCGCCTAATATGATAAAATTGTCATGAAAATGAGCTATCCTCGATAGTTGACGCCAAAAGACGCGGACAGACAGTGGAAAGCGAGGTAAGAGATGATGACGGATGCCAGAAACAAGATCGTGATCGAAGGGGTCACCGAGGACGGCCGCACTTTTAGGCCCAGCGACTGGATAGAGCGTATCAGTGGCAGCCTTTCAACCTTCGGTATGGACCGCCGTATCCGCTACTCCCACTACGTGCAACCGCAGGTGATCGACGGCCGCAAGTGCCTAGTTCTCGACCCGGAACTGAAGGGCGTGAACCCCAGCGCGTTCAGTTTCCTCGTGGACTTCGCGCGCGGCAATAAGCTGAAGATCCACGGACTCGACAACGGCGGCGACGCCAGCGAGCGTCACCAATCGCGTCTTTGCCCGGCTTAGTAAGTGCCGTCCAAAGCGTAAGAGACGAGCCCGTCGGCAAGCTTGGGCTCGAACCAGGTGGACTTCGGTGGCATGACCTCGTCTTGGTCTGCGACCGCCATGAGGTCCGCAAGGCTCGTCGGATAGAGCGTAAACGCCACACCGCCATCCCGGTTTACGCGTTCGGCCAAGGCCTCCGGCCCCCGGATCCCCCCCACGAAATCGATGCGCTGATCCCGCCGTGGGTCGGTGATCCCAAAGAGCGGCGCCAACACGTGATCCTGCAAGAGGCTCACATCCAGGCGCGCCACCGGGTCCTTGGGCAAGGCGCCACGCAGCCGCAGCCGGTACCAACGCCCATCCACATACATCCCAAACTCGGCATGCGCCGCCGGCCGTACCGGCGCGCCCTCGGGGAGGACCTCGAAGATCGGCGTGAGAGCCGCTTTCAGCCCCTCGACCGTCTGGCCATTCAGATCAGTGACCACGCGATCGTAGTTCAGGATCTGCATCTCGTTATCCGGAAACAGCACCGACAAGAACCACTGATGCGGCCCCGCGCCGGCCTCGCGACTCCCCGCCACGATCCGGGCGGCGGCCGTGCGATGGTGGCCGTCGGCTATATAAACCCGCGGGAGTTTCTCGAAGGCCGCGGTGAGCGCATCCACGAGACCCGCATCCGCTATGACCCATAGACGGTGACGGACGCCCTGCAAGACCGTGTCGATGGCCACTGGACCTTCCGAGGCCCGCACGAGCAAGGCAGCGATCCCGGGGTCGGCGCGAAAGGTGAGAAACGCGGGGCCTGTTTGGGCATTCAAGGCTTCAATATGGCGCACCCGGTCGCGCTCCTTGTCGGGGCGCGTGAGTTCATGACGGCGGATGCGTCCCTGCACATAGGCATCTACCGAGGCGGTGGCCACAAGGCCCTTCTGCACATGGTCGCCCATCGTCAGCTCATAACAGTAATAACAGGGTGTCGCATCTTCGGTCAGCACTTCGCGCCGTAGGCGGGCAAAGTTCTCCGCCGCTTGACGGAACACCGCCTCATCGGTGGGCGCCGTGCCCTCGGGCAAGTCGACCTCGGCCTTGGAGACCCGCAAAAAGCTCAAAGGACGGCCGGTCACGGCCTCGCGGGCCTCGGCACTACTCAGCACGTCATAAGGTGGCGCAATGACAGCCTCGGCGTGCGCCGCATCGGGCCGCAGACCGCGGAAAGGACGTATGAGACTCATGAGGACCCCTGAAGCGAGAAGGCCGTCATTCAAACCCATTTCCCGGCGCAAGTAAACGGCCGCGACCTGTACCTTTGTCGCCGATCGGCTATCGACAGCCACGCCATCCGGCGCTACAAACGGGCATGCTTATCATTACGCGAAAACGTGGCGAACGGATCATGATCGACCTGGATCCCGCTGCCGACCCCGAAATGCGCGCCGCTGACCTGTTCCGTCAGGGGCCCGTCGAGATCCTCCTCATGGAATCCGCGCGCGGCACGGCCCGTATCGCCGTTGTCGCGGCCCGGTCCCTGACCGTACGCCGCGCGCCACCGCGCGACCCCTTGGATCCCGCGTGAGCCCCCACTGAGCGGCGCGGGGATCTGCCCGCGCTTACGTCCGGGCAGGCCACACGGCGCCGCCGAGCGTGTCGCGCTTCTCCGGCCCCCCGGCGCCCGCTATAATGGCGTCATGCATTTTTTTGACAAACCCCCTCTGCAATACGTCACAGGCCCCCGCCCCCATTACGCGTTTATCTGGCTCCATGGACTCGGCGCGGACGGCCACGATTTCGCAAGCTTCGTCGAGGCCTTCGCCAGA
>JAKAXK010000037.1 GCA_021827145.1 Pseudomonadota bacterium
AAAGGTCGGAATGATCTCCGACATCATGCCGAACGCCGGCAGGATCACGAAGTACACCTCCGGATGCCCCCATATCCAGAAAAGGTCGTTATAGAGCATCAGATTCCCACCAAGGCCCGCCGTATAGAAATGCGTGCCGAGGTAGCGGTCGAGGGCGAGCAGTGCCAATGCGACACTCAAGACCGGGAAGGTCGAAAGGCTTATGAGGTTGGCGCTGAGCGAGGTCCATGTGAAAATCGGCAGCCGCCCCCATGTCATGCCTGGCGCGCGCATCTTGACGATAGTGGCGAGCAGGTTGATGCCGCCCAGGGTCGTGCCGATACTGCTCAGTTGGAAGGCCCACATCCAGTAGTCGACGCCAACCCCGGGGCTGTAGGGCAGTTCCATGACGGGCACGATGCCAAACCAACCGGCATGGGCGAAGTCCCCGATAAAGAGGGATGCCATGACGAGTGCGGCGCCCGCCGCCGTGAGCCACAAGGAGACAGCATTGAGATAGGGGTAGGCCATGTCGCGGGCCCCGATCTGCAAGGGCACCAGGATGTTCATGATCCCGACCAAAAGCGGAGTGGCGGCGAACAGGATCATGATGGTGCCATGCGCCGTGTAGATCTGATCAAAATGATAGGGCGTGAGATAACCGTGCGGCGAATCCATATACCCCGCCGAATGTGGCCCGACCGCCATGGCCTGCTGGGCGCGCATCATGACGGCGTCCATGAAGCCACGAAACAGCATCACGAGGCCTATGAGGATATACATGATGCCGATCTTCTTGTGGTCGACCGAAGTCAGCCAGTCGCGCCAGAGGGTGCGCCAGAGACCGAGGTAGGTAACGAGCCCCACGAGACCTAAGGCGAGCAGCGTGGCAAACACGAATGTCCCGATAAGGATCGGATTGTTGTAGGGAATCTCGCTCAGCGCCAAGCGGCCGAGCAGTGGGCTCCAAGGCCCATCGATGTGCACGAGCATGAACGGTTCCTCTCCTTAGTCTCGATTATGGGCGTCGCGACGGGCCTGGACCTTGAGATAGCGCGTCATGTTTTCGGTCATGGCCATGGGCGTAGGATAGGTCTTGCCGGCGGCAGTCTGTGCCACCACATGCCGGAAGAGCCCTGGCTGGACATGCGAGAAATACACGAAGCGCCCGTGGACATTGATCGTGGGCTGCGCGACTTGATCGAAGGCCGCGTAGGTCAAATGCGCCGATGCCCCTTGGACGCGCGCGACCCAGGCGCGGAACGCCGAACGGGATACGGCCTTGGTCTCGAAGTTCATCCATGAGAAGCCCGCGCCACTGAAGTTGGCGGAATAGCCTTCATAGGTCCCGGTGCGCGAGGCCAGCAGGGATTGGCGCACGCGCATCGCCGGCATGACGTCGATCATGCCGACGAGCTGCGGGATATAGAAGTCGTTGACGACGGTCGCCGACGTCAGACGAAAGTGCACCGGCACCCCCTTCGGGACCACTAGGCGATCGACGGTGGCGATCCCTTGTTGGGGGTAGATGAAGACCCATTGCCAGTCGGTGGAGATCACATCGATGTCGAGTGCGCCCTTGCCGTGGGTGGCGCGGGCCACGACCGTCGGGTGATAGGGATTCACGGCATAGATCGCCTTGACCGAATAGTACGAGAGGAGACCGACCGTGAGGATCGGGATACCCCACACGAGGGCCTCGAGGGCATTGGAGTGGTCCCAATGGGCGTCGTGGCGCCCGCGCCCACCGTCGCGACGGTAGTGGCGCATCGCCCAAACGATGAAGATCCCCGTCGGCACGATGATCAAGAGCATGACGAGGACATCGAGAGTGAGGTAATGGTCCTGGGTCGCCGAGATGATGCCCTTGGGGTCCAGCATCCAGAATTCATCCCCGCCGCGACGGTGCGCACACCCCCCGAGGGCTAGTAGCGGTAAAAAAGAAAGAAGACCAAGCCATCCCCTCGGTCGCAACCTGTTCGTTGGCATGTCCGTTAAGCCTCGTAGACGTTACTCAAAGCGCGCGAGTTCCCCTAAGCGGGCTGCGCTGCCGCAGGCCACCCTCGGAACCACTCCCAGCGCCCCCCTGAACTCGCGCTATACCGGAAGAGGAATACCGGGCCGAGCGGGCTTATCCTAAAGGGGTGGTACGGGTGGTGTTTTGATCCAGGTCAGAGACATTGGCGTTTTATTATAGTAGCGATAGCTGATCGGCTACGGCGACAAGCCGGGGGCACCCCCAAGGAGAGTGGCCGCCGCGCGGGCGGCGGCCATGGGGACGGGCGAGCGGCTGCGCTAGGCGCCGCCGGGCTGCGCCAGGAGGCGCGCAATGCCTTCAACGTCAGGGCGCGTGACCACTCCCCGCTCAGTGATCAAGGCATCGATAAGGGCAGCGGGGGTCACATCAAAGACCGGGTTCCAGGCCTGGGCGCCCACAGGACTGTGGGCCACCCCTTGGCAGGACAGCACCTCGGCCGCGGCGCGCTCCTCGATCGGTATGTCGGCGCCGCAGGCGGTGGCGGGATCAATGGTGCTCATAGGCGCCACGACGTAGAACGGAACACCGTGATGCCGCGCCAGTACGGAAAGCCCATAGGTCCCGATCTTGTTGGCGGTGTCGCCGTTGGCGGCGATACGATCGGCCCCGACCAAGACGGCCGCGATCCCGCCTGATCGCATGAGGGCCGCGGCCGCGCTGTCGGCAATGACCGTCACCGGCAGACCCTCTTGTACAAGCTCCCAGGCCGTGAGCCGCGCACCCTGCAACCAGGGACGCGTCTCATCCGCATAAACCATGGTGATGCCGCCTTGCGCGGCGGCGGCCCGCACGACCCCAAGCGCGGTCCCGAAGCCGCCGGTCGCGAGGGCCCCAGTATTGCAATGCGTCAGGACCCGCGCCGCCGGGGGCAGCAGGGCCGCCCCGAACGCGCCCATGCGCCGGTTCGCGGCGATGTCCTCGTCATGCAGACGTCGTGCGGCAGCCTCAATGACCGGGATGGGTGAGCCCTCGCCCACATCACGCAGCGTACGCTCCATCACATCAAGGGCCCAAGCAAGGTTCACCGCGGTCGGACGACTCTGGCGCAACAAGGCCAGATCGGGGGCGGCGGCGGCGCGCCAGTCGCCCGGCGCGCGCGCATAGGCCGCGGTGACCGCAAGCACGGCACCGTAGGCGGCCGCTACCCCGATGGCCGGCGCCCCGCGTACGACCATGGCGGTAATGGCGCGAGCGACCTCGGAAGCGCTTGTATAGGTCTCGTAGCGCAAAATCCCGGGCAGGACGCGCTGATCCAGCAGACGAACGGTGCCGTCGCAGAATTCAACGGCACGCACCTTATCGTATAGAACATCACTCACCACGCGCTCCCCCAAAGCCCAGGACACAATGTCCGGCAATGATGCTATCATGGCCAAGATCGCTTTTTCGTTGAGTCTATGGCAAAAACTCTCGAACACACCCCCCTGACGGACCCCTCTCTAAGCGGACTGCGGTCCCTGCTCGCCTACAGCGACATGCTCAGGAATTTCGTGCGCAAGGACATCCAGGTGCGCTACCAGGGGGCGGCCTTGGGCTTCCTCTGGTCGCTCATCAACCCGCTCGTCATGATCGGGCTCTATGTCTTTGTGTTCTCGGTGGTCTTCAAGTCCAACTTGCCGAACTACCCGCTGTACCTCATGGCCGGGCTCCTCCACTGGAATCTGTTCAGTCAGATCACGGGGCAAAGCTGCGACACGCTGCTCGCCAATGCCGGACTCGTCAAGAAGATCTATTTTCCGCGCCTGCTCGTACCGATCTCATCGGTGGTCTTCAATGTCGTGCTTTGGCTTCTGGCCATCGCTTTGCTCTTCATTCTCTACCCGTTCCTGGGCGGCAAGCTCCATCCGGTGCTCGTCGTCTATCCGGTCGTCCTCTTGTTCTTTTTGGCGTTCACCTTCGGAATCACGCTGATCCTGTCGGTGCTGAACGTCCTCTTTCGGGACTTGAAGCACTTGGTCGACGTAGTATTGCTCTTCTTGTTCTGGGTGACGCCCATCGTCTATCAATATCACAGGATCCCGCCACACCTCCGCCAGCTCTTCGCCGTGAGCCCGCTCGTCGACTATGTCCTGATATTCCGCGGGATCCTCTATAGCGGACAGCTGCCGAGTTGGCACATCCTTGCCATGGCGGTGGCGTGGACCGTGGCAAGCCTTACGGTCGGGCTCTTCGTCTTCAATCGCTACGCCGACTCGCTCGTGGAGCGCCTCTGATGCGTTCATTGCCGGACGAGGTCGTACAGGTCGAGCATGTATCGAAGGAATTCATCCTCCACCACAACCGCGTCGACAGCCTGAAGGGCAAACTGGTGGGGCTTTTCAAGGACCGCTGGCGCACGCGTCACGAACACTTCCACGCGCTCTCCGATGTGTCATTCACGGTGCGCCGCGGCGAGGCCATAGGCCTCATGGGCCGCAATGGTTCTGGCAAAAGCACACTCTTGCAGGTGATCGCAGGCATCTTGAAGCCCACCTCGGGGCGCGTCATTACGCGGGGGCGAGTCGCGCCGCTCATAGAGCTCGGGGTCGGCTTCCACCCGGAGCTGACCGGCGAAGAAAACGTGTACCTGAACGCGAGCCTCTATGGGTTTCGCAACAAGGACGTGCGGGGCCGCTTCGACGACATCGTCGAATTTTCCGAGCTCGCGCATTTCATCGATACGCCGGTCAAGAATTACTCCTCCGGAATGTATATGCGACTTGCATTCGCGATCGCCGTGCACCTCGAACCGGATATCCTGCTCGCCGACGAGATCCTGGCGGTGGGCGACGCGGCCTTCCAAGAGAAGTGTCACGATAAGATCGCGAGCCTGAGACGCAACGGCATGAGTATCGTACTGGTTTCGCACAACGAACAGCAGGTCCGGGACTTCTGTAACTCCTTTGTTCGTCTGGATGGGGGCCGGGTCGTCGAGACCGGAATCTTCCGTACCAAGACCGCGCATACACGCTAAGCGCCCACCGCACGCGAGGCCACAATGGATTTCGACCTGTGTCTCAAGGCCAGCTGGATCATCCCCATAGAACCGCGCGGCCAGGTCCTGCGCGACCACGCCCTGCTCGTTCGCGACGGACGCATCGCCGCCATCGCGCCGCAGAGCGAGGCGCCGCCCGCCACCGTCACGGTTGATCTTCCGGGCCATGCCCTACTCCCGGGCCTTGTCAACGCGCACACGCACGCCGCCATGACCCTCTTTCGGGGGCTGGCCGACGATCTGCCGCTCCATCAATGGCTGAACGAACACATATGGCCAGCCGAGGGCCGCTACGTCAACGGCGATTTCGTGCGTGATGGCAGCGCGCTCGCCGCGCTCGAAATGATCAGGGGCGGCACCACCTGCTTCGCCGACATGTACTTCTTCGCCGACGAGACCGCGCGCGTGGCCGCCCAGGCCGGCCTGCGCGCGGTATTGGGCCTTGTGGTCATCGATGTGCCGACCGCATGGGCCCGCGGCCCGGAGGAATACCTGAGCCGCGGTATCGCGCTGTGCGACAAATGGCGCCATGACCCGCTCGTCAAGCCGCTGCTTGCGCCCCACGCCCCCTATTCAGTATCCGACGATACCCTGGCGCGTATCCGGGTGCGCGCCGACGAACTCGACATCGGCCTGCATATGCACATTCATGAGACCGCAGGCGAGATCGAGCATTCGCTGCACAATCACGGGGTGCGCCCGATCGCGCGCCTGGACCGCCTCGGCATCGTGCATTCGGGGCTCATGGCCGTGCACATGACGCAGCTGCTGCCAGACGAGATCGCGCTGTGCGCCGCGCGCGGGGTGAGCGTGGTCCACTGTCCGGAATCCAATCTCAAGATCGCAGCCGGCATCTGTCCTGTAACGGCGCTGGCACACGCCAACGTCAACCTAGCCCTCGGCACCGACGGGGCGGCCAGCAATAATGACCTCGACATGTTCAGCGAGATGCGTACCGCGGCCCTGCTTGCCAAGGGCACGAGCGGTGATGCGACCTCGGTGCCGGCCGCCTACGCGCTCGAGATGGCAACCTTGAACGGGGCCAGAGCCCTTGGGCTGGCCGCCGACACGGGCTCGCTCGTGGTCGGCAAGAGTGCGGATCTGATCGCCGTGGACCTGAATGCGCCCTCCACCCAACCGGTCTACGACCCGATCTCGCAGATCGTCTATGCCGCCTGCCGTGACCAGGTCACGCATGTATGGGTCGCGGGGCGCGCCTTGCTTGCCGGGCGGCACCCGCTGACCCTGGACGAAAAGGCGATCATCGGTCGGGCGGCGGCCTGGCGTGATAAGATACGCGCAGCCGATCCTGGAAAGGACTCATGACCGTGACGCAG
The DNA here is from genome assembly GCA_021827145.1 of Pseudomonadota bacterium. GTDB lineage: Bacteria > Pseudomonadota > Gammaproteobacteria > Acidiferrobacterales > Acidiferrobacteraceae > Acidiferrobacter. The sequence goes on from JAKAXK010000037.1 coordinate 6,329, forward strand.
AATGCCGACCCCAAAGAACTACAGCGATTCGAGGCGGTCGCCAGCCAGTGGTGGGACCCCGACGGCCCGCTCAAGACCCTTCATGGCATGAATCCCCTGCGCCTGCGCTTCATTAAGGACCGCGTCCCGCTGGCGGGGCTGCGGGTGCTGGACGTGGGTTGCGGCGGGGGACTGCTCGCGGAAGCCATGACTGCCGAAGGGGCGACCGTGACCGCCATCGATCTCGCCCATGAGGCGCTATTGGTCGCGCGTCTCCATGCCATAGAAAACGGCCTTACCATAGACTATCGCGAGACCTCGGTGGAGGACCTCGCGCGCGATGACGCGGCGGGATCCTTCGATGTCGTGACCTGCCTCGAGATGCTCGAACATGTCCCGGACCCCGCGTCGGTCATCAGCGCCTGCGCGCGGCTTGTAAGGCCCGGCGGCCACGTCTTTTTTTCGACGATCAACCGGACGCCCAAGGCTTGGCTCACCGCGATCATGGGGGCTGAGTACCTCATGAATATCCTGCCGCGTGGTACCCACGAATACGCGCGCTTCATCCGCCCGTCGGAACTCGCCGCCTGGATGCGCGCGGCGGCCCTGCACGTCACAACGATGAGCGGCGTGCGTTACTGGCCGCTGGTACACCAGTTCGCGCTGTCGTCCGATCTCGGCGTCAATTTCCTGGTCGCCGGGCGCCGCGACACGCCGTGAAGTGCGCGGTCGTGCTGTTCGATCTGGACGGCACCCTGGCCAATACCGCCCCGGACCTGGCCTTAGCCTTGGAGGCCCTGCGTGCACCGGGCAGCCCCCCACTCGATCGGGATCGCATCCGGCGGGCGACCGCCGTGGGAACCCGCGCCCTGCTGTGGGAGGGGCTTGCCATCGCATCGGGCGCGGAGGGCTACGAGGCCGCGCGCGGGGCGTTTCTTGCGCACTACGATCGCCTGATCGGACAGGCCACTGAGCTCAATCCAGGCATCGCCGCAGTCCTCGACACGCTCGACGACCACGGCCTCCCATGGGGGGTCGTGACCAATAAGCCCGAGCGACTGGCGCAGCGCGTGCTCGCGGCCCTCGATCTCCAAAACCGCGCCCGCTGCCTGGTCGGCGGAGACACGGCGGCGCGCGCCAAGCCCTACCCGGACCCTCTACTGCACGCCTGCGCCCTTCTGGGTGTGGCCCCGGCGCGCTGCATCTATGTGGGCGACGACCAGGGGGACATTGACGCGGCCCGGGCCGCCGGTATGCCGGCACTTGCCGTCGCCTTCGGCTATGCGCCCCCTGACGAGGCTGCGGGCTTCGGTGCCGACGGGCTCCTGGCGACCCCCGCCGACCTCTTACCCTGGGTCCTCTGAGCCCGGACCTTCATAGGCGCATCCGGCCGTGCAGGTCTCGTGGATCACGACACGCGCGAGCCCCGGAAGGATATCGGCGAGCCGCCCCCACACGTACTGCGCGAGGCGCTCGCTAGTCGGGTTCTCGAGACCCGGGATATCGTTCAGATAGTGGTGATCGAGGTCCTCGAAGATCGGCCGGAAGGCGGCGCTCACATCCCCGAAATCCATCACCCATCCGCGCGATGGATCGACCGGACCCCGGATGTGGATGTCGATCCGAAACGAATGACCGTGCAGCCGCCAGCACTTATGGCCCTCTGGCAAACCGAGCAATCGATGCGCGGCCTCGATCCTGAAACTCTTGAAGATCTCCATGCTCGCCTCAACGTCGCGCGCAGAGCGGGCTCAGCGCATTCAAGGTGTCGACGTCGAGCAGTCGGCCCGCAAAGGGGACACCGGAAAGCCGTGTCGATGGCCGCTCCGGCTCGCCCAGATGGTCGACGACCAAAAGGGCCGCCGCCAGATCCTGATCGCGCGTGTAATCGGTGACCGTAACGACCGTGCAAAGCCCGGCGGCTACCGCCGCGCGCAGCCCATTCTCGGAATCCTCGAAAGCGAGACAGTCGCGGGCGGGCAGACCCAGGCCCCGGAGAACGTATTCATAGATGTCCGGCGCAGGCTTCTTGGTGGCCACGCAGTCGCCGGCCCCGACTATGTCAAACCAGCCGCGCGCGCCATCACCCAAGGCGCTCCATATAGGCTCCAGATTCTTCTCTGTCGTGGTCGTCGCGATCCCCAGGCGCAGACCTCGGGCACGGGCCTCGAGGAGCAAACGGCGTACGCCCGGCCGCAACGGCACCCCCTCGGCATTCAAGAGGTCGCTGTAAATCTCGGTCTTGCGGGCGTGCAGGCGCCGCACCACGGCGTCCAGATCCCCGGCCGGGCGCAGCTCAGGCCGAACCCGCGTGAAAAAATGCAGCAAGCGCTCCTTGCCGCCCGTAATGGCGAGCAGTTGCCCGTAGAGCGGCACGTCCCAGACGACGGGCAGCCCCTCCTCGGCAAAGGCGCGATTGAACGCCACGCGATGTCCATCCCGCTCGGTGTCGGCGAGCGTCCCGTCCACATCGAAAATCAATGCCTTCAACATCTCAGATCCCCTATCGTCGCTCACTACTGGCCACGCCCCGCTTGTCGGACATTTTCTTGCGTGCCCCCGCACTTTCTGGTATAGAATCGCGCTGGCCCGCAAGCCCTACCATTGTGCCGAGCGCAGGAGTAATCGATGGCCGTCACCAAGAAAAAGGAAGTGCAGACCCTACTGCACGGCATAAAGCCCTATTCCGTTGCCGAGGGCGAAGAATACATGAATAACCGGCAGCGCGAACACTTCCGTAAGGTTCTGCTCGCTTGGAAGGCGGAGCTGATCCAGGAAGTGTCCCGCACCATGCATGCCATGCAGGACGAAACGGCCAATCATCCCGATCCCAACGACCGCGCGAGCCAGGAAACGGATATGTCGCTTGAGCTGCGGAATCGCGAGCGCGAACGCAAATTGATCAGAAAGATCGATGAGGCGGTGGCGCGTATCGATGCCGACGATTACGGATATTGCGAAAACTGCGGGGTCGAGATCGGCGTGCAAAGACTCGAGGCTCGGCCTACCGCCACCTTGTGCATAGACTGCAAGACCCTGGACGAGATACGCGAACGGCAGATGGCGTAAGCAAGGCCTAAGCCCGGGCCCGCCCGACACCACCGCGTGACCGTCGGGTGGCGCGCCCCAATGACTCGACCCCCGGCGGCGCCCAGCCCTGCCCAAGGCCGCCCCTAACCACTTCCGGATTCGCTGCGCCCCAAAAGACCACCCCGGAGCCGCTGTGATACACACCCTGATCCATGCCTTGGCGAACGCGATCCTGGTGACGATCCGTCACACGGGCTATGCCGGTATCACCGTGCTCATGGCGGCGGAAAGCGCCTGCATCCCCATCCCCTCTGAGATCATCATGACCTTCGCGGGTTATCTCGCGTCCGTGAAGGCCTTGAGTCTCATCGGTGTCACGCTCGCGGGCACAGTAGGCTGTGTTGCGGGATCGCTGGCCGCCTATGCCCTCGGAGCCTACGGCGGCCTACCCTTTCTGCGCCGCCACGGGGGCAAGATACTAATATCACCGCATGACCTCGATCTGGCGCACGACTGGTTTACGCGTCACGGCCAGGCCGCAGTCTTCTTCGCGCGCCTGCTCCCCATCGTGCGCACCTTCATATCGCTCCCCGCGGGCGTGGCGCGCATGCCGCTTGCCCCTTTCATTCTGTATTCGACGATAGGCTCCGCAATCTGGTGCGCGGCCTTGGCCTGGATCGGCCTGCGGCTCGGGCAACACTGGCGCGAGCTCACCCCCTATATGCACGGTATCGACGATGCCGTGGCCGTGGGCGCGGGCCTTGTCCTCATCCTGGCCGTGCGACGCCACCGGGCCCACCGGGCCGCGCCCCACGCGAACGTCGCGGAATCCGCGCTTGCGAACAAATCCGCGGCCGCCGATGATTCCGACCGAGGGCGCTCGTGATCAATGGCCCGGCTGGAGGCCGCGACATTCCGACCATCCCCGGCGAGCCGGGGTATTCCCGCGCCACTCTATACTTCGCTAATATGGGACGAGAGGGCCTTGGCGCAGACGCCCCGCACACGGGTCGGCCGATTCCGATGCCACACAAGAGGGGGTAGGCCGGACCGAAGGGCCACCCTACGGGGAGAGGCTATAAAAACCATGAACCGTCACACCCGCATCACAATGGACGAGCAGGCCCCTCAAGACCCATTGCCCCCACGAGAGCGTGTGATCACGAAGTCCCTTGGGTTCACGTCCTCGCGCGCGGTGAAGCCCGGCCTGCGGGCCGATTTGCGGGCGCAACCGAGCACCCAGACACACGCGGCAGGCGCAAGCCTTGCAAGCGTGCATGGATCAATCCTCTGTACCCCCGTGTGCAGGCTGATAGGAGCACGTAGACCATGACCGATGAGTCGCGCGACGCCATAGAGTCACTCTTTACGGAAAGCCGCCTGTTCCCACCGCCCAAGGACTTTGGACACGGCAGCACCATGAGCGAGGCGCTCTACCACCAACTCCTGGCCGAAGCCGAGGCCGACTATGAAGGCTTTTGGGCACGCTTGGCGCGCGCCGAGATCGACTGGATCACACCGTTTACTCGCACACTCGACGAGAGCGATGCGCCCGACTACCGCTGGTTTGACGACGGAACGCTGAACGTCTCGGCCAACTGCCTGGACCGACATATCGCCCAACGCGGCGACAAACCCGCCATCATCTTCGAGGGTGAGCCCGGCGATGTGCGGGTACTCACCTACCGGCAGCTGCTCGCCGAAGTAGGTCGCTTTGCCAATGCCCTGCGGGCCCAAGGCGTAAAAAGCGGCGATCGGGTGGTTATCTACATGCCCATGGTGCCAGAAGCCGTGATCGCCATGCAGGCCTGCGCGCGCATAGGCGCCATCCACTCGGTGGTGTTCGGCGGCTTCTCGAGCGAGTCCCTTCAGGATCGCATCGTCGACGCCCAGGCCTCAATCATCGTCACCGCCGATGGAGGGCATCGCGGAGGGCGGATCGTGGGCCTGAAGGCCATCTGCGACAAGGTGGTGGACGCGTGTCCCTCGGTGCGCGCCGTCATCGTCCTGAAGCGCGCCGGCAACCCCATAGACTGGCGGCCCGGGCGCGACCTCTGGTGGCACGATGTCGTGGCGGAGGTGAGCACCGAGTGCGCCCCGGTGGCGCTGCCGAGCGAACACCCTCTGTATCTGCTCTACACCTCCGGCTCGACCGGCCGCCCGAAGGGTATTCAGCACACGAGTGCGGGCTATCTTCTGGGCACGATCCTCACCATGCGCTGGGTCTTCGATATCCGCGAGGACGATGTGTTCTGGTGCACGGCCGACGTGGGATGGGTGACCGGACATAGCTATGTGGCCTACGGGCCGCTTGCTTGCGGCGCCACCATGGTCATGTACGAAGGCGCCCCCACTATTCCCGACCCTGGCCGTTTCTGGCAGATCTGCGAGCGCCATCGCGTGAGTGTCTTTTATACAGCACCGACCGCCATCCGCGCCTTAAAGAAACACGGCGACGAGTACCCGCAAGCCCACGATCTGAGTCGCTTGCGGCTCTTGGGCAGCGTCGGCGAACCTATCAATCCCGAGGCCTGGATGTGGTATCACCAAGTCATAGGCCAAGGACGTTGTCCGATCGTAGACACGTGGTGGCAGACCGAGACCGGCGTCCATATGATCGCGCCCATCCCGGGGATCACCACCACCAAGCCGGGATCCTGCACATTCCCCCTGCCAGGCATCGACGCCGATGTCGTGGACGCGGAAGGCGTGTCGGTCACGGCCCCCGACAAAGGCGGTTTCCTGGTGATCAAACGCCCCTGGCCCTCCATGCTGCGCACGATCTGGGGCGATCCGGAGCGTTATCGCCAGACCTACTGGTCCCGTTTTCAGGGACGCTACTATGTGAGCGGTGATGGCGCGCGACGCGATGCGGACGGCTACTTCTGGGTCATGGGTCGGGTCGATGACGTCCTCAAGGTATCGGGCCATAGGCTCGGCACGATGGAGATCGAGTCCGTCCTGGTCGCCCACCCGCTGGTCGCCGAAGCGGCGGTCGTGGGTCGGCCTGATGAATTGACGGGTGAGGCGATCTGCGCCTTCGTCGTGACGCGCGGGCCGAGACCCACGGGCGTGGATCGCGAGGCGCGGACCGCGGAACTTCGGGCATGGGTCGGCGAGCGCATAGGCCCGATCGCCAAGCCGGCGGAGATCCGCTTCGCAGACAATCTACCGAAGACCCGCTCGGGCAAAATCATGCGGCGCCTTCTGCGCGCGGTAGCGCGCGGGGAGACGGTCACCGAGGATATCTCCACCCTCGAGAACCCCGACATCATACGCCAGCTCGGGGGCCAAGAGACGGAATGAGGCCGTTCGAGGCACCGCTCTGGGCGCGCAATCCGCACACCCAGACCCTGCTCGGCGCGTCGATCGACCGCATGGGACAGGAGATCGTATTGGCGCGCGAACGCGTCACCTTGCCCGATGGCGATTTTCTGGACCTCGATTGGCTCAGATCGCCGCCCACCCCCGGGCCGATCCTGCTGATCCTACACGGACTTGAAGGCTCATCGCGCTCCCCATACATCGCGCGGCTCCTGCGTATGTGCGAACGCGCACAATGGAACGCCGTGGTCATGCACTTTCGGGGCTGCAGCGGCGAGCCCAATCAGCTACCCCGCAGCTATCACGGCGGCGACACCTCGGATCTGCAGGCGGTCGTTGATATCCTCACCCGCCGTCATGACCAGGGCCTCTGCGCGGTCGGTTACTCGCTAGGGGGTTCCGTGCTGCTCAAGTGGCTCGGCGAGCGCCGCAGTGATGCTGGGCTGCGGGCCACCGCCGCAGTCTCGGTGCCCTTCGATCTCGCAAGCGCCGCCGCGCGCCTTGATAGCGGCTTCTCGCGACTCTATCAATGGGTCTTGCTGCGCTGGCTCAGGCAGTCGGTCGCACGCAAGGCTCGTCGCCTCGGCCACGACACACCGCCCCTCAAGGGGCTGCGCACCTTCCGCGACTTTGACGGCGTCATCACGGCCCCTTTGCACGGGTTTCGGGACGCCGACGACTATTATGCGCGCGCGAGCTGCCGCCCCTATCTCCGGCACATCGAGGTCCCAACGCTGCTCGTACAGGCCGCGGACGACCCCTTCCTGATGCCGGGCAGCACCCCGAACCCCGACGAACTCGCGCCCGCGGTGCACCTGGAGCTCTCTCCATGTGGCGGCCACGTGGGCTTTATCTCGGGCGGGACGCCTTGGGCCCCACGCTTCTGGCTCGAAGATCGCCTCAAGGCCTTTTTCGGGCCCGCAATGCGCTTAGGGCCGGGTCCTTTTTACTCAAGCGACGCCGCGCGGGCCTCCACGGGCGCCTAGGCCGCACATGGGCCTAGGGCTTCAAGAGATTGAAGCCGTGCTGCTCGAGCTGCATGATCCTGACCACGCCACCCGGAACCACCACGGCTTCCGGCAAGAGCTTCGGAAAATGGCCGGTCTTCGCCTTGATGCCGAGCATCGTCTGATGACAAGCGTCGAACTCCACGCCCTGCGCGTTGAGACTTTGCACGCGCGCTTTGAAACGACTATTGGCAAAGAGCATCTTCAAACCCGGGCCATAAGCGACCACCACGACCTGGATCTTATCGGAGCCGAAGTAGTTCAGTACATTGGCGACGTTCGAAAGCGCGAGCGCCCAGCGGCGCGTGCGGCCTTGATCCACCTGCACGAGCAGATGTTGTTCGGCGAAGGGGTGTGCATGGAGAAATTGCGGCTTATGGAAATCATAATGCCGGAAAAACGTCCAGTTGGCAGCGAACGCCGGTGCCGACAAAAGACCCGCCACCAATACCGCCGCCACCCATTGCCCGTGTGTCCTCATGGTATCTCTCTCCTTCTGTCACATCCCGGGATCCTATACCCCGTCGACCGGCCGCCACGTCACCCCCGCTTTAGAGGCGCGTACCGACCACCACCGCCTCACGGCCTTCCATGAACGGAAAGATTTCCGGTGACAGATCGGCCGCCTTGAAGGCCTCGGCGATCTCCACGGGCTTCAGGAAATGGTTCCCTTGAACGTGTTCGGTGAGGTTCTGGAACGCCACCATACGCCGCTTTGGATCCCGCAACGCCGCGCGCTCGGCGGGCCAATGCGGCTCCCAAATCACGGCCGACCCGCCCGGCTTCAGATGGTCATGCAGAATCGTGAAGACCCGCTCCTTCTCGTCCCACACATGGTGCAAGGCGCGATTCAAGGCGATGATATCAGCGGCCTCCGGGCTCTCGAACCCGTAAATGTCGCCTTTGGTGAATCGAACCCGATCCCCAAGACCCGCCGCCTCGGCGCGGGCCTGAGCCTGCCGCACATTCTCCTCGAAGCCATCAACTCCAAGACAGCGTAGATTCGGGTAGGCGCGCGCGAGCCGCATGAGGTACCAGCCGTTGCCGCAACCGAGATCGATGGCGAATCCGCCCCGCTCCGCAGCCCGCGCATAGACGGGCAACGCCGGCAGGATCGTGCCCTCGAATGCGGGCCCGAACTGCGCCTCGAGCATGGGGCCAAACCACGGCAAAATGGTCTCGCGCTCGGCGAGCACCGATTCGCCCGGACGTTCTCCACTTCCCATAAGTCCCGCGGCCCGTTCCGCCATATGCGCGCTCAACACGCCCTGCACCGCGAAAGGCATGAGCGTCCCCGGAGCATCTGGCAGAAACGCGCGCCCAAGATCCGTGAGCACGAAACCCTCGGCCTGCTCATCCAGGAGCTCGAAGGCATAGGCGGCATCGCACCAACGCACCACATAGCCCGCGTCCTGCCCGGCCGCCTCGGCAATCGCCTGGGCGGTAGCGCTTCCCAGACGCGCGACCGCCGCCAAGAGGCCGCCGCTCACACCAATGTAGGCGATCGACAGCCTCACCGCCCCCTGGATATCCTTCAGAACGGCCTCACGGAGAGGAGCCGTCACCGGTGTGCTTGTTTTACCCGCTGTTTGCATAATGCGATCACCTCGATGTTACCAATGCGCCAAAAAGATAGGGCGCGCCGGAGACCTCCCGCCGCGCCCTCACAAAACCGTCCTTGCAAGCCCAGTCTTATGCGCCTTCCACCGCCTTCATGCTGAGACGGATGCGGCCTTGCTTATCGACTTCCAGCACCTTCACGCGTACGTTCTGACCCTCGGCCAACTTCTCGCTCACGTTCTCGACGCGCTCATGAGAGATCTGCGAGATATGGACGAGACCGTCCTTGCCGGGCAGGATGGTAACGAACGCCCCAAAATCCATGAGCTTCGCCACGCGCCCCTCATAGATCATGCCGACCTGCACTTCCGCCGTGATCTGCTCGATGCGATGACGCGCCTCCTGGCCTGCCGCGTTGTCCACCGATGCGATCTTGACGACGCCGTCGTCGTCGATATCGATGGTCGCCCCCGTCTCCTCGCACAAGGCGCGGATCGTGGCCCCACCCTTGCCGATGACGTCGCGGATCTTCTCGGGGTTGATCTTGAAGGTGATGATGCGCGGCGCGTATTCCGACATCTCCTGCCGCGCCTCCGGGACCGCCGTATTCATGATCTCCAGGATATGCATACGGCCTTCGCGGGCCTGCTTCAGGGCGGTATCCATGATCTCGCGGTTGATGCCCTCGATCTTGATATCCATCTGCAGCGCGGTCACGCCATCGGCGGTGCCGGCGACCTTGAAATCCATGTCGCCCAAGTGGTCCTCGTCGCCCAGGATGTCCGTCAGAACCGCAAACCGTTCGCCTTCCTTGATAAGACCCATGGCGATCCCGGCCACCGGCGCCTTGGTCTTTATGCCGGCATCCATCAACGACAGGCTTGTGCCGCAGACGGTGGCCATGGAGCTTGAGCCGTTCGACTCGGTGATCTCCGAGACCACCCGCAACACATAGGGAAACTCTGCCAGATCCGGCAGGACCGCCGCGATAGCGCGTTTAGCCAAACGCCCATGTCCGATCTCGCGGCGCTTGGGGCTCCCCACGCGACCGGTCTCCCCCACCGAGGAGGGCGGGAAGTTGTAATGGAGCATGAACGGATCCTTGCGCTCACCTTCGAGGGCGTCGATCATCTGCGCATCGCGTCCGGTGCCCAAGGTCGTCACGACCAAGGCCTGTGTCTCGCCACGCGTAAAGAGCGCCGAGCCATGCGTACGTGGCAGCACGCCGGTGCGTACCGTGATCGGGCGCACGGTCTTCGTGTCGCGCCCATCGATGCGCGGCTCCCCACTCAAGATCCGCCCGCGCACTATGCGCTTCTCGAGGTCGCCGAAGGCGCCCAGGACCTTGTCGGCGTTCGGCTTGGGCGCATCGCCCGCAAGCTCGGCCACCGCCTTATCCCGCAATTCCGCGACACGATCCTGACGCGGGAGCTTCTCCCGAATCTGATAAGCGGCCGTGAGGTCGGCCCCGACCGCCGCCGCAATCGCGGTGGTGAGGTCGGCGTCCTTCGCGGGCGGCGTCCAATCCCAAGGCTGCACCTTGGCCTCCGCCACGAGTTCGTCGATCGCCTGGATCACGGCGCGCATCTGTTCATGGCCGAAAAGCACCGCCCCCAGCATCACATCCTCGGGGAGCATCTTCGCTTCCGACTCCACCATCAAGACGGCGTTGCGTGTACCCGCGACCACCAGATCCAGCGCCGAGGTAGCAAGATCGGACATGCCCGGATTCAGAAGGTATTGGCCGTCCCGATAACCGACTCGCGCGGCGCCCAGGGGGCCCTTGAAGGGCATGCCCGAAAGCGACAGCGCCGCCGATGCGCCAATCAAGGCAATGATGTCCGGGTCGATATCGGGATCCAGCGACATCACCGTCGCAATGATCTGGACTTCGTTCGTGAATGACTTCGGGAACAGCGGTCGGATGGGGCGGTCTATGAGGCGGGACGTCAGGATTTCTTTTTCGGAGGGGCGCCCTTCGCGTTTGAAGAAACCGCCCGGAATGCGCCCCGCTGCGTAGGAGCGCTCCTGGTAATCCACCGTCAACGGGAAGAAATCGCGGTCGGGGGCCGCCTGTCGCATACCCACGACCGTGACCTGCACGACCGTGTCGCCCATACTAGCCATGACGGCTCCCGTGGCTTGGCGGGCAATCTCCCCGGTCTCGATCTTAATCGTATGGCTGCCATACGGGAACGTCTTTGTGATTTTACCCAACTCGCTATTCCTCCACTTCGATGCTCTTCTCGGTGTCTCGCCTTACTTGCGCAAACCAAGCCGCGCGACGAGGTCCCGATAGCGACCGGCGTCCACACGCTTCAGGTAGTCCAGGAGCTTACGCCGCTTACCCACCATCCGCAGAAGGCCCTGCCGGGAATGATTGTCCTTTTTATGGACGGCAAAGTGCTGCGACAGGTCGTCGATATGGGCCGAGATCAACGCCACCTGTACCTCAGGGGACCCGGTATCGCCCTCCCCCCTGCAGTACTCCTTGATTACTTGCATCTTTTTGTCCACTGTAAATGCCATACCGCCCTCGCTTAAGCCCCGAAGTCACTGTGAGAAAAAGGATAAATAGGTATTCTAACCGCGCGCGCCCATCGGCTCAACATGCCCGCCCGCCGCCACCCAGAGACGCTTGGGCCGAATTTCACCGGCCAGGGCCTGCCAGCCAATCCCGAGAAAAACCCCGCCGTCGTCGTACAGCCGAACCCAGCCCTCGCCATCGTGGCCACCGACATGCACGCTCTGTCCGCGTCGCACGGCGCGCGCCAGGAATCCGGGCAACGCGACCGCCGGCAGTCCAGTGAGTGCCGCATCGCTTTGCTGTAGCGCGGTGTCCGGGCCAACGTCCGCCAAGGGCACGGCCTCATCGACCGTGAAGCGCCCGACCGCCAGACGACGCAAGGCCTGCACATGCCCCCCGCAGCCCAGGACTTCACCCAAATCATGGGCAAGACTCCGGACATAGACACCCTTGCCGCAGGCGATATCAAGCACGAGCTCGCAATCCGTGCGGCCGATTACGTCGATCGAGGACACAAACACGTTCCGGCTTGCCGGTAGCGTCGGGTCGCCGCGCCGGGCCCGCTCATAAAACGGCTGGCCGTCCTGCTTGATCGCCGAGAATCGGGGCGGGATCTGGTCGATATGGCCCACAAAACGGCTCAGGGCCTGCTCGATCTCAACATCGGACGCCGTCACGGGCCTACGCGCCACCACCTCGCCCTCGCGGTCATAGGTCGTAGTGCTCACGCCAAGCGTGATCGTGGCGCGGTAGCGCTTATCGGTGTCGACCAGAAAGGACGCTGCCTTCGTGGCCTCGCCAAAACATAAAACCAACACACCGGTCGCCAGGGGATCGAGGGTCCCCGTGTGGCCGCCCTTGCAGGCGCGCAGCCGATACCGCGCCTGCCCCAGGGCTTGTGTAGAGGTCAGGCCCTCCGGCTTATCCAACACCAGGAGGCCGTCCCGATGCATACAGGGGGCCTTCATGAATCCCCTTCCTGCCCGCCGCGTTCACGGCGGGCGCGGTCCAAGAGGGCGTCGATGCGGAAACCCTGATCGACCGACGGATCGTAGGTAAAGACCAAGTTGGGCACTATCCGCAACCGCAACCGGCCAGCCAGATCGCGCCGCATGCGATGCGCCACCTCGTTTAAGAAGGCCACCGCCTCGCGCGCAGCGACCTCGCCCTTATAGTGCGTGACATAGATACGGGCCTGCTTCAGGTCGGGGCTCATATCAGCCTCCGGTAGCGACGCCGCCCGCGTCTGGGCGTCGTCGATCTCGGTCAAAACCCACTGCGCGGCCTCGCGCAAGATGAGCGCGCCCACGCGAGAGGCCCGTGAACCGGACTTGGGCGCGTGCCGTCTCAAAGGGTTCGTGCGACCTCGACCCTTTCGTAGACCTCGATCTGATCGCCCACGTGGATGTCGGTATAGTTCTTTAAGGTCATACCGCACTCCATGCCGGCCTTGACCTCAGACACGTCATCACGGAAGCGCCGCAGCGATTCGATCTCGCCGTCATAGATGACCACATTGTCGCGCAGCAGACGCGCCAAACGTCCCCGCTTGATGGTCCCGTCGGTCACCTGACAACCGGCAATGGTGCCAGCCTTGGATGTCTTAAAGACCTCACGAATCTCGGCATTCCCCACAACGTCCTCGCGGAACTGCGGTTTCAGCATACCAGCCATGGCCGCCTTCACCTCGTTGACCGCGTCGTAAATGACGTTGTAATAATGGATGTCCACGCCCTCTGAATCGATCAGACGCCGCGCGCCCGTATCGGCACGCACATTGAAGCCAATGATGACGGCATTGGACGCAACCGCGAGATTGACGTCGGACTCGCTGATTCCACCCACCATGCCATGGACGACACGCACCCTCACCTCTTCGGTCGAAAGCTTCTCGAGCGCATCCGTCAAGGCCTCCACCGAGCCCTGCACATCGGCCTTCACGATCAGCGTCAAGGTCTTGACGTCGCCGTCCTGCATCTGCTGGAACATATTGGACAGCTTGGACGCCTGCTGACGCTGGAGCTTCACGTCCTTGTACTTGCCTTGACGGAAGAGGGCGATCTCGCGCGCCTTGCGCTCATTTTCGACCCCGCTCACCTCATCGCCGGCATTGGGGACCCCCGACAGACCCTGCACCTCCACGGGTATGGAAGGCCCCGCCTCCTTTAGGGAGTGGCCCATCTCGTCGGTCATGGCACGGACCCTTCCGGACTCGCGCCCCGCCAGGATCACGTCGCCCTTACGCAGCGTGCCTTCCTGAACCAAGATGGTCGCAACGGGCCCGCGCCCCTTATCGAGCCGCGCCTCGATGACGATGCCGGCCGCCATGGTTTTGTGCACCGCCTTGAGCTCCAGAAGCTCCGCCTGCAGCAATACGGCGTCCAGCAGATCCTCGATCCCCTTGCCGGTCTTGGCCGACACCGGAACGAAGATATCCGATCCCCCCCACTCCTCAGGCACGACCTCGTGGGTCACGAGCTCTTGCTTGACGCGGTCCATATCGGCTTGCGGTTTGTCGATCTTGTTGACCGCCACGACGATAGGCACACCAGCCTCACGCGCATGATGGATGGCCTCAACGGTCTGCGGCATGACCCCGTCATCCGCCGCGACCACCAGGATGACGATGTCCGTCACCTTCGCGCCGCGCGCCCTCATGGCCGTGAAGGCCTCGTGGCCAGGGGTATCGAGGAAGGTCAGCATGCCCTTGGGCATTTCGACATGATAGGCGCCGATATGCTGGGTAATGCCGCCCGCCTCCCCACTCGCCACTTTGGTCTTGCGGATGTAGTCGAGCAAGGACGTTTTACCATGGTCGACATGACCCATGACCGTCACCACCGGCGGACGAGGCTCCAGCGCCCCTTCGTGCTCACCGGTCTTCAGCGCCGCCTCTGGATCGTGACTTCGCGCCTCGTGAGCAACATGCCCAAGCTCTTCCACGACGATCGTGGCGGTCTCGCGATCGAGCACCTGGTTGATCGTGACCATCATCCCAAGCTGCATCAAGACCTTGATAGCCTCAACGGCCTTGATGGACATCTGCTGTGCGAGCTCGGCTACACTGATGGCCTCGGGCAAGTAGACGTCACGCACAACCCGCTCGGTAGGCATCTCAAAGGCATGCTGACCACTCATGCTGGTCACAACGCGCTTGCCCCCCTGCGACCCTCTCTGCGGAGGACTCGTGGGTCGCCCTTTATGCTTGCGATCGGTCGCCGCTCCCCTCGGTAAGGGCCGCTCGCGGCGCTCGTTGCGTCCGCGCTGCTCGGGTCGCGCATCCTTACGTATGTGACGACCGGCGGCCGGCTCCTTCGCCGCAGCCGGCTCGCCCGCAGCCGGCGGCTCGCCCGCCGCCACAGCGGGCGCCGCGGATTCGGGCACCGGTACTGTCTCCGCTACGGGTGCTGCCGGTGGCACGGGTGCCGCCTCCGGCGCCAGTGGCGGCGTGGCAGCCGCCTCCGCCGGGGTCTCGAGCGGACGCTCGACGACCGGCTCCGGCACGAGCTCGGGCTCAGGCGTCACCGTCTCCGGTTCGCCTGGCGCGGGCCGCTTCACGAAAGTCCGCTTCTTGCGCACCTCGACCTGTACCGCGCGACTCTGCCCAAATCGCGAATTCTGCACGATCTTGCTGGTCGATTTCTGCGTCAGCGTGATGCGTTTGGCCTCCGGTTCCCCGGCGCCGTGGTGGGTGCGCAGGAAGTTCAAAAGCGCCATCTTCTCGTCGTCGCTCAAGGGGTCGTTGCTCTTCTTACCCGCGATCCCGGCGGCAACAAGCTGCTGGAGCAGTTTGTCAGGTCCTACACCTATCTGTTCGGCGAAACTTTTGACTGTGGTTTCAGGCATCGTATGAAGTCCGTCAGGCCCCCTGGCCCTGGTCGGCAAACCAGGGTGCGCGAGCGGCCATAATGAGGGTACGAGCCCGTTCCTCGTCCAGCCCTTCGATCGCCGCCAAATCATCGACCGACTGGTCGGCAAGCTCTTCCATTGTCTTGATCCCGTGGCTCGCCAGGAGCCGCGCGGTATGTTCGTCCATCTCCGCCATCCCCAGGAGGTCCTCGGCCGGCTCTGCCATATCGATTTTCTCCTCGAGCGTTATGGCGCGGGTCAGAGATC
>JAKAXK010000169.1 GCA_021827145.1 Pseudomonadota bacterium
CCAATCAGCGCATCAATCCGCGCCGTCTTCTCGTCGAGGAAGTTGGCGATGCGGGTTTGGTCTGCGAGCGTAGGAAATGCGAATGGGAGGTTTCTAACCTTCTCCGCGTTCAGATTATCTTGCGTATTGCTTGACGCGCTCTCTATTACGTAGGACTGGAGCGCCTTAAGCTGCCAGTACGCGTAGCGAGTTAGCAATTTTTTTGAATTTACAGTAAGGCCCACAATCGCCTGATTCGTAACGGCGGGAATCTTGAGCTCTGCCACGAACCCAAGACTTGCATACATTGAATAAAGAAGCGTACCTGGAGGCAAGGGAACAAGGCGCTTACTTCCTAAGCCGGCAGGGGAAACTCGTTTTGCCGCCCCCTCGACAAAATCACAGCCCGACATGTCAGAAATAGCAATCCAAGGTACGCCCTCGTCGGACCAAAAGTCCGGATTCTCTGTATCGGGAGTTCCCCCCGCCTGCAAATTCTCCAACCCATGCTTAAGCCTTCCCAGCTGTGTGACATTGCAAAGAGGCCCCAGCCACGGATGCGCTAGAATTCTCTTTCCATCCCCTTCATTAGTTCTGGCGGGCCCTTTTATCTTGGTCGACACAGAGTGTCGCTTTCCGACTACGTTTTCCGCACTACCCGCGGACGCAGCTTTACCGCTCACTTTGCCTGACATGACGCAACACCCTCAGCGCTGAACACGTCATTGAGCAAATCGGCCACAAGCTCCAAACCCGGCATGGCTAATGCGTAATTGAGAAGCGTATCGCTGCCATGAGCTGCGCTATTGCGCAGCATGGGCAAGAACGCTTCAATTTTCTCATGATACCGGCCATCCGGTATTATCCCTCTCTCCTTTAGGTAGGTTAGGTAGCAACCGAGACCGTTAGCCTTCTTAATCTCTTTGCAGGGGTTCCCCTCGCCCGCTAACGCCTTGCACGCCTTGCGCAACCCCAGCTCGAGGCATGTATAGGCATGATGGCTTGATATCGTGTAGAACTCATAAACAAACCAGCCGTACAACATCAAGTTGCGCGCCACATCGAATTGCGCCCGGACATCATCAGGCACCGCGTCGATGAGAACCAGCGCCTCAAGGGCACCGTGATAATCTGCAGGCGTTCCTACAGTGCCGCATTGGCGGCGGTCTGGCTGACAAAGTTCTACCAGCGCCTTCATCCCACCACCCCTTTCATGAGCTCGAGGAAGCGCTTCTCCATCTCGCGAATCTCCTCGGCGATGACGTGCGGGGGCCGGGGTGGCTTGTAGACATAGAAGTAGCGGTTGAAGTTGATTTCGTAGCCGACCTTGCCCACCTCGCCATCTTTCTCATCCCGGACGGTGGTGTTCACCCAGGCATCCGGCACGTGGGGCAGGACCTCGCGCTGCATGTACTCGTCGATGGACTCGGTCAGCGGGATGGTCTCGGTGTCGCGCAGCTCCTTGTCGTAGGGCTTCTCGCCCTTCTTCGGTTTCCCTTCGCTGCCGGGCCGCGGGGGCCGGTCGACGGTGACCTTGCGGTAGCCGAAGAAGCGGTTGTCGAAGACCTTGGAGACGACGCGCGGGGCCTCGGGTTCGGGGGCCTTGCCGTTGCCGTTGGCCTTTATCGGCTCGCAGTACTCGGTCGTGAAGGTCGCCCCGTCCCGAGCCTCGGCATAGACCCTCACGATTTCAGCCGCCTGCTCCTCGGTGATATAGGTGCGCTTGTTGCCGAGGCTCTTTTTCATCTTGGCGTACATGCGCGTGGCGTCAATCAGCTGGACGCGGCCCTGGCGGTTGGGCCTTTTGTGGTTGTCCAGTATCCAGATGTAGGTGGCAATCCCCGTGTTGTAGAAGAGGTCCGTGGGCAGGGCAATGATGGCCTCGAGCCAGTCGTTTTCCAGTATCCAGCGGCGGATTTCGGACTCGCCGGAGCCCGCGTCCCCGGTAAAGAGCGGCGAGCCGTTTAACACGATGCCGATGCGCCCGCCGCCCTCGGCCGGGGGCCGCATCTTGGAGATAAGGTGCAGGAGAAAGAGGAGCGCCCCGTCCGAGATGCGCGGCAGCCCCGGGCCAAAGCGCCCGCCATAGCCTTTCTTCTCGTGCTCGCTCTTGACCGCCTCCTGGACCTTCTTCCAGTCGACGCCAAAGGGCGGGTTCGAAAGGCCATAGTCAAACTTCTCGGCGGGGAAGGCGTCTTCGGACAGCGTATTGCCGCGGCGAATGGCATTCGGGTCCTGGCCCTTGATGAGCATATCGGCCTTGCAGATGGCGTAAGACTCGTCGTTCAGCTCCTGCCCGAAGAGGGCGAGCTTCGCCTTGTTGTTCATCCCCTGGAGCGTGTTTTGGGCCACCGACAGCATGCCGCCGGTGCCAGCCGCCGGGTCATAGAGCGCCCGTACTACCCCGGGCTGGGACAGGCTGTCGTTGTCCTCGGCGAACAGGCACTGGACCATGAGGCGGATGACATCCCGGGGCGTGAAGTGCTCCCCGGCCGTCTCGTTGGATTCCTCGGCGAATTTCCGAATAAGCTCCTCGAAAACCAAACCCATGGTCTCGTTCGGGACGGTATCCGGGTGCAGGTCGATAGTGGCGAACTTCTGGACCAGAAGGAAGAGGAGGTTCTTGTCGTCCAGCTCGCGGACGCGCTCGAGAAACTTGAAGCGCTCGAAGACCTCGCGAGCCTCACTCGAGAAGTCGCCCAAATAGGCCGTCAGGTTCTGGCGGATGTGCTTCTGGTCGGCGAGGAGCCCTGGCAATGTAAACGGGCTCACATTGTAGAAGGCCTGGCCGCTGCGCCGCTTCAAGACGACATCCGGGGCTCCGCCCTCCCCCTTATACTTTTCCTGTTCCTTCAGCACCTTGGCCTTGGTGGGCTCCAGGACGCACTCGAGGCGGCGCAGAAGGGTAAACGGCAGGATAACCTTGCCGAAGTCGGCGCGCTTATAGTCACCGCGCAGGAGGTCGGCGACGCCCCAGATGAAATTGGCCAGTTCGGAGAAATTCATGCTGTTTCGTGTGTCCACTCGGCATTCTTCCCGCAGTAACAGTAATCTGTCGCTCACGGCCAGGGTGGACGGCGCAGACAGATGCTTGTAATTTTCAGAGAAACCCTTCGCGTGGAGTATACCACCGAGATAGCCCCTTGCCTGATAGGTGGCCGCCCTTCGTGTCCGCACGCGTGGTATCTGCTAGCCACATGCGTAAAATGAACACGCCCGATTAGACACAGGCACGCCGGAATCGAATATCCTTCATGTCACCCGACTGCTAACCGACATCGAAATCCAGTTCAGCTGCCTTCGTCCAAAGATAGCTACAAAACGCGCTACAGGCGACAAGCATAAATTTCGCGTCAGCGAAGCTTGGGGACTCCTCGTCGCTGACAAGAGCATGCCGTATCCCGCTTCCGTCGCTTGAATATCCGTAAAGTTTTGAAAGGGCGTCCTCAAAAGCCGAATGTAGATGCCCTTTGCCCTTGATGACTTTCAGGCAATCACTAAGGGTCGCCTTGTCCATTTTTGCAACTATTCGGCAAGCAGCCTCCACTGCCGAAATGGATTCCTTTATTGCGTTCCGATAGTCACATTCCTGCCTGTCAGACACTAATTCCAATGACCGTTGCAGATGCGCCCCTACTGCCTGAATCCCTTCGGAAATGGCGCTCTCTATAGACTCAATTTCATTGTCATCGGTAATTTCGACAACCTTATTGCTCACAAAACGATACGCCGCACTCTCTGTTTCGAGGCAGTGGTTCACGCACCACACCAACTGCTTATTTGTGTCACCAGAGAACTCTACCAGCGCCTCCATAAAGTCATAGACTTGCCACCATTCAGCCTGGAAGAACCAACCCCGAATTTGTCGGTACACGGATTTTGGGTTTCTGTAGGGGAGCCATTGAATGGCATCGACGGGCTTTTTGAAGTAATACCGCCAAAGATTTCCCACGGTACGCTGAACGGCTGTGGCTTTGCGCGATTCCCCATTAGCAAAAACTAAATCCGTGCAATTCCAAAGCATATTACGCAATTCGTCATCCATGGATTCGCGCTGAATCGTTTTGCGTATTGGGCGAATCCCTTTGCGCTGGGAGAATAATTCCATAGGTTGTAAATGTCCTCACTAGAACACACGTGTGGCTACCACCACTGCAGAGGTCGACCTGACGTCGGTAGAGATGGACCCCAACCCCTGGACAGAATCTCCCGATCCTTAGGTGGATTATCTGCCGGGTTGGTCAAGCGGCTAGATC
>JAKAXK010000170.1 GCA_021827145.1 Pseudomonadota bacterium
TCCGATCTAAGAGGGGGGCGGTGCCTGGCGTAGGCCGTGATGCCGAGCCTCGCCTCACGCGCCCAGCGTGCACTATAAGGACAGCGATTGCGGGCACCTCAGATCCCCATTCCCTCACGGAACGGTATTGAAATCCATATCCGGCTATTTTCGGCCAAGGCCCTGGGGTGTCGTATAACGCCTGCCGTGTTGCCAAGTAAACCATGAGGGCGTGGATGAGGGGGTGTTCCAGCGACTGGGCGCGCAGCCCGGGGGTTGCGTGCGGGGATTTCTGCCAGCGATGATGGTCCCGAAGACGGGGCCACGAGTGGCACGCGCTGGTAGTAAACTCATGTGACGCCACACCGCTGCACATGGCCTTTTTGGAGGCTACTATTAACGGAGGGGCCGCGAATGCCGAATGCCCTACGGCGGTATTGGGCGCGGACCGCGTCCTGGTGTGCGCGGGGCGCCGTTCGGTGTCGCCAAAGACTGTGCGGGGGTGCTCACCCCCGTCGGAGAAGGAGCGATTCGGTGGTTGATAAGCTTGGGGAGCGGGGCATTGTGGGCCCGTTTGCCGAAAATGCGGCAGGGCAAGGGGGGATGAAGGATGGCATTTGACGTAGTCCCATGGGTCGGACCTTTGGGCTCGGTGGACGGTCGGCTAGCAAGAGAGAGCCGCGAGCTCGCAGCGCGGTCGCCGCTGGTCTTTGTGAAGGCGGCGGTTCTCTGGTCCTTGCTCAGCGCCTTTGTCACGGTGGTGCAGGCGCGGGTTCAGCCCATGGTTTTTGGGCACGCGAAGATGGGCGGCCCCCTCGTGGCCGAGATGTTAATGGTCTTTTTTGGCCTCGTGGTCGCCCTGTTCGTCGACGGATGGCTTAGTCGCTGGGCCTTGCACCGGATAAGCCGCCAGCAGCCCTTATCGATATCGGAGGCCCCTCTTTATACGCTCAGGCCCGGGATATGGGCGGGGCTTGCGGCACTGAACTTTCTAGCGGCAGCTGCGCGCCTTATTGTGCTTCTCTTGTCCTTAGTGGGGCTTGACCCCGCGATAGACGGCGCAATATTGGCGGCCTTAGGGCTCACGGCAACCTTTCTCGGGTTGCGCTCCATGGGCATCTTTTATCGCTTGCGTCAACCGGAATTCTTCGTATGGTCCGTGCTATGGCCGCCGTTTGCGTTTGTCGCGATCATGATGATAGTGGCCATAGTAGCTGGCCAGCTACAAAAACTTCACGGGATGTAGGCCAAGCGTTCTGTTCCGGCGCAGTCACCGCGGGTGATCGTGGCTAGAGTGGGGGGCGGAAGGAGGGGAACCCAGCCCCTCCCCCAGGCTCCTATTGGAACAGGCTTCGGCTTGACAGGGACGCAGGCGCGTTTACAATGCACGGGTCCGCGGGAATAGCTCAGTGGTAGAGCACAACCTTGCCAAGGTTGGGGTCGCGAGTTCGAATCTCGTTTCCCGCTCCAATTCTTCTCGCCCGCAAGTGGGTCCCTTCATCGTAACGCACGCTTATGGCTGGGTGGCAGAGTGGTGATGCAGCGGCCTGCAAAGCCGTCAATGCCGGTTCGATTCCGGCCCCAGCCTCCACTTCTTCGTTACAGAATATCTCCTAATGTCAGACATGCGGCGTGAACCCTGAGTGATGCCGCAAGATTGCGGCCCGGCCTATCCATGCCCAGCGGCATGTTTTCCTCGAAATCCCTTGTTGCTGCGATATCCGCGGGGCACAACGCGATGTAAAGCCTGTCGGTGTTGTACCTTCATGGCGAAATCCCCGGCTGAAGAAGGCGTTGTCAACCGTTTCCCCGCCAGGCCAGACTTCCACCTCTCTCGATATCTATTGCGCGCCTCAGATAAGGTCCGAGGTTGTGTCCGTCAAGTTGTGCAAATTCCTTCCTGGTATGAGGGAGGGTTTCATCAGGCCGCCTGTCGGAGCCGTTCGCAACGCAGCTCAGCGAGCAACTCCATGTCGAGATAGCGGTTGTCGTAAAGATAGGTCTCATGGGTCTCGACACAGAGCGCCCGGACCAGGCGCAGGCAAGATTCAGTGTTCGGGAAGATCCGTACCACTCGGGTGCGGCGCTTGATCTCCTCGTTCATCCGTTCCAGCATGTTGGTCGATTTGAGATGCTTGTGGTGCGCCCGAGGCAGGCGGTAGAAGGTCGGCGTCTCGCCGATAGGGTCCTCGACCCCGTTGGTGAGCTTCGGGTACTTCGTCCGCCAGCGGGTGAGTCACGCCGCCAGGTCTCGTTGCCCCAACGGCCACCCAAACTCCCCCAGCTGTGGCCACCTGAAAATCCCCCATCTGGAGAGCGTCAGAGTCACGAATCCGTTGTCGTAGGCGCACGCATCGCGACAGAATATCATCGCCCCTTGGCCGATTATCAGAGAAGGGGTAGGGAGGTGAATGTCTTGAAACCACAGCAAAGGCAAGCGGTTCTGGCGCTCTTGGAGCGCCAGATCTCGCAACACGAGATCGCGCGCAAGCTCGGCGTCGATCGCAAAACGATCCGCCGAATCGCCCAGGCTGCAACCAAGCCCCCGGCAAAATCCCCCATGGCCACCGGCGAGGGGGGGGCAAAATCCCCCACCCCGGCCACCGGCGATGGGGGGCGATTGCGCCGTCGAACCCGTGGCGTCCCTCGCCCGTTCGGCCTGCGAGAACCATCGCGCCTGGATCGAGGCGCAGGTGCGTCTTGGGCGCAACGCGATGGCGATCTACCAGGAGTTGGTCGAGCCCTTCGGTTTTAGCCACCGCTATAACAGCGTCAAGCGCTTCTGCCGGCCCCTGAAGCATAAGGCGCCGGAGGCCTTCGACCGGCTGGAGTTTCGCCCCGCTGAGGGGCCCCGGGTCGATTACGGCGAGGGGGCGCTGACGCGCGACCCGGTCAGCGGGCGGTATCGCCGCCCGCGGCTCTTTGTGATGACGCTCAAATACTCGCGCCGCTCGTTTCGCCGCGTGGTCTGGAAGTCGAGCACCGAGGCCTGGGCGCGGCTGCACGAGGAGGCCTGGCGCGCCTTCGGTGGCTCCTGCTGCTCTGTGGTCCTCGACAATTTGCGGGAAGGCGTGATAAAACCCGATACCTACGAACCGGAGCTGAACCGGCTGTATGCCGCGATGCTCGCCCACTACGGGGTGGTCGCCGACCCGGCACGGGTGCGGGATCCCAATCGCAAGGGCACCGTGGAAAACGCCATCCAGCATACCCAGTCCACCGCCCTCAAGGGCCGGCGCTTCGAGTCCCTGGACGAGCAGAACGCGTTCCTCGCGCACTGGGAGGAGACCTGGGCTTCGCAACGCACTCCGATCGCACCAAGCGCCAGATCCGGGAGATGTTCGAGGAGGAGCGGCCGCATCTGAAGCCCCTGCCGCTGACAGGCTTCCGGTACTTCAGCGAGGGCACCCGCACGGTGCAGGACGACACCACGGTGCAGGTTGCGGGCGCGTGGTATGCGGCGCGTCCGGCGCCGATCGGCACTCTCGTGCTCGTGCGTGTCACCGCCCACGAGATCGAGATCCGCGACGTCAAGACCCTGGGCCTCATCCGCCGGTATCCGCGCGCGACCCATCAAGGCGCGGGGCAACTGCCGGACGCCGAGCGATTGTTCAATCCCTCGCGTCAGACGCACCGGATCCTGGCCCAGGCCCAAGCCATCGGCCCCTCCACGCACGCCCTCTGCCAGGCGCTCTTCGAGCGCCGCGGGCGCCCGGGACAGCGCACCTTATGGGGCATCGTCGGCCTGCGTCGGCGCTACCCCGCCACCCTCCTCGAGCAGGCCTGCGCGATGGCCATCGAGCGGGCACGGGCACCTACAAGGCCGTCCAGGCGATAGCCGAGCCGCGGCTCGCGGCGGTCCTCCAGGCGATGGAGGCGCAGACTCAGTCGGACGGGGCCCCTGCGGCTTCCCCCACGCTCACGCAACACCGCGAACTCATCCGCGAGACCGCGACCTAGGCCGCGGTGCGCGCGGGCTACCGGGTGCTGTACGCCGAGGCCGACACCTTCCTCGCAGAGCTTGTGGTGAGCGAAGGCCCTGCACGCCACCGCCTCTGGCAGGCCGCCTGCGATGCCGACCTCCTGATCCTGGATGACCTGTTCCTGACGCGCCGGATGGGCGCCGACACCGCGGATCAACTCCAGGCCCTCGTGCACCGGCGCTACAAGCGTCGACTCAGCACGCTCATCACATCGAACCGTGTCATCACCGACTGGGAACG